>CAJUKA010000007.1 GCA_910586585.1 uncultured Lachnospiraceae bacterium
GATTCAAAGTTTCCGGCATTTTCAAAGCCTCCTGTCTAAATGAAAAAAGCCCCGGTGATCTACGTCACCAGGGCAGAGTTATCTATAAACAAAAAAGCCGCACAGTAGCTGAACATCCGTCAGTTACTGTGCGGCTGATATGAATTAAAATCGGTATTACCGGGTTGCTGCCCGTTTGTCCTTTATGTGAAATGGTTCCTTATCACCTCCCAGTCTGCCCCCACCAAAGGGCGTATTGTAATGGAAAAAGAATGGTGGCAAATCCGAAAATCCTCTCTGATTAAGATTGCTCATGGATTTCTTTGCTTTCAGAAAACAACAACATATAGTATTGTATACATTATTTGTTTCTGTATTTAGTGTCATATGCGCGCTTTACAACACCTGAGCAACCTTGGTAATAATGGGTTTTCCGATTTGTCCTTATTATACCGTAAGGGCATACAGCGGCTACGAATATGCACCAACTGACGGGCGACTTCTACACAGTGGGCGAGGTCTTGGGACATACGCTCGCGGGTATCGGTGTATCGCTTGGACTTTCTATGAATTTTGAAGCAGTCACAGCGCGTTATGTGGACGTGCGGCTTGAACGGAAGAAAGAAGTTCTTGACGCATACCATAGCGCAGTAGAGAAAGCAGACCCGCCGAAAGCAAAGGAAGCCGAACCGAAAAAAACAAAGGGCAAGGCAAAGAAAAAAAAGCACTGATTTAGAGCTTTGATGGACATATCTTTTTACTGCTTCTTATGGCGGCTTATATCTGTCCGTCGAGTTAGGGCGTCAAATGGGCGTCAAAACAGATTTTTATACCGCAGCCACAGGAACGGGCAAATCCGCAAAAACATAGTGTTTATGCGGATTTGCGGCGTTTCTGGTATTCATTTTTTGCGGCGTGGTGAGCAGATTATTCTACTATTTTTTATGATATTTTACTGGCAGAGCTTTGCCACTACTTGGTTGATGACACTGCCATCTGCTTTTCCTTTTAATTCCGGCATAACAGTTTTCATAATCAAGCCTTTATTTTTCTGCGCAGCAACATCTGCAAATTTCTCTGTAATAAAAGCCTCAATTTCCTCTGCCGACATCATCCTAGGTGCATACTCCTGAAAAACATCATATCTTGCCTGATATTCCTGCTTTAAATCCTCCCTACTGTCAGGGCAGGCATCAATCTGTTCTTTCACAGATTTGACTTCCTTCAAGATAACACGATCAACAATTTCCTCAGTAATATTGTCACGACAACCTTCATCTATAGCTACTTTCTTTGCTGCTGATACAAGTACCGAAATTGCATCTTTGCGCACTTTATCTCTTGCCTTCATCGCTGTCATCATGTCCTTTTGTAACTGTTCAAATTTCATAATTTTCCTCTTTTCTGTGCGGCTTCTGCAATCAAGCAGGCAGAATTCTCTTCCCTACTTCCCGCACAACGCCATACCAGCATCTCTTCTCTGTATAGGTTTGTGCATCATAAGAGTTTGTGAAAGCCACACAGACACAAACTCTAAAGCAAAATTTTGATTTTGTTTCTTTGCCTGAATTCACTTTGATTATAGCACACAGCCCCAAACTTGTACAGCCAAAATATGTCAGCTCAGAACTCTTGTTTCTATAAAATATAATGTATTTAAAACATATCTTTGTCAATATATTCTCTTAATTATCAAAAAATTAGGGTAACAGTATAACCTTCGGCTTCCTAATACAGGCAGTAAGCCATGCATAGTCGCTTCACAATATCAAAGTAACAATAACACACCTTCCATCATTTCATAGCATCAGACACATTGCGAAAATATCAAATTCGTGCTACGATATTTCTATCTGATAAGTTCAATGTACAATAAGAGTACAGTTAATTCATTGGGGGATGATTCATTATGGGATTGCTGCAGGAATGGTATGTACAGGAAACAAAGGACAGCGAAGAAGAAAAATTTCATCGTTCACTAAATGATGAACAGTTGTTTTTTCATGCTGTTAGTTCAGGGGACATTGATTATGTCCGCCAAAACTGCAAGGAGAAGCGCTTTGCAGAAACAGAAGGAGTTGGCATTCTATCCCGCGATCAGGTAACCAACCTGAAATATCATTTTGTTATCACAACTGCTTTTGTAACAAGACTTTGTGTGGAAGCCGGCATGGAGATGGAACAGGCATTCCGGCTTAGTGACTTTTATATCCTAAAGCTTGACAATCTTCATACTGTTCAGGCAGTTATTGAACTTCATGACCGTATGGTGCTGGATTTTTCTGGAAAAATGCGGTTCCATAAAAGAAACATAGGTGCATCAAAACCAATTACCACATGCATTGACTACATATATGCCCACATCAAAGAGCGCATTACAATTGAGGATCTCGCTGAATATACAAGTCTGTCAGCAAGTTATCTTTCCCGCCTCTTCAAAAAAGAAACGGGTGTTTCAGTCAGCGAGTATGTTCGGGAAAAGAAGATTGAAAAAGCACAGCACCTTTTAAGGTTTTGCGATTTTAGCCTGATTGAGATCGCAAACTATCTTTCTTTTTCTTCACAAAGCCATTTTATACAATTATTCAAAGATTTTACTGGCATAACACCGAAAAAATACCGTGACCTTTACGCCCGCTCCAGTTGGAATGTTACAGAAACGGGCAGAAAGTAAACAATTTTACCCCTGCCCGTTATCTGTATGGTCAATCTGTCAATTTCTGTATCAACGCAAGCACACGCGCTGCACAGCTTCGGATTGCCTCCTCCGAAAGCATTCCCTGTGTATACGCTTTGCGAATGTCTTCATCATCTGCCGGATTACCTGGCATAATAATATCATTTCCAGCAGCTATACACTGCCATGGTACACTTCCGTCTTCTGGAACTGTTGTATTCCAGTCAGACATAATCACTCCTTCAAATCCCCATTCTTTTCGTGCAACTGTTGTGCAAATATCCCGGCTGTTCGCAGCATGGATACCATTAATCAGATTATAGGAAGACATGACTGCCATCGGCGCACTCTTTTTTACTGCAATCTCAAATCCCCGCAAATAAATCTCTCTGAGCGCCCTTTCAGACACACACACATTTACGCCCATGCGGTTATCCTCCTGATTATTGCAGGCAAAGTGTTTTATCGTAACGCCGCATCTCCCCTTGTTTTGTACCCCCTCTGTTACTGCTGCCGCCATCATTCCAGATAAAAACGGATCCTCTGAAAAATATTCAAAATTTCTTCCACACAAAGGGTTCCTTTGAATATTCATACCCGGAGCCAGCCACAAATCAACATGAAACTCTTCCATCTCCGTTGCTATGGCCTCTCCAAACCTGTGTGCCAGTTCCATATTCCATGTCTGTGCCAATGCCGTTCCAACAGGAAACGCTGTGCAGTACTGATAATAAATATCAGCATCCTTGTGATGCTCCATCTGCTCCAGGAAACCATTTTCCAAAGAGCCCAAAACTCCAACGCCATATACCCGATCCGTCTGTCTGTCAACCTCATAGCTTTGCCGCAAACGCAGACCTGCCGGGCCATCCGCCATAATCAGTGAACGCAGCCCATATTTTTCTTCCAATGCTTCTGTTGTTTCCCCGGCGGAACCAGGTACCCGAATCCCAGCAGAACCAAGCGTGCTTGTTCCCTGTGTAATATTTCCATACAAAAGCGGTATCAGCTCTTCAACAGAGTGTTTCTCTGCGGTTTGCAATTCGAACTGATATTCTCTTTCCTTTTGCGGCACAAATTGAAATACCGGAACCTTTTCATCTCTGTCCTGCTCCTGCTGTGTTTGCATTTCATCTGCATTTGTCTGCAATACACAAAGCTCTTCAAATACTGTTTTTTGAGAACATATTTTTGTTGTACTCTCTATCACTGTCTGTTCAGGAACGAACAGCAATGCCGCAAGCTGCAAAGAAACACTGTCCTTTCCTATCCACACGCCGTATTCTCCGCGCTCAACAAGCCATGCCTGCATTGCTTCTGAAAAACTGGCAAGTTGTTTGCCCTCTATCAGAATTGTTATTTTTTGCGTCTCCCCCGGATACAACGTATTCGTCTTTGCAAAGCCAACAAGCCTGTGATATTCTTTGTCAAGACCTGTTTGTGGCAGCGTTATATAAATCTGTACTACTTCTTTCCCGCAATAACATTCTCCTGTGTTTTTTACTGTGACAGCTACACAGACTCCTGCCTCTGTTATCAATAGTTTCTCAAACTTTATGGAAAAATCTGTGTATGACATCCCATATCCAAATGGGAACAAGGGTTTTATGGAAAAACTGTCAAAATACCGGTATCCGACATAAATTCCCTCTTTGTATTCCTCTGTTTCCAGATTCCCATTTAAGCTTCCATAATCCTCTGCCGAAGGATAATCTTCATAGCGCTTAGCCCATGTAGCTGTCAGCCTGCCGCCCGGCATTGCCTTTCCAAGCAGCACATCAGCAACTGCATGTCCTCCCTCCTGTCCTGGCAAAGAGATATTTAAAACAGCCTGAATGTTTTCCGCCTCCTGCAAAATATCTGTCAGTTCCACCGGCGAGCCTACATTTAACAGCAATATGATTGGGAGGCCCTTTTGGTTCAAAAACAAAAGATCTTCCTTTTCTTTTCTGCTCAAATAGTAATCTCCTTCTTTTTTCTGTCGGTCTTTGCCCTCGCCGGAGATTCGACTGATAACATACACTGCCACCCGCGCGTCTACAAAATCCCCCTCCATAATCTGACGTCCTTCAGGCAGTTCAAATGGATTTGCAGCATAAGCATCAAATGGATTTTCCACTTTTTTTGCGTCTGCGAGTACTTTTTCCCTCCATGCATTCCTGGCACTGTCATATCGGTTTTGATAATCCTTCAGCCATTCTTTACTCGTTATCGAAAATCCTGCATCCATTAGCCCTTGATATATTGAGATATTCTCCCGATTGTTGACATCTCCTGAACCAATGCCTCCTTTAATTGTCTTATCTGCACCACTACCAAACAATGCAACCGATTCAGAGCCTTTCATAGGCAGAATCCCTTCGTTTTTTAATAAAACAATCCCTTCTGAAGCTATCTCTCTTGCGAGCCTGCTGTGCGCAAACTCGCGTTCTGACGACTGTTGTTCCTGTGTACCGCTGTGATTCCAGTTCCTTCTTACCATATATTCTCCTTTAGAACCTATTAACCTTTAACGCCGCCAAGCGTCACACCTGCAATAATGTATTTCGACAAAATCAAATACACCAATATGATAGGGACAATCGCAACCATAATCATCATATAGATTTTTCCCATATCAAAATTCATATAATCTGCGCCTCTAAGCGTTGCAATCAAAATAGGCACTGTCATTTTATCCTTTGACTGAATAATCAATGCCGGAACAAAATAGTTATTCCATGAACCCACAAATGTAAAGATCGCCTGCACTGCCATTGCCGGTTTCATAATCGGAATAATAATCTGGTTAAATGTCCGAAATTCTCTGGAACCATCAATTCTGGCAGCCTCAACCAGTGACAGCGGAAGCGATGACTGCAGATAACTGTACATAAAATAAAATACAGACGGCGATGCAATCGATGGAATAATCAGTGGAAGTAAAGAATCATACATGCCCATATTCGTAACCAAACGCAGAAATCCCATTGCTGTTACCTGTGTAGGCATTACAAGGATTGCCATAATAAATGTAAACGCAACCTTGCGAAACTTAAAGTCATACGCGTACAGTCCATATGCTGTCAGTGCTGAGAAATATGTACAAATTGCCGCAGAACATCCTGAAACAACCAAGCTGTTCAAAATGCCCCGAACCATTGGAAAGGTTCCATCATTCACCACATTTTGCAGATTGGTGAAAAAAGCCCCTCCTGGAAGCGCTGAGAACCCTTTCTGCAGCTCTGCATGAGAACGTGTTGCATTGACAAACAGAATATAGAAGAAAAACAGACACATAAATGACAAGATAATCAGTACTACATGTGCCAAAATACTGCGTAAATTCCCTAATGTTTTTGATTTCATAACTGTTATCTCCTTCCTGCTTTTTTGCTCTTTTTCTCTGCTGCCTTGGAACCGTCCGGATCATTGTCATTTGTCATACGATATACAATAAAACATAAGATACCGCTGACAATAAACAAATATACAGACAATGCGCCTGCCATACCATAGTTTTTGCTCTTTAAATGACTGTTTAAAAACATGATTAACGTCATAGAGGTACGGTCTGGATTTCCCTGCCCATTCGTCAAAATCTGAGGTACATCAAACATCTGAAGACCGCCAATAATTGAGGTAATCAGCGTATATGCAAGAATTGGACGTATCAGAGGCAGCGTAATATAAAAGAACCGCTGCGTACTGTTGCAGCCATCCAGCTCGGATGCCTCAAAGATATCCGGACTGATTCCCATGATTGCAGCCATCAGCATAATCGTTGTATTGCCAAACCACATCAAAAAGTTCATCAGGCCAACCAGGGAACGCGTACCAAATACAGACCCCATAAAATCAATTGCATTGTCTGTCAGCCCCATAGACATCAGAATAGAATTAATTGGTCCGTTGGTAGAAAACAACGTAAAAAATAACATCGCAAACGCCGAAGCCATAATTAAATTCGGCAAGTAAATAACCACCTTAAAAAACTGTTGGGCATGAATCTTGAGTCTGGCATCCACAAACCACGACGCAAGCAGCAGCGCAATAACAATCTGCGGAATAAAGCCAATGACCCACAATACGAGCGTATTTCCCGCATATTTCAGCATATCTGACTGCAGAAGGCTGGTATAATTGTCCATCCCGATAAAATTCGGACCGATTTCTTTGATTCCTGAACGATAGTATTCGTAGAAGCTATAGCGGATTGTATCCACCAACGGGATAAAAGAAAAGATGAAAAAAGCTGCAAAAAATGGAAGAATAAAAATATATCCCCATTTTGAATAATTTATCTTTTTACGTTTTTGATTCATAATCTGCCCTTCCCTTCTTTTTGTATTTTGCGGTGCAGCAAGTGCACCGCAGGGGTTTTTTCATTATTCTGGCCACTGGATTTCTGTAATCTCCGGATATCGCTCTTTAATAGCTGTCTCAAAGTTTGCTTTTGCTTTGTCAAAATCAACATTTCCCTGGTAGTAGTCACTAAACGAATTTTGAATCAGTTCAACACAGCCCTGATCATATGCAGAAAGCGGAGCAATCTTGATGTTCTCTGCAACTGGTGCAAAGTATTTGAACGGATTCTGTCCGCCAAGAAACTCTGATGAGAAATTTTTATCGTCTGTCGCTGCCTCTCTCATGCTGCTCTGCGTATTGGTAAAGTCTGTTTTCTCTCTGGAAATAGTTAACAAATTATCCGTGTCAGCCGTTACTGCAAGAATGATGTCCCTTACATGCTGTGGATTATCTGTTCCAACACATGCATGTACATAAGAACCGCCCCAGTTATATTCCTGCGGAGGATTTGTTACAGCCCATGATCCAGCTTCTCCATCCCAGTTTGGATTTAAAGTAAAGTCAATTCCCCATGCTGGGAACAAGAATGCAAATACCTTAGAAGAAGAACCCATTGCCTTATTCCAGTCGTCGTTCCACTGTCCCTTTACAGTCTTATTCAAATAACCTGCATCCAGCCATTCTTTGGAATCACTGATCCAGTCCATAATCTTCTGATCAACCTTGATTACTGTTTCTCCTGGCGCAACCCATGGCGCATCAATGCTGTTTCCATACAGGCGGAATGTGTCTGCATAGGAAGCAAATGTATAATACCCTTTTTCCTTCAACTCTGCTGCTGTCGCACTGAGGGTATCCCAGTCTTTTACTTTCTCTCCAACAATTTCTGGATCATCTGTTCCAAATACATCCTTTGCAATATCGCGGCGATATACCAGCAATCCCGGACAGCACTGCCATGTTGAACCTCTCTGTACGCCATTTTCGTCAGAAGCTGTCACCTTTGTAAAGCTGTACTGATCGGCAAGGTCCGTATCCGGATCAATTCCAAGATCCGACAAAGGCATCGCGACATCTGCCGCTGCATCAGTATACTTATTAACATAATCTGTCTCTGACAAGAAGATATCAACCTTGTCATCATCCGCCGCATTTCCTTGGTTGAGCAGCGCCTCGTCAAGCTTCTGCTGATAGACACCATCCTGGTTTGGATTGATAATCCAATGAATCTCTGTGCCATCATTCAGCGTCGTAACCGTTCCATCCGAAGAAGTTTCCTTTACTTCCGGATATACCAGCTCTACACGCTCGCGAAACTCATTGTTCCAGCTATAAATGTTAATGACCTTGCCCTCTTCTGCGCCTGATGATGCATCAACTGTATCAGATATATCAGATGTATTGGCTTCTACATTTGTATTCGAAGACGAACTTGTATCCGTTCCTGCATTTGTAGATACGTCTGCCTGTGAACCGGAACTGCTGTCCTTACTGCAGCCAGCCAGCGTGCCAACAGCCATCGCTGTCATTAATAAGATACTAACAACTTTCTTTTTCATAGAAAAACCCTCCTAAAAATTTGTTTATAAAGTTTTACTGCTTTATTAAGATATATTTTAGATGAAATTTGTCTTTCGATATACCATATCAATACAAAAAATGTCAAAATCATGTCATTATTCGTAACAAGACGCCACCAATTATGAAAGTTCCAGCACAACCTCCGTATGCTCTTTGAGCAGCTTGGCTGGTATATAATTCTCTTTCATCTCCTGTCCATTCACTATCAGCCGTTTAAATCCAGTCTGTGCGTGTTTTGGATTTTTGACAACAATATGCAGATGACTTCCCCTGAAATCCTTATCAATCTCAAAGTGTTCCCAATCCCCGGGAACGGATGGCGCTATCCTAAGTCCATAAAAATCAGGACGTATTCCTAAGATTCCTTCTACGCAGCCCACCATGACGGTAGAGGCTGTTCCAGTAAGCCAGTGCACATGAGAACGTCCAAAATGCGGACTTGCTTTTCCTTCTGTAAACTGCCCATAGCAATAAGGCTCTAATTTGCGGGTCTCCGCTTTGTCATTCTGCGCCGCTGGCGCGTTTTCCATAAAATATGTAAATGCGCGCTCTCCATGCCCGCGCAGTGCTTCCGCCAAAATAATCCAGCCCTGTGATTGTGAAAAAATACCCGCATTTTCCTTCGTACCCGCATTGTAAATCACCGCAAGCGCCCCTTCAAAAGAATGCGCGTGATATGGCGGGTCCATTAAAACTGCTCCATATGCTGTATTTAGCTTATGAAAGACCAAATCAAGCGCCATGTCAGCCTGTTTATCTGTGGCCAACCCGCTGATAACTGCCCAGCTCTGCGGATTCAGCCATAAATTTGCCTCTGGATCGGTACGTTTTCCTATTACCTCCCCTTTTTCTGTAAAACCTCGAATAAAGCGGTCTTCGTTCCAGCACAGTTTCTGTATAATAGTTTCCAGTTTTTTCTGACTGTCATCCAAATATTTGAGATATTCTGTATCGTTTTTATATTCTGCAAATTCCTTCAAAATGGACATGGCAAGATAAAACTGGAACGCAACAAAAGTAGATTCTCCATCCTTCCCAAGTCTCAGGCAGTCATTCCAGTCCGCATACAATCCTGCCGGCATTCCATGCGGACCTAAATGATTCATCGAAAACCCGATTGCCCGCTTCAAATGCTCATATACCGTTCCTTCATCCTTGTTTGCAAATGGAATCACTTCCTCTATAAAGGACAGATCGCCTGTTTCAGAGATATATTTATAGACTGTGGGAAACAGCCATAACGCATCATCTGCACGATATGCCGGATGTCCTGTCTCTTTCACATAAGATGGATCATCTGGTGTGTCTTCATGGCCTGCATGATGATGAAACTTGACAAGCGGCAGTCCTCCGCCATTGTCAACCTGCGCAGAAAGCATAAAGCGGATTTTTTCTACCGCCATTTCTGGTGCTAAGTGTATCACTCCCTGAATATCCTGAACGGTATCACGGTATCCATATCCGTTTCGAAGCCCGCAGTAAATAAAGGAAGCTGCACGCGACCAGATAAATGTCATAAAACAGTTGTAGGCGTTCCAGGTATTGATCATTGTATTAAATTCTGCGCTTGGCGTTTTCACCTGGAAATGAGAAAGCTTTTCATGCCAGCAGGATATGAGTTCTCCAAGTTCTGTTTCACAGACTTCTTTTGTATTCTGATACTGTTCTAATATCTCTGCTGCCTCTGCGTCATGCTTCATTCCAAGAATAAACGCTAGATGTTTCGTTTCTCCCGGCTCCAGCAAAACTCTGGCAGTAAGCGCCCCACAGCTGTTTTCATTATAATTCAGTTCTCCGCAAAGCTCTCCGCAGGTTACTCCATAAGGGTTCTGATATCCATGATATTTCCCCAGGAATTTTTCTCTGTCGCCGCAATACGAAGAAATCTCTGCCCCTGCCAGGCCAAAAAAGCGCTCTGTAACATTCTTGTTATCTACCTCCTTTCCATTTTCCAGCGTATCAAGATTGCCATGAATCTGCTGACAGATCCGATTGCCGCAAAATAACGTCCTTGTGATAAACTGAGAATATTGCAGATTGATCTGATCCTGTTCGTAGTTACTGTTGTTTGTAAATTCCGCATAGCCTGTAATATTCAGATTTCTTACAGTATCTGAATGATTTGTCAGACTCAGGCGCCAAACCTCATACTCTTTGTCCAGCGGCACATAATACAATGCTTCGGAATGGATATCGCTGTAATCCGCAAGCATTTTGGTATATGCCGTCCCATGACGGCACTCGCTTTTATAAGAAGCCAAATCCTTCCCAACCGGCTGCCAGGATGCAGACCAGTAATCCTTGCTGTCATTATCACGGATATAAATATATCGGCCAGGGCGGTCAAAGTCGTTAAAAATATACCGGAGAATTCTACCATTTGCGCCGGATTTCGCAAAACTGTACCCGCCTGCATTATTTGAAATGACTGCGCCATATTCTGGTGACCCCAGATAATTTGCCCATGGTGCAGGCGTATCTGGTCTATCGATCACATACTCTCGTTTCTCATCATCAAAATATCCATATCTCATTATCTCAATTCGCTCCTTCCCAATTCAATCTCCACTTTGTGTATTTTGTCCGGCAGCAGCAGCAGCTTCTTTCTGGAAAAAACTGCCGAACCGCCCAAAATATCCAATACTGCCTGTCCATCACAGAATGCCTGCTCTATCACATACTCTCCATAGGTTAAATGCAATGGATTTTTGAAATGCACTGTAAATTCCTTTCCTGCAAACCAAAGCTGAATTCTGGCATTCCCTTCTGTATCAAACTGTTCTCGCATCAGTTTTGGTCTTATCACCATATCTCCAATTTCGCCGTGCACACCAAACACCTCCGTCACAACCGTAAGCATATACCAGCTTGCCGCCCCTGTCAGATAATGATACATTCCTCTGCCAGATGCATTAAAATACTCTGGAATTCCAGGATAAATCCGGCTAGTATTAAAATTCATGGCCGCATCTGCAAGCGTCTGCAAAGCTTTGTATCCTTCTTTTACAAATCCTCTCTGGTAAAGCGCATTTGCATACATCACAGTCATATGGGAGAATACTGCTCCATTTTCTTTTTCCCCATAGGCAAATCCAAACATTCTTCCCAAATCAAATTTTTCTTCCTGGAAATTTGTATTCAGACGATATCCGCCAATTTCCTTTTGATACAAATAGTGATCTGCACTTTGGCAAATTTTTGCTACCTGATCGTTTTGCGCAGTCCCGCTCATTACAGCAAATACCTGTCCGGTCAGCATCATCCGCACTCCCTGCTCAAAATATCCTTCCACAGGCATACTATGATTATCATAATAACTGTTAAACCAGCCTTCTTTATTCCCGTTTTCTATCCATTCTGTTCTGCGAATATGATCTGCTATCCACTCTGCCTTATGTTTCAGGTTTTCCGCCAGATTCCCGACCGTGACCTGTATCGTGTTTCCACTGATATGATGCTCGCAGCGCTTCAAATACGTCTGCAAAAGTTCCTGTTTTGCTGCTGCATTCTCATAAAGCTGAACATTATCCTCCAAAAGAATCTCTATCTCTTCCAGCAGATCTATCTGACTCCATCCGAACCGCTCCTGCGCTGTCTGCAGCAGTTTTGACAGCTCCATCAAATTGCCTGCATACGCACAGGTAAAAGCCACGCTCTCGCCATGTTCTGGTGCCATATCCAGCGCGTCGTTCCAGTCTGCTCCGCGCAGACGGATATGATTCTTATCCCCTACCTCATAAAATGCACACAAATGCTGTACTACCAAATGTTCCAAAATACTTCCTTCATAAATCCTGCCATTTCGACACCTTTGCTGCAGTCCATACGAAACATTCCATTCTGTATCCAAACCAGTTCCGCGCTGCATCTGCTCGTCTTTGAAATAAGCTGCTTTCTCTCTAAGCAGCTCCATATCCCCTGTCTGATCGATATAGAGCTTTGTTGTCATAAAAGGCCAGACACCATGATCCATCCATACGCGTGCAATTCCATTCCTGTCTGCAATAAACTCCCCTTGCTTTTCACCGATGATTGTCGCATTGGTTCCATCAATCCGCACTCCGCCATAATTATCAAGAACCATCTGCCGTACGCCGCCAGGATCCATAATCAAAAGGGAAAGACAGTCCTGCCATAAATCACGCCAGCCTCTGCCTCCTCTTCCATAATCGTGATGCGGCAAGAATGAGCAGCCATAAATTCTCCGCAAAATGGGCTGGAAACTAATCCACCGCATCAGATTATCAAATCGCTCATCTCCTGTTTCGTACCGGACATTAACCTTATCCTGCCAGTATTTTGCCGTTTTTGCATATGCTTCTTTTACCTGTTCTGATGTTGCATACGCAGACAAAATCGTTTCTATTTCTTTTTCTTGCGCTGTTACCCCTATCACAATCGTATAAACTACGCTTTTTCCCGGCTCTAATGTAAGCGTCTGGAACCGAATCCCGCCAAGCGCTTCTTTTCCCTCAAAATATGATCCGCCTGACACGCCATTTTCGTTCTGAATAATCTTCCAGGGATGCGTATAGCTTCCTCCCTCTCCGATATATGCGTCCGCAACCGGATAAAAACTCTCCGGTTTTTCACCTGTTCCTGTCATACCACACACAAAATATGTCAGTTCATTCTTCTGATGTCCGCGTTCGTCAAAAGAAAGCGTTGGCTTTATGTACACCCCATAATCAGTTGTTCTGATCCGATGCAGCAAAGAGGTCACATGACGATGATCTCTGATATTATCTGCGCTTCTTCCAAAAACAGGAATCGCTGCCGTTGGCGTAATTGTCTGCGGAGTATTGGCTGTATTGCAAAGCTCCACCTCCATAATCTCCACATTGTGTTCCAATGGGACAAAAGAAGTGATTTTTGCTTTCATCTGGTACTTTTGAGACTGTCTGGAAACCGTCTGCCACATAAACCCAGCTGTCAGTTCGCTTTCATCCTGATTCTGTGTAAACTTTCTGCTCTCTTCGTCCGCCGAAGCTCCTGCAGCAGACCATGCGCCCAGGCCCTCCACATAACACCAGAAGTTTCTTCCTGAGCGGTTGTTATGCAGATTATCCACACTCACTGGCTCCATCAGAAAAACATTCTGTCCTGTCTTGATATCACCTCCCAGGTTTGGGGACAAAGAACTTTTTATTCCCTGCTCCCCAGCAATTGGAAAATATAATGCACTGTAGTTTTCCGGCTGCTTTATGGAAAAAGTTCCGTCTTTGTCAATAAAACGAATTGCTTCCATTTGATTTGACCTCCTGTATCTTTTATATTTACACGGCAAATACCGTATTTTTTAAACCTTGAATATCCTGATTTGTGTTTCCAGCTCCCTGGCAGAGGCGGTTAATTCCTCCGATTCTTTTGCCACCATTTCACTGTTTGTCATAAGGCCATCCGCCTGCTCTACGAGAATATCCGAAGAACCCAAAATTTCCTGTGAGCTTGCGGCTTGTTCCTCTGAAACTGCCGCCACATTTCTTGCAACATCCTCTACCTGATCCACCTTTTGTATCATTTGCTGAACCAAATCCCCAACCACAACAATATTCTCAAAAATCGTATCGTATGTCTTTACTGCATTTCCAATCATTGCACTGCTTTTGTTAATGCTTTCCATGCTATTGCCCGCCTGGTGGATAACATCCCCTATCAATGTTTTGATTTCCATAACAAGAGAATCAATATGTTTCACAGACGCCATACTCGTCTGCGCCAGCTTCCCAATCTCTGCCGCCACAACCGTAAATCCTTTTCCTGCCTCACCTGCCCGCGCCGCTTCAATAGACGCATTGAGTGACAGCAGATTGGTTTCATCCGCAATTTCACCGATTACCCTTGTGATATTCGTAATCTCACCAGATACGTTCCCCACTTCATCTATCGCGCATTGAAGCTGCCTTACAGAGCCATCAATATTCTGCATTGCTGTACCTACATCCTGCATAACCACCTTTCCTTTTTGAGATATACTGACTGTTTCTTTCATCTTTCCATTCATTCCATCGCCATCATTTTTTGTTTCGGCCACAAGAGAAGCCAGTGTTGTTGCACTTTGCGCAATTTCATTCACAGACACCGACAATTGCTCTACCGTAGCGTTCAAATCTTTCATGGATTGGTTTTGTTTTTTTGTCGCATCAAACATTTGATTGGATATCAATTTACTGTTATCCGCCTGTTCGTGCAAGGTATTTGATACCCCGTCGATGGAACCAATCATGCCACGCAGGGTAACAATAAATTTTTCAACGCACCTGCTCATCACCCCAATTTCGTCATGATTCCTTGTTGCACTGTAAACGGTAAAGTTTCCTTCTGTCATATTTTGAATAATATCCGTTAATTTCTTTACCGGGTGGATCACAATATGTATGATTCGCTCTATCAGAACTGTCAAAATGAATACCGAAATGACTCCAAAAAGAATCATAATATTTCGAATGTGATTCAAGTCCTGATACACTGTTTTTGCAGGAACATAAGAAACCAAAATCCAATCTGTTCCTGATATCTCCTGAAATACAGAAATATTTCCTTCCAGTTCTGCCAAATCCATGTCCTCCTGTGCGATCTTCTCTGCAATTTTCTTCATAAAATTACTGTCCAGCTCACTCAATTTTTTTGAAATCTGGCTTGTATCACGTGATGCAAGAATTGTATCGTCCTTGGCATTCACCAAAAATGCCTCTGCATTTTCCATTTTCACAAAGCTGTTGACATATACGCTGATTTTATCCAATGACAAATCCATAGAAATAACCCGCACATCCTCCGATTGTGTTCGCAGCATACCGCAAGCGCTGATTGTCGGTTTGCCCTCCTCATTTGTATATGCATTTGTAAATCCTGGATTTACCCTGGTTAACCCATCCCGAAACCATTCTGTCTGCGTCAGCTCCACAGGCATACGATTCTGCGCACTGTCTGAAGGCGGCTGTGCAGTCATAACTACTGAAACATTACTGATATGAACTGCTGCTTCCGAACCGGACGCGCCAAGATTAAATTCCATTCTCCCATTGGCATCATCATAATCTGTCATGAGGAATTCATACGTAAATGTCTGTTTTTCTGCCGTCAAATTAACAGCTGTATCCTCCAGATAACGCTTATAATCCCTGTCTGGAGCCGTTACGCTAACCTTTATTGTTCTGGGCGCTGCCGCATACGCATCAAAGCGAACCTGGTACACTGCATCTTTTTTCACAGGAAGCTCAGGCTGCACAAGCTGAATACTATAATCTGCTGTCCCCTCATTTCCAGTGACAATTGATATCTCCTGAGCTGTGATGTCTGCTTCTGCCTCTCCTCCAAGCGCAGTCAGAAACTGCCAGCCTGTATTATCTGTGAGCGACTCCGCAAGCGAAAAATCACCATTGCGCAAATAATTGCCGTCACTGTCTGGCTCTCTCAATTCCACAGCCTTAACAGGATTTGCCGTAAAGATTTGTCCTTTTGTATCTGCCACATAAAATCCCTCCGGATAATCACTGTCATACTCATAAAAAGAATCCAAAAAGCTCTGCAGCTGCGCATCGTCAAAGTCCATCTGCTCGAGTGTCTGTTTTGCAACACGCAGTGAGGATAAATTTCTTTCCAGCCATGCCTCCATTTCTGATGCCTGGCTTTCGGCAGATGTCTGCAGAAGGTGATGCGCATTTGACTGAATCACTTCTTTTGACACAGAATAGGATAATCCTGTAAGAACTGCCATAATAATTATAATTACTGGCAAAATGATTCCCAGCAGTTTCACTTTTATGGAAATAAACTTTTCTTTCTCCATCCCAAACCTTTCCCCCTATTCGCTCTGTTGCTGATAGTTCGAAACATTGCTGCTATCTACTTTTTCAAAAGGTATCAATATATACTTCCCATCTTCCTGTGCTCCTTCGATATCAGAAACCGACTCTCCCAACGCCAGTCTTTGCGCTGCTTCAACTGCTGCTGATATTTGATCAGACATTGGCTGGTATACAGTAAAATCCAGCTTGCCATCAACAATTGCCTGGCATCCGCCTGCAGAAGCATCCACCCCCAAAAACAAAACAGAATCCATATTTACTCCCGCCTGCTCAAAAGCTGCAAATGCTCCAAGCGCCATATCATCATTATTGGCTGCCACACAGTCAACTTTCCTGCCTGTCTTTAGAAACAGCGCTGTCAGCTCCTTTGCAGTATCTGTATTCCAGTCTGCATAATCCTCAAATACATACTGAATCTGTTTCCCACTGGCATTTAATGTCTGTTTCAGTCCTTTGGTTCTGCCGATTGTACCAGATGCACCCTTAGGACCTTTCAATATTGCAACAGAAATCTCATTTTTACTGCTAAACTGCTCCAGTATGTATTCCGCCTGATATTGCCCTGCCATATATTCATCAGATGCCACATAAACATAGTGGTCTTTTTGCAGTGCTGTATCCTCCGGCGCATTATTGATGAATACAATCGGCGTAGTTCCTGCCGCAGCTTTTATCTCTGTCACTGTATCTGCAGATACCAGCCCGCACAACAATACATCGTATTCTTCAGCCACAGCCTTTTTTATTTGAGAATGCTGTGTTTCAACAGAATTTTGAGCATATCCTGCCTCCAATGCCATTCCATATGATTTTGCCTGCTGCTGCAGCTGCTCTGCCCATCCTTCATAATAATCACCGTCTTCAATCGCAGCATAAAATATTTTAATTGTATTACCGCTGGCCAAATCTTTTTTCTGACATCCTGTTCCGAGAAAAACAATTGCCGCCGCAATCAGAAAAAGTGCATTTATTTTTCTATTCATATGGACCTCCTGTGTTTTTGTTTTAATGATCTTACCTGTTTTTTATGAAATTCTATATCATATTAATTGGAAAAATGTCAGATATATGATACAAATTGCGTCTCCTTCTCGCGCGCCGCCGATACGCCACTTTAGTAGCATATTTCCTCTGCATCGGCGTGCGCATAAAAATAAGGGTATCGATACTAAACACATTGTATCGATACCCTTATTTTCTTAAAATTATTTTTCCTATTTCATCCCTGCAAGCACTTCCTTGGCTTTTTCAAGCTGATTATCTGTGCCTTTCTCATAAAGCTGTGCATCAAATTTTACTTCTACATCTGGTTCTATGCCAATTTCATGAATATTGTTGCCTTTTGGTGTAAAATAGCTGCTTACTGTCAGCTTAATCGCCGAACCATCCGACAATTTGATTACTTTCTGTACAATTCCCTTTCCATAAGTTGTGGTCCCAACAAGCTTGCCGATACCATAATCCTTCACTGCTCCCGCAAGAATCTCAGATGCGCTGGCACTGTAGCCATTTGTCATCACAACAAGCGGTACCTTAATTTCATTGTCTCCTTTGCAGGTATATTCTTCGCGTTTTCCATATTTGTCTTCGGTGTATACAATCAGTCCTTTGGGAAGAATCATACGCGCAATATCGCATACTGTAGAGAGATTACCACCTGGATTGCCGCGAAGATCAATGATTAACCCCTTCATACCATCTGCAATCGCCTCATTGTATGCTGCCTCAAACTGTCCCGTTGTAACCAAATCAAATTCTGTTATCTGAATATATGCCGTCCCATCTTCAAGCATTTCATATTCTACGGTAGGACTTTCAATTTTTCTGCGCTCCACAGTGATGTCGAGAGGTTCCGAAGCCCCTTCCCTGATGACGGTAATCACCACCGTAGTTCCTTCCTCACCCTTTATTTTACTAACCACATACGTTCTGTCCTTGCCCTGCATATCTTCGCCATTAATCTGATAAATATAGTCATCTTCCATCAAATCACTCTCTTCAGCAGGCGTATTCTTTATAATTTTGCTGATTCGCACATAACCTGTTTCCAGGTCTTGTTCAATATAGGCTCCAATTCCATAATATATTCCCTGCGTTTGCTGCTGCAGCGCAACCAATTCTTCGCTTGTATAATAAACACTGTATGGATCATCAAGTGAGCTCAGAAGCCCTCTGTATAGTCCATTTTCAAGCGATGTCGTGTCCACTTCCTTCCAAAAATGTTTCTCTATGGTATCTTCCAGTATTCCCAATTTTTTTTCGACACCAGTATTGGTTATGCTTTCTGTCTGTGCCTGCTTCTCAATACTGTTTGCATTCTTCGCCGAATCAATAATTCTATAAAACTTCATTGCTCCCATGACCATAAACATCACTGACAGAGAAGCCAAGATTCCCGTGAAAAGCCCAAGTACATAATATTTTGTATTTTTGTTAGAATCACGACTAGGACCATTACCGCCTGTTTGATTGTTCCATTGATAATTGGTCTGATTAAAATGATTGTTATTTTCTGAATACTGGTTTTGCATTTTGATGCCTTTCTTTTACCCGCTTTATCTTTTCTTTATTTCAGATAATTCCATGGACTTACATAGCTCCCATTTAGACGCACGCTAAAATGAAGATGATTCCCTGTAGACCTTCCTGTTGAGCCTACTGCCGCAATCTTCTGTCCTTTCGTGACTTCTGCACCATTCGAAACATACAATGCAGATGCATGCATATATATCGTAAACAGATTGTCTCCATGGTCTATCATAATATAATTCCCCATCGATGAACTGTATGCAGCAGCTACCACGGTACCATTATATGCCGCCAAAATTGGCGAGCCTCCTGGTGCCGCCATATCCAGTCCATTGTGAAACTGCTGCACTTTTAGAATCGGATGCATTCGGTTTCCATATTCATCTGAAATTCTTGTATAAGATGGGGCAGGCCATGTAAACATGCCGCCGTCATATTTTCTTTTATTTGCGTTATTTGTTTCTTCAAGCTGCTTTTGCAGTGCCTTTGCCGCATTCTCTAATTCTTTAATCTCTGAATTTTGCGCCGCAATCTCTGCTTCATACTCTTTTAGAACCTGTTCTCTATTTTTGATGTCTTCTTCATAGGCAGCGATCTCTGCTTGCTTTTGTGAAATCAGATTTTCTAAGGATTCCTGTTCTGTCTCCACATTCTTTTTTGCTTCCTCCAAAAGATCCTGCTCTGTCTCAAGCTGTGCCTTGCATACCTCCACATACTCTCTTGCCGCTTGAAATTCTTCAAACGCGCGCTTGTCAGAGGCCGTGATTCGCTCGACATAATCTGCACGATTAATCATATCTCCAAAAGATGTAAAAGCAAGCACTGTTTCCAAATAAAAACCGTTTCCGCGCTCGTACATACTTTTGATTCTAGCTTTCATCGCCTCATACTGTGATTCTTCTTTTTCCAGTGCTTCTTCCAAGTCAGCTTTTGTCTGTGTGATTTCTACTTCTTTGTCTGATATCATTTGGGTAAGCTCTGAAATTTTTACCTGCATCTCTGACACCTTTGTGTCCAGCTCACTGACATATGTAGCAAGTGTTTCTTTTGATTTTTCCAGCTCACGAATCACAGACTTCACATCCGTCAGACCCGACTGCAAATCTTTTTTCTGGTTCTGCGCGTCTTTGATTTCCTGCTGTTTCTGCTCAATGTTCTTTTTCAAATCTGATATATTATCCGCATAACTTACAAGAGGACGTACTCCTGCAAACACAAAAGCCACAAGTACTGTGGCGGCTATAAGCAGTGCCGTCCTTTTTGCGGATTTTTTATGATAATGCCTATTCATCATAAATATCTATCCTTCCAAAACCAAAAGTTGAGTGCCAAATAGATTCCTATGCGTTTCTACACACTCAAGTGTTTTCTTACAGTAGTAAAACTTCCGATAAATCCAATCCCTACGCCAATCCCAATACATATCGGTACAAGATTGGTAAACACCGTCTCTACTGGCAAAAAAGCCAATAACTGCGACAATGACGGAAACCGGCCTGCAACATACATCATTGCCTCATTATATATGAAATATACTGCCACCAATGGAATCAAAGATCCAATCAGCCCGATAAACATACCCTCTATCACAAATGGCGCCCTAGTAAAGAAATCTGTCGCACCAATATACTTCATAATCTGTATTTCTTCTTTTCTGACCGCGATACCAATTGTAACCGTATTGCTGATCAAAAAGATAGAAACCAAAAATAATATAATAATAATTCCTATAGAAACATAACTAATAATTGCATTCACGCCTGTAAGTGTCTGTGCAGTAAGCGCCGACTGATTAACCTTTCGGATACCTTGCAGTGATTCCAGATAAGTTACCAAGGCTGGCTGCATGGACACATCATCCATATAAATATCAAAATGCGCACAGTCTTCGAGCGGATTCTCAGTAATATAGCTGACATCGCCAAAATCATTTTCTTCTGCAAACTGCTGCCATGTCTCTTCTGCCGATACATATACCAACTCGCTAACCTCTGTCCTTGCGCCAATCATTGTCTGCAGCTCCTGCACTCTCTCATCCGTCAGGTCTGCCTCAAGAAGGGCACTCACACACACACCTTTTTCAGCGTTCTTTACGACATGCTGAAAATTTGTAAGAATTGAAAAAAACAATCCAAACAAAAACAGACATGCAGAAATTGTAGCTACAGACGCCAATGTAAACCACTTATTTTTAAATATATTGCGTATTCCCTGCCATATGCAGTAAAATAATGTGTTAATCCTCATCTATGTAACCACCTTTTTCCTCATCACTGACAATGATGCCTTTCTTCATTGTAATAACCCTCTTCTGCATGGCATTTACAATCTCACGATTGTGTGTGACTACCAAAACTGTGGTTCCATTGCTATTTATTTTTTCCAGCAGGTTCATAATCTCCCATGAATTCTTGGGGTCTAAATTTCCTGTCGGCTCATCTGCGAGCAAAATCTGCGGTTTATTTACAAGCGCTCTTGCAAGCGCCACTCTCTGCTGCTCACCGCCCGAAAGCTGTTTTGGCCTTGCTTTGTATTTGCCAGCAAGCCCCACTGTTGACAAAATCGACGGAACATTTTTTCGAATCTCTCTGCCCGGCATCTGGATAATGCGCTGCGCAAACGCCACATTTTCATAAACATTTCTGTCTTTTAACAGACGGAAATCCTGAAACACGACGCCAAGACTTCTTCTGAATTTCGGGATCGCACGTCTTTTGAGCCTAACCACGTCTGTCCCATTTACAATGATTTTTCCAGATGTGGGCAAAAGTTCCCGAAGCAGCAGCTTAATCAGCGTTGACTTGCCGGAACCGCTGTCGCCCACGATAAACACAAACTCTCCTTTATTTATATGCAAACTTACATCATTTAATGCCGGCACACCTACTGTATACGCCTTGCTCACATGCTCCATCACAATTGCCATATCATTTGTAATACTGCCTGAGCGTCTTCTTGTTGCTGTATTTTTCAAAATTTCACCTCAATTAACATACTGGCTGTCCAGTCCATTTTACTTTATTCCTGCCGTTGTGCCTTATCATTATAAATGCAAATGAACATATTTGCAAGATTAATACTCAAATGACTCCATATATTTCATATATCGGACAACCATCAGCGCAATCTTAAATGTGATGGCATCCTCAAAAATTCTAAGATCAAGCCCTGTGCTTTTCTGAAGCTTATCCAGTCTGTATACCAACGTATTTCTATGAATAAAAAGCTGTCTTGATGTCTCGGATACATTCAATGAATTTTCAAAAAATTTATTGATGGTGGTCAGCGTTTCTTCATCAAAATCATCTGGACTCTTTCCGCCAAAAATTTCCTTGATAAACATTTTGCACAGAGGAATCGGTAGCTGATAAATCAACCGCCCAATACCAAGCTCGCTATATGCAATAATGTCTCTCTCTGCAAAAAATATCTTTCCCACGTCCAAAGCCATCTTTGCTTCTTTATAGGATCGGCTGACCTCTTTGATTTCTTTGACATTGGTGCCATAAGAAATATGTACATCTTTAATGCCGTCTTTGAGCAGGCCGGTTTCTATTGCTTTTGCATACTTCTCAATATCACGGTTTGACTCAATATCTGCAACTTCTTTCACCACAATTACATTGTTCTCATCAACCGCAGTTACAAAATCTCTTCCATTTTGTCCAAAATTTTCACGAATTTTCTCAAGAATATTTGCATCTTTCCCATTTGGTGATTCTACAATCAGTACCGCCCGCTTGACATCTGTCTGAATATGAAGTTTTTTGGATCGGCTGTAAATATCTACCAACAGCAAATTATCCAGCAATAAATTCTTAATAAAATTATCTTTATCAAATCGTTCTTTGTAGGCAATCATCAGATTTTGAAGTTGAAATGCCGCCATCTTTCCTACCATATAGGCATTTTCACCTGCATCATTTGCGATCAGGATATATTCAAGCTGCTGATCATCATAAATCTTAAAAAACTGGCACCCTTGGATCTCTTGGCTGTCGGCAGCCGACTTCACAAACTCAAGTACTGAATTTTCAAAACTGTTTCCGGTTGCCTTGGTAGAAGCAACCAGTTTACCATCTGTATCAGCCACAAAAAGTTCAACTCGTGCAATTGCCTTAATTCCCTCGATGGTATTCTGCATAATCTGATTTGAAATCATATGCCACACTCCTTATTCATTCCCTCATTAACGTTTTTTATTACAGCTTGTTTTCTTTGTATCACGTTTTCATTTGATGTACATTCTATACATTATCAACAAAAATTAATTCGTATATCATATACTTTTCACTGCACTACGTTTTTATTTTAATATATTTATACAAATAAATCTACACTTATTGATAACTTTTTTATGCATTTTATAAATTTTTTCCACGATTTAGCAAATCAACAACGTTTATGCAAGATATACAAAAGATTTTTTGCCAAAATTATGCAATGGTTTTGTTCTCTCAAAAAATACAAAAATCTCTTAAACTTTCATTGTTTTATTCCGAAATAAATAACGTAGTCATATATTCTAACAAGGAAAAATTCGCACAAAACCATTTTAGAAACAATCGGGTCGCTGTATATGCGGCTTACGTGTTCTGAACTGCTGCGAATGGATGATGTTGCATAACATCAGAAATGGAGGTCATTATGGATATACCCTCACTCTCAATGCACATGGCTCAGACAAATCTTCTGAGTGATGTTGGTACAGCAATGCTGGCAAAATCTATGGATCAGGCTGAACTGATTACCGCATCTATGACAGAATTAATGGACTCCGCTGCAATGGAGCGTTCTGTTTACCCTGAGATTGGCGGAAATATCGACATCAGTTTGTAAACTGAATTTCACCAACTGAGCGGGGAAAAGCTCCCTTGCTCACCGCTGTGTATAAAAACAAAGAGCCCCTATTCGGACTCTTTGTTTTTATGACCCAGTTCAACTTTATCGAATTTGAATGGAATCTGACTGTATGATAATTTTTCCGTTTTTCAAAAGGTTTCCCACTGCACGTTTAAACTCATTTTTGCTCATTTGTGTCTCACGTTTTATGAGTGCCGGATCTGCCTTATCATTAAATGGGAGCGTCCCGCCGCAACGCTCTAATAACTGCAAAATTTTTGCAGCATCTTCTTCTATCTGAAGATATGATTTCTTGCGCACACTCAGATCAAGTTTGCCATCTTCTTTTACCTCTGTAACACGTGCGTTCACAGTATCTCCCACTTTGATCGCTCCATAAAGCTCCTTTTTGCTAATCAATGCAGAAAACCGATCGTCCACCGCCACAAACGCGCCAAAATTATCGCTCATCTCGTACACGGTTCCGCTCACCATGTCATCTTTCTGGTAATTGCTATCTTGCCGAAGGTATCTATATACCTTCATTGTCGCTGCAAGCCGGCTGCTTTTATCCACATAGACTGCCACCAACACTTCATCGCCTTCCTTGACTTTGATTGTCTGTTCTTTGTATGGAAGCAGCAGATCTTTTTCAAGTCCCCAATCAAGAAATGCACCAATTTTTGTCACCTGAGAGACTTTTAGTTTTCCAAATTCTCCTACACACAACCGTGGTTCATTCGTTGTTGCTATGATTCTATCCTTTGAATCTTTATACAAAAATACTTCGATACTATCACCAATCTTGCATCCCTGTGGTACCTGTTTTTTTGGCAGGAGGACTCTTTCCTCACCCGATGCATCTAGTTCCTCGCCAAGATACACACCAAAATCCAGTTCCTTCACAACAAGCAGTGACTGTTTTTTTCCTAATTCAAACATATTAATCTCCATTCCGAGAACGTTTACGTTTGAGGAACCGCAAGAGAAATCTGCATATGCAGTTTCTCTTGTCGGCTCAGGGCTTATTTGTGACGTTCTCGGCACAAATAGCCGTGTGATAAAATCAGCTATCAAGCTGATTTTTCACACTATTCATTCCTTTTTTAAGTTCCGCTTCTGTCCTTTCAGCGCTCTGTTTGCCAGAACAATTCTTTTCCTTCCCTCTTTCGTCAAGAATTGTTCTGCGCGCTGACAGAACCTTCGCTGTTTTTAAGTTCCGCTTCTGTCCTTTCAGCGCTCTGTTTGCCAGAACAATTCTTTTCCTTCCTTCTTTCGTCAAGAATTGTTCTGCGCGCTGACAGAATCTTCGCTGTTTTTAGTTCCGCTATCATTTTTTAATTTTTAGACATCTTCTATAAAGTCTGCTTTTTCACCTAATCTTTTAAATATCAAGAATAACTGTACTGCTGCCGTGATTGCAAGCACAAATTCTGCAACAGCCTGCGCATAAGCAAGACCATACAGTGGAAACAGATAATTCAACAGATACAATGCCGGAATTTCGAGAACAATCTTTCTCATAATCGCAAACACCAGCGCATTTTTACCATATCCTAATGCCTGAAAAACGCCTACCGCCAGAAAATCCATACACAAAAACGGAAGTCCAATACAGAACCCTTTCATAAACTGGACACCATATCCCGCCACTGTAGCATTGTCCATGAAAAACCGCACAACACTGTCTGCACCTGCAAAAAGAGATATCGCAGCGGTGGTGATAAATCCCACACTGATTCCTCCGGCAAACACAATTGTACTTTTCATGCGCCGATGGTTGCCGCTGGCATAATTGTAGCT
This sequence comes from uncultured Lachnospiraceae bacterium, assembly GCA_910586585.1. Lineage (GTDB taxonomy): Bacteria > Bacillota > Clostridia > Lachnospirales > Lachnospiraceae > COE1. Next base: position 25,510 of record CAJUKA010000007.1, read on the forward strand.
GATTAACGGCATAATTCCCTGTGAAATTCCCATAGATATATACATTGGCACCATATATATTTTCTGGGTGATTCCCATCGCTGCCACTGCATCTTCCCCAAATACGGAGGTAAAATTATTTAGAATTGTCATTCCTGTCACATTCAGCAGATTTTGGATTGCAGCAGGGATTCCAACGCCGCATATACCAAGTACTATCGCCCCCTGAAGACAAAATTTATCAGGGCGGATACAAACACAGGTAGTCTTTCTTCTGACATAGAGCAGCACAAAGAAATATGCACATGCCACACAATTAGAAATAAATGTTGCAAGCCCTGCGCCCTCTGCTCCCATATCAAACCCCCAGGGAAGTATCAAAATCGGGTCTAAGATAATATTGAGCAGGCATCCGCTCATCGTTCCAATACTTGCATGCAAAGATGCACCTTCGGAACGAACCATATATGCAAGCACCACATTTAAAATCGCAGGAACAGAACCGCAGGAAACCGTCCACAGCATATAAGCTGCCGTTGCCTCTGAGGTCGTACTGTCCGCTCCAAGTAGAGACAAAAGCGGTGTTTTTCCTATTGTACAGGCAAGCGAGAAGACTATACCGCTTATCAACGCACAATAAAACCCAAACGCAGAACTTTTGTGAACCGTATCATAATCTTTTCGCCCAAGCGCCCTGCTCATCATACTTGTGCTTCCTACTCCAAACAAATTGTTCACTGCATTAAATGCCAGAAGCACAGGTCCAGCAAGCGTTACTGCTGCATTTTGAACAGGGTCGTTTAACATTCCTACAAAATAGGTATCCGCTAAATTGTACAACACCATAACAAGTGAACTGATAATCGTTGGGATACAAAGCACTGCTACCGCCTTTGGAATGGGTAAATTCTCAAATATTTCTGTTTTGTCAGCCGAATTCGTTTTTGCCATAATTCTCCTTTCCCATATACCATATCACTACTGCGCAAACCACTGCTGCAAAAACACTAAACAAAACGGTCTGGCAAAATTTTGGAAGCAAAGCCGACACAAATGACATCATATTATAAAACAAATGCATATAGATACAGGGAAAAACCGAACGGCTCTTTATTGCAACATATCCAAGCGCCGCACCGATTGGCAGCACATAAATCCCTTGCACCCAGTTCATATGAAAAATCCCAAACATCACTGCTTGTATGATAATCACCACAGGGGTTGAGAAAAATTTCTGTAAATTCTTTAGAATGAGTCCTCTCATAATGCATTCTTCATTTACCGGCGCCAAAATAACCGCAGCCAGCAATGCAAGTATCTCACTGCCGCCAAGCGACATCTCCATCAGCTCATTATAGCTCTCCATGGTTGCTGGACTGATGACATTTATCAATTCCGCAATCAGAATTGCCACATAATAAAGTCCTACCGCCGCAATGCTAATCATAATAAAAGGCTTCTCTTTGAGCACTTTCTCCTTAAAATACTGCCTGTCTGCTTCCGTCTTTTTTCTCCCCCATATCATCCAATAGAAGGATACGGAAAACAAAGCTGATATCGCTGTTGCCGCTACTGTAAGACCTGTCATAAAGCTTCCAGTTGTCATAAATTTTGCAGAAAGCAGCATCGCAATTTGCATATCACAGCCTGTCTTTGCTGCATATGCCGCACTCACTCCCAGCGTAGCCGCAACACTAATCATCATTTGCAGACCAATAAACATCCCCATAATCGCAAAACTTAAGATAATTCCCTCTACAATTTTGCTGATCAAAGGCTCTCTTTCTCTTTGATAGCGATATTGCTTGTCCACATAAATATCTGTCATTTTTCCTCCATTCCGAAGCGTTTCGCTCTGCGAAGCTTGGAATTTGTGACGCTTCTGCACAAATTTCGCCTATTTCATATCATTTCCGAGTTGTATATATTCTTAATCATAAAAGACTTCTCATCTTTTGTCAAATGGCTGAACTGTCACAATTTTTATTTTTTGTCATATTTTAAAGATAAGTCCAGTAAATAGAGGAGGGTGCTGTATGCCTCCCAAAAACATGACAAAATATAATATGGCAATTATCGGCGGCGATAAACGCACGGCCTGCATGGCACCCATTTTGGCGGAGAAAGGTTATCGGGTCATATGTTTTCGCACTGTAAAAATGGAATACAGCCAATCTGTGAAGAATAAAATATTTTTTGCGAATTCCTTAAAGGAAGCCTTGGATTTTGCACCTGTTATTATTGGTGGTATCCCATTTATAAAATCAGATTGTCTTTACTGTGAAGAAACCGTCTCTGGTTCTACTATCAACAGTTCCGAGATACAAAGAAGCATCCGCAAACAGCAGAAAATATTTGCTGGTGTGATTCCAGAAGGATTCCGCCGAACCTGCGAAGAACGGGAGATTGTATGCTATGACTTTATGGCAGACGAACCTATGACGCTTTACAATGCCGTTGCAACCGCAGAAGGCGCTATTTTGGAAGCGCTGCTCCACAAAAATACTACGCTGCATATGAGCAAAACACTGGTACTTGGTTACGGCAGATGCGGCAAAGTTCTTGCAGACCGCCTAAAAGGACTGCACGCCTGTGTTACTGTATGCTCTAATGACTGCAATGAACTTGCACTTGCCTGTTCCCTTGGTTTTGAAACACTCCATCTTTCAAAGCTTGCGCAAAATATTCATTGCTTTGAATACATTTTTAACACCATTCCTGCTTGTATCTTAAATAAAAGATGCCTTGAAAACGTATCCTGCAATACGATTATCGTAGACATCGCATCCAATCGGTCAGGAGCTGATTATGAGGCTGCCAAGCACCATCATATTGCGATTCATTTCTGTCCGGGACTACCTGGAAAATACGCTGGAGAAAGCTGTGCAAAGCATCTTGCAGAATATGTAATTAACAGAATGTAGGAGGCCAACTATCTATGAAACTAAAAGGCAAAAAAATAGGCGCCGCCCTGACAGGGTCCTTTTGTACCTTTGAGAAAATGTTTGTAGAACTGCAGCATCTTGTTGATGCAGGTGCAGATGTCTACCCTATCATGTCAGATTCCTCACAATCAATTGAAAGCCGTTTTGGGACACCTGACACATACTTCAAAAAAATAAAAGAAATCACCGGAAAAGAACCTATTGTATCCATTGAAAGTGCAGAGCCAATCGGTCCAAAAGGATTTCTTGATGTGCTCGCAATCATCCCATGTACTGGAAACACTGCTGCCAAACTTGCAAACGGTATCACAGACACCCCTGTATTGATGGCTGCAAAAGCACATATGCGCAATAATAAACCACTTGTAATCTCCATCTCAACAAATGATGGGCTTGGCATGAATTTAAAAAATATCGGACTTTTGTGCAACAGCAAAAACATCTACTTTGTTCCATTTGGCCAGGATAATTATGAAAAAAAGCCAAACTCTCTGGTCGCCCATGTAGAGCTTTTGATACCCACGATTGAAATGGCGCTTGCACACAAACAATATCAGCCAATGCTCATAGACTATCATCAAGAAAATTGAATGCTTCAAACAATCTCATAGTAAGCAAAGAAAGGATGATTATAAATGTGTGGAATAGCAGGATTTAGTAGCTTTCAGAAAAACTATCGTGAAGAATCCTCCCGGTGGTTTGGTGTACTGCAAAAAATGAACACCTGTCAAAATCACCGCGGACCGGACGAAAATGGCGTATATCTGTCAAGAAACTGTGGGTTTTCACATACCCGCCTGTCTATTCTTGATTTGGAATATGGAAAACAGCCTATGACAAGACAGTTGGGAAACCGACGTGCTGTCATTGTATACAATGGAGAATTATACAATATGCCCTCTCTTCGCAAAAACCTTGAAAAAGATGGCATCTTTTTTGAAACATCCTGCGATACAGAAGTGATTCTCATGGGATATCTGATGTATGGCACTTCTTTTGTCTCACAATTAAATGGCATTTTTTCTTTTGCCATCTATGATGAAACGCTGCAGCGATTATTTCTCTTTCGCGACAGACTTGGCGTAAAACCTTTGTTCTACACCCTCTTTAACAACACTCTCATCTTTTCTTCAGAGCTAAAGGGCATTTTGTGCTTTCCCGATTTGAAAGCGCAGGTTGACCGTGATGGGCTTTGTGAAGTATTTGGTCTTGGCCCTGCAAAGACCTATGGAAAGGGTGTTTTTAAAAATATAGATGAGCTGCTGCCGGGACACTACCTTGAATATTATGGCTCTGATGTCTCCATAACTTGTTATTGGAAATTGCAGAGCTGTCCACATGAAGAAAATTGGAATCAAACCGTAGAAAAGACCCGATATTTGGTTACAGATGCCATAAAACTTCAGATGCTTTCTGATGTACCTATCTGTACATTTTTGTCGGGTGGAGTGGACAGTAGCCTTGTCACAGCGGTATGCAGCAGCGAGCTTCAAAAGCAGGGCAGGAAGCTCGATACATATTCATTTGATTTCAAAGACAATGACAAAAATTTCAAGGCAAACGCATTTCAGCCCGCTCAAGACAGACCCTGGGTAGACATGATGATTGCACACTGCCGCACAAATCATATGTATTTGGAATGTACAAATTCTGACCTTTATACATATTTATTTGAAGCAGTAGACGCAAGAGACCTGCCTTGCATGGCAGATGTGGAAGCCTCTATGTTGTACTTCTGCAAACGTGTTGCCGCAAACCATAAAGTTACTCTGACAGGGGAATGTGCTGATGAAATCTTTGGCGGTTATCCATGGTTCCACAAAAAAGAATGCTTTGATGCGGACTGTTTCCCATGGTCTATGGATTTTTCGCCACGGACAATGCTATTAAAAGACAGTGTACTTTCGCTCCTTCCCCTAAAAGAATATGCACATGCTGCATATCGAAAAACAATATCGGAAGTTCCTGTTTTGGCAGGAGAAAACAAAGAAGAACAGCGCCGCCGTGAGATATCCTATCTCAATATCAAGTGGTTTATGCAGACGCTGCTTGACCGTATGGACCGCACAAGTATGCATGCAGGGCTTGAAGCACGTGTGCCGTTTGCCGATCACCGGATTGTAGAATATCTATGGAATGTGCCCTGGCATATGAAATGCAAAGATGGTGTTGTCAAAGGACTGCTGCGCGCTTCCGCCAAAGGGCTGCTTCCAGATAATGTCCTGTACCGCAAGAAAAGCCCCTATCCAAAAACATATGACCCAGCATATGAAAATCTGCTGCGCACTGCGATTCTTGAGGTTTTGTCTGACACGCGATCCCCGCTGCGCGAGCTGATCGATTTTAACAAAGTTGTTGATTATATCAGCCAGCCGTCTGATTATGGCAGACCCTTTTATGGGCAGCTTATGGCAGGCCCGCAGCTTCTTGCATATCTTCTGCAGGTCAATTACTGGCTCAAAAAATATCAGATAGAACTGATACTGTAATAAAATATCTGTTTTGACACCTTTTGGTATTTCATGCTATACTTAGCTTATCACAATATCCATTATCAATACAGAGAGGAGAAGCCCAGCATGAATGCATACCAGGAAAAATATAATGAGCTGCGGAAAAATTACAGCAAAACCAACGATATTGACCCATTTTTCGATTTTCGTACAGAGCTGGAAGATGCTGGTTCAGAAGATGCCAAACCGGTACTTGTTCTTGTTTACGTACTGCTTCAGCAATATCAGAAAGCATATGATTTGATACGCACGCTTCCTGCGCCAAAGGATAACAAAGAGAAAAAAACTTTTTCCTCAATTGAAGAAAATGCGCGAAAATATGGAGATTCTTATGAAAAAAAGCAGTTAAAGAACAGTCTGCAGGATGAACGCCTCAAAAAAATCCCTGTATTCCGCTACCATCCAAACCCCTTTGCAACAGGGGCCTTTGAAGAACTGGAAACTGCAGAGCGCTGCGAATGCTGTGGAAAACCAACATTTATCAAATACCGCGGTCCTGTTTATGCGATAGATTCGATTCACTGTATCTGCCCGCAGTGCATTGCAGATGGTTCTGCTGCCGAAGAATTTGACGCTGAATTTCAAGATGCATGTTCTGTTGACGAGATTGACGATCCAAATGAAGAAAAACTTAATGAACTTGTCTATCGAACACCTGGCTACTCTGGATGGCAGCAGGAGTATTGGAGAGCGCACTGCAATGATTACTGTGCTTTTCTTGGATATGTCGGCACTCAGGAGTTAAAAGAACTCCAAATCCTGGACGAAGTTCTTGATGATGATACATGGACAGACGACCAAAAAACAGATATCCGTGAATCTCTATATAATGGCGGCTGGTGTCAGGGATACCTGTTTCGCTGTCTGCACTGCGGCAAGTATCTTATCTGGTATGATTATGATTAAATCTTTTCATCCTCTTTTTTCTGTGTAGATACCTTTGGGAACACGACGCAAAATCGTGTTCCCAATCCTTCTCGGCTCACAATCTCATAATATCCCTGGTGTTTCTCAACAATCCATTTTGCGATAGACAGTCCCAATCCTGTGCCGCCTGTCTTGCTGTTTCGCACAGCATCGGCACGATAAAAACGGTCAAATACATGTTCTAAGTCTTCCTGGGACATACCAATTCCATTATCTTGAATGGCATAAAAAGGCAAACCATTTTTCCAAATGCCTGCACTGATTTGAATCTCCTGACCTTGTTCTGTATACTTGGCCGCATTGTCAATCAGAATCCTTGCAGACTGCTTGAGCATATCGCAGTCTCCATATACGGAAACACTGCCCAATTCCTGAAAAGAATAAATATGCTTTTCGTCAATCATCAAAGATTCTTCATAGACCTCCCGCATAATATGATTGAGGTCATACACTTTTTTATCCAGATTCTGCCGGTTCGAATCCCCTCTTGCCAGAAACAGAAGCTGTTCTACAAGCTTTTGCATATGGCTGGCTTCGTTTTTGATCGCTTCAATAGATTCCTCTAAAATCGCCGTGTCTTTTTTCCCCCATCTGTCCAGCATATTGACATATCCCTGAATCACAGCAATCGGCGTGCGAAGCTCATGGGACGCATCAGAAACAAACTGTGTCTGCTGCTTATAGGAAGCCCTGATACGCTCCAAAAGTCCATTTAGCGCCGTCTCGATTCCATGAAGTTCTTTATCATGCATGTGGATTCCGTTTTCCATTGCATCTGCCTCAAGATTGGAAATAGCATCCTCAAGGTTATGATATTTTGTTTCATCAAATGCAATCTCACTCAATTCCTGCGCCTTGGCTGCAATTTCATTTAAAGGCCGCAGCTTTTTTCTGACTTTTCTGGTTCCTTTCATCGCAAGCGAAAGAATATCGATCGCCTCCGCAATCAATACCACAATTCCACCATTGCAAAAAAGTACCAGCCAGACGCCCACTGGTACCTGATACACCAGTTTTTCCTCTGTATCCTTAACGACATACACCGCATTCCACAGCGTATCTTCATACATTATACCACGCTGAAAATATGTGGAAAACGCCCCTGTCATTTGATAGTCCATTCCCATCACAAAAATAACAATAAGCGCTAGAACGATCAGCAGATCCAGCCCCAAATAGGAAGAAAACATCTGACAAGCATAGCTAAAATTAATTTTTCTCGCAATTGACGTCACGCGTCCACTATCAAACGGTTTGTTCTTTTTATGCATCATTTCCGGTGTATTATCTTTATTACTGCTATTTTCCGTATTCACTTTCATCTTTGATACAATACCCCACTCCGCGCACTGTCTGAATCAATTTGATATGATACACTTCGTCTAATTTGCTTCGAAGATATCTCACATATACATCAATAATATTGGTTTCTCCCATATAATCATATCCGCACACTTTTTCTAGCAACGTATCTCTTGATATCACAATATTTTTATTTTCCAACAGCACTCTTAGCAGTTCAAACTCTCTGTGAGTCAGTTCCACCCGACTGCCATCATAAGTTACTTCATACCGTTGTACATCCATTCTAAGCTTCCCGACACCAAGATGATTTTTGTCTGCCACAGCACCACCACCGCGCTTTTTGAGTACTAACCGAATTCGGGCAAGGAGTTCCTCTATGGCAAACGGCTTTGTCATGTAGTCGTCAGCGCCGCCGTCAAGACCGGCAACTTTGTCCATAACCTCATCTCTTGCCGTCAGCATAATCACTGGAATGTCAGAACTTTTTCTCAGACGCCTAAGCACCTCAAAGCCATTCAGCTCTGGAAGCATCACATCAAGAACTACCAAATCTGCTTTGCCGCTCTGTGCTTTTTCCAATCCAGTTCTGCCGTCTGCCGCCTTAATGACCGCATATCCTTCATGCAGAAGTTCCAACTCCAAAAAACGCCCTATTTTCTCTTCATCCTCAACAATTAAAATCGTTACTGCCATAACTGCCCTTCCCCCTTACTCGCGCGCTGGGAATCTATCAGCCTGCTGACAGATTTCATTTGAATGCCCGTGTGCGCAAACAGGCTGACTTTTGTTTATTTGTCAGCCTGCGTTCATATAATTAATTTTCTTCTTTGGAAGCAGCATTGTTAAACTCATTTTTGATGTTTTCTGCTGCTTCAGCGGCACTGTCCATTGCCTTATTGATATCAATATCAACACTTCTTATGTCTGGTCCGGCAAACTGATACCGCATATTAAAGAACAACCCTATCACTAGCAGTGGAACAATCACCCAGAATGCAAAGATCAGAAATACTACCAGCAATGTAATCGGCACCCGGAAAATCTCTCTATCTTCCTTTTCTACACAGAAACTGTTATTGTTTCCTTTCTCAATCATCTTCAAACACCAATTTCCAAATCGTTTCATATTGTCCGAAAATGTTGATTTGCATTCTTTATCTTCCACCTCTATTTTCACCCTTTCTGTCTGTGTCGTATAACTAGAATGTTCTGGACCATGAACTTTGCCGCTCTGCTCTAAGTAAATCATTGCATCAAGAATATTCCAATCACAATTCTCCAATGCTGCTTTTGCCTCCTCATATGTTACATTTGCATGTTCTCTTAATTTTTCTACTTTTTCAAATTGATCCATTTTTAATCTCCTTTCTATTGAAACTTCATTTTGAAGCCTTGTTTAAAAACGTTGTTTTTATTTCTGTTTGTTGATGATATTATCATATACAATAAAAATTAATCAAAAAAGTGTCCAAGATTAAAAATAGATTAATTCTCTCATTGACAGAACAATTACAGCTCGTTAAACTGTGTTTATCACATTTTGTTCAAATTCAGAAAGAGGAACTCCATGAAATTTTATCTTGCCCCTATGGAAGGGCTTACTACCTATATCTATCGCACTGCTTACCATCATTATTTTGGTGGGATTGACAAATACTTTACGCCGTTTATTGCCAGCAAAAAAATGAACCGCCGCGAATTAAATGAAATTCTTCCCGAACACAATCAGGGTTTTGCTGTGGTGCCGCAAATCCTTACCAATCGTGCGGATGAATTTCTGGCGATTACAAAAAGAATTGCAGACTATGGATACACGACAGTAAATCTCAATTTGGGCTGTCCTTCTGGCACTGTCACCGCACGAAAACGCGGCGCAGGATTTTTGAGCGTTCCAGATGCGCTGGATCGATTTCTGTCGGAAATCTATGAAAAATCACCGCTAAAAATTTCCATCAAGACCCGAATCGGCATGGAGTCTGTTGACGAGTGGGAACATCTTCTCAAAATATACCAGAATTATCCAATAGAAGAACTGATTATCCATCCACGCCTTCAAAAAGAACTCTACGGATTCACTCCACATACCGAAGCATTCGCAGCTGCACTAAATACGCTTGACATTCCGCTGTGTTATAATGGTGACATTCTTTCTCAAAAGACTTTTGATGCAGTGTTGTCGAAACTGCCAGAAATTGATCGCGTCATGATTGGCCGTGGAATCCTGAAACGTCCATCTCTTATTTCGGAATTAAATGGTGCGGACTGCGAAAATTTTTGCAGCAAAGATACCCTTCGCGCCTTCCATGACGAAATCTTTGAAAATTATGCTGCTGCAATGCCTGGCGAAACGCCGACATTATTCAAGATGAAAGACTTGTGGACCTATTTCAGCCAAAACTTTTCAGATGCTAACCGACATTTGAAAAAAATACGAAAGGCATCCAATTTTTCAGAGTACAAAATTGCTGTTCATAATCTGCTGCGTGAATGCAGTATTATACCCAATACTCCCCATTGCCCTTGACGTCTGTAATATGGCGCCTGTGATAAACTGGCTTTTGATAAAAACAGTCTGGTGAAACCGTCTCCCATAAGACATCGCCAAAGCAGTGTTTTACATGTTCCATAACTTTGCCTTTTGACCGCAAAAGCTCCTCACAGCATATTGCATCCTCAAATTCAACTGCAAAAAGAAACAACGAATTTTGCTGTGTATCCATGCTGTTCGTAAACTGGACACAATAAATACGTACTGCATGAATATAGACTGGTACCAGCGGGCATTTTGTCAGATCGTGTTCATATTCCTCCATAAAAACCGCTTGTTTGGGTACCTTGTCTGCTGTTTCATGATAGTTTTTGTTTTGTTCAGTCAATGATACCGCCATGCAGTCAGATACTTTGAGTGCACAAAATTCATCAAGAAGTTTGAAAAATAAATCCAGCCCCTGCTCTTCATCCTGATCGGTCTGTGACAGGATAATCCTGCTCCACCCCATAGGCGCAGGCTCCTGGTATTTATAGGAAACAAACGTATTAAAATGTGCAAAAGGAAGCGGTTCTATGAATGCGCTTCCTCTTCCCTGCCTATCCTGAGCATATTGAAACCCATTGAGAAAAATATGCATATTGGAAACACTCTTTTTTCCAATAAACACCATTGGACGCTTCCGAATCAAAGCAAGCATTTCATAAATTGTTTTGCTCATTGCCGCCTCCTGTTTATCATCATGTGATATCACATCTTAAATTTGTGCTGCTTTTGGCTCAAAATAGCGTTTGTCCACAATGTATACTGTGCAACTTCTCTCCCATAATGGGCTGCATCAAATCAATCGCAGCTTGGCTGGTACAATGTCCTGTATAAAAAATCGTGCGCTTTTTTGCCAACTCCCGCGCTGTAGCACAAATAACCTGCTCTTCTTCGCTGGTATACTCGCCTTTTTTCATCATATGGAATCCGCTTACCACTGCTGCTGGTTCCTTGGCAAACATCTGCTGATACCGATCCAAAATATTCAAAATGCCATTGTGTGCGCATCCGGAAAAGAGTATATGATTCTCCCCTTGTGTCACCACAAGGCACTGCTCATGCGCAAAGGAATCCTGCTCAAGTACATCACCATTCTTTTTTGACAAGGATAAGTTACTTTGTGGAAAGCTGCGTCTTCCAGTAATTCCTGTAAAAAGAAACAACTCCTCGTCCATTCGGTAGTCTCCTTCCAGCAGACAAAGCTGCGGCAAATCTAAAATCCGCTTATCAATGCCAATATAGCGCTCCCCATGATAATAGTCCTCTCCTGCTGCTCGCTGCATATAAATCTTTGCTTTGGAATTTAATTTGCAAAAGTCCAAAACACCGCCTGCATGATCGTAGTGCCCATGACTTATCACTACCGTATCAACTTCAGCGAGCAAAATTCCCATCTGCTGTGCATTTTTCAAAAAAGCCTGTGTTGCTCCTGTATCCACTAAAATTTTATGCTTTCTTGTCTCTATGTAAACGGACAATCCATGTTCATACACGCATTCTGTATTGCCACAGGTATCCTCCATCAATATCTGAACATTCATCTGCATACCTCTTTCCCCTTAGCATTGTGCCCCTGTCAACCGCATCAATTCCTCATTCACTTTCTTTCGAAGACGTATCAGATATGTTTCGTTCTGCGGAAATTTATCAAATGTGATTTGTTCCTCATCAATATACTTCAGCACGGTGTCTCTTCCAGCAAGCTTTTCCAGCGCTGTATATGCACAATAATCTGACATTGCTTCATCCATAAGCATCTGACGAATAGATCCCTGCGGCAGCCCCCCTTCTCCTGGATAAACCAAGAACGGATCGCCGGATGGAAATACGCCGTCTGCGTCTGTACACTGGTGTGGATCTATTGAATACAGGGAGTATTGAGAATGATAAAAATTATATCCCCAATGAAGAAATCCATCTATCTGATACTTGTACAATAAGGTTCCCAAAATTCGGGTTCTATATCCTGGCAGCACAATAAAACGATTCGGTACATCAATGCACTGTGCAGTGCAGTAATAACACCATAACCGCTTAGGACGTTTGTCCAGAAATGGTTTCAGTGCGTCCACTGCACAAACCGGCTGCTGAATCAACCCTTTTTGATAAAAATCATAGTCCGAGAGCGCATCTATCACAAAATATCCCTTTAGATCCTCTGCAACACTTTCCCATGCGCTTTGATACGATTCCAATTCTGCCATTGGAGGCTCGTCTGATATATGAAAATATACTTTATTTGCAATTCCAAGCACTTCAAGCTCTCTCTTAAAAGCAGTCAAAAACTGGTGCAGAAATTCCCGGTAATCCTTTCCTGATGCATCTGTATCCCATCCAAAGAGTTGCTGGTAAATACCATCTTTCACTGCCATTATCTTTGGCGCTGCTTTTGCTCCCCATTGCGTAAACAAATGAGAACATTCAAAATATTCTATCCCACATTCTATCGCCATCTGCACCCATCTATGGAAATTGGCAAATCCGAAGTCATATTTTTCATTGGAAACCATAACATCTACAAGCTGTACCGTCAGCCGTTCTCCGCCAACTGCCGTGTCAAGCGGCGGTGTGAATATCGGTGTCAAGAGCATATTGCATTTATGTTTCACTGCCATTTGGACATAAGAACGTACAATTTCCCAATATTGTTCCGAAAATACTTCTACATGATAATATTCCGCCAGACAATCACTGTGAAACCATTCCGTATAAGGAATCGGAAGTCTGGGAAGTGGCAGATTGACTACCTCACACGAAATCTCAGGTTCACAGAGCACTTCACCATGCATCTCTATCCGAAACTTTATCGTATATTCACCTGCATCCAAATTGTTGTCCAATGCGATATCAACCCAGAGGCTGCGCCATTGCCCAGATATCAGCGAAAATCCCCATTGTGAAACATCTTTTAATCGATCGGGGTATAATCCAGGCTTTGTTGCCAAATATCCTTCGTCCCGCTTTATATGGCAAGGATATGCGCACGGTACCAAATCGACCTGTCGGATTTTTATATGATTTTTTAATGGGGAGTATACTGCTATACTTCCCCGCTCTGTTTGCGCCCCGCCCCAATAATATGCGATTTGGCAAGAAACCGTTTCCCCTTTTAATCCAGTTAGCCTCTTCTCTTCTAGTTCCTGAATGTTTTCTCCTCCCGAAAATACTTTGCACATGGAGGATACAATTTTATAGTTAAAATCCATACAAATCATCCATCTTAGAGCTTTGCTCCGATTTTCAATCAATTCTCTTTTTCCAACTGTAACAATCACAAAATTTACGAACTTCTTTTATTCCACCGACGAAACACAATTATGCATCAGCATTGCGATTGTCATGGGACCTACACCGCCAGGAACAGGTGTAATCGCACTTGTATGCGACGCTGCTTTCTCAAAGTCAACATCACCGCAAAGTTTGTTGTTTTCATCTCTGTGAATTCCTACATCAATGACAACTGCTCCTTCTTTGATATAGGTATCATCCACAAACTTAGGCTTTCCAACTGCCACGACAAGAATATCTGCCTGCTTTGTGATTTCCTTAATATTCTGTGTCCGTGAATGACAGATAGTAACTGTGCCGTTCTCTCTAAGCAGCAATAATGCCATTGGCTTTCCTACAATATTGCTCCGACCGATTACAACACAGTTCTTTCCTGCAATTTCTACACCGGAACGTTTCAAGAGCTGGACAATACCAAGCGGCGTACAGGAAACATATCCTCTGCTGCCCACACAGAGCGCCCCCACATTTTTCTCATGGAAACCATCCACATCCTTTTCGGGTGCAATTGCCTGAATCACTTTTTCTTCATCAATCTGTTTTGGCAGCGGAAGCTGTACAAGAATTCCATTTACGTTCTTATCCGTATTTAATTTTTGCACCAAATCCAAAAGTTCCTGTTCTGTTGTCTCCTCCGGAAGCTCATAGGACTGCGATTCAATCCCAATATATGCACACGCCTTTTTCTTATTGCCAACATATACGCTCGATGCTGGGTCACTGCCTACCTGAATCACTGCAAGGCAGATATTTTTTCCCTGCTCCTTCAAAACAGAAACTTTTTGCTTCAATTCATCTTTAATTTCCTGTGATATTTTCTTTCCGTCAATTATCTGATACATTATTTGCCTCCTATTTTTAATCGCTGCGCGATGGCTCTAGTAGATTTTACTTTTTGCTGGTTTTTTAATCGCTGCGCGATGGCTCTAAAGGGTAAAATCGCTTCGTCGCACCTGGACTGAGAGATACTTTCATTGATTCAGCCAAGATACTGACTTAGTACAGAAATAAAGATATCCATATCCAGCGGTTTTGAAATATGTGCATTCATGCCATTTTTGATCGCCGCCTCCTTATCTTCCTCCAAAGCATTCGCTGTCATCGCAATAATAGGCAGCGTCTTGACATCATTTCTCTGCATCATTCTGATGGTTCTAGTCGCTTCATAGCCATTCATAATCGGCATCTGCACATCCATCAAGATAACATCATAGTAATACTCTTCCGACTGACTTACCATGGACACCGCGTCGGTTCCATCTGGCGCAGACTCCACCTCAAAACCTGCTTCCTCCAAAATAACTTCTGCAATTTCACGATTTAATTCAATATCCTCTACCAGCAAAACACGTTTTCCGGTAAAATCCGCCAATGTCCATGATGCCACATTATCATCTTTATCATTCAAATTATTGGCAGCAAACAATGCAGATTTTAAGTCAGACATAAAGAGCGGTTTTGCACAAAACGCAGTGATGCCTGCTTCCTTTGCCTCTTCCTCAATATCACTCCAATCATAAGCTGTCAAAATAATAATTGGAATATCTTCTCCGACAATACTGCGGATTCTTCTTGCAGTTTCTACTCCGCTCATCTCCGGCATCTGCCAGTCAACGATATAGGTATGGTACGAATCGCCCTCCTCGGCGGCACTTTTTGCACGATAAACAGCTTCTCTGCCCGACGTCGTCCACTCAGCACGCATTCCAAGCTGTTTCAGCATTTTAGAAACGCTCTCGCAAACATTAAAGTCATCATCTACTACCATTGCTCTCAGCCCATGCAGTTCCTTCAACTGTTCTGCATTTTTTTCAATATCTTGGAGTTTTAGCGTAAATTCAACCGTAAATGTGCTTCCTTTGCCTGGCTCACTCTCAACCAAGATCTTTCCATTCATCATCTCTACAATATTTTTGGTGATTGCCATACCAAGTCCTGTTCCCTGGATACCAGACTGGGTTGCTGTCGCCTCGCGTTCAAACGGTTCAAAAATATGTTTCACAAACTCTGGCGACATTCCAATTCCATTATCTTTAATGATAAAAACATAATCGCCATACCCATGACGGAATGTTGTTTTTTGCATAATCCGAAATGAAACCGTACCTCCTGCGGGAGTGTATTTTACCGCGTTGCTCAAAAGATTGATAAAAACCTGATTCATTTTCAGGGCATCTGCAATCACATCTTCATTCACAACCTCAAATGTATCAATAAAAAACTCTAACCTTTTTGCTTTCACCTGGGGCTGAATAATATTTACCAGATTGTGCATCATTTCAGAAATATTGCACTCTTGTTCCTTAATCTGTACTTTTCCACTCTCAATCCTGCTCATATCAAGAATATCATTAATCAAGCTGAGCAAATGATTGCTTGATGACAATACTTTCCGTAAGCAGTCACGCACCTGTTCCCGATTGTCGATATGGGTAACTGCAATTGTCGTAAATCCAATAATTGCATTCATTGGTGTGCGGATATCATGCGACATATTCGAAAGAAATGTTGTCTTTGCTTTATTCGCATGTTGGGCCTGCATCAATGCATCTTGCAATGCCTGCCTCTGTTCCCTCTGTTTTTGAACCTGGCTTGTAATCTCTTTTGACACCACCATCACCATAATATCCTGTGTGTCATCATCCTGTGTCATAATAAACGACTGCCGTATACAGATTAATTCATCTGAGAACATATTTGCCCAATACTCTACATCGACCTCTGCTTCTCCCTCTTCAAACCGTGCTTTTAGATACGCAGGATTTACTATGGTACAATACTCCTCCATAGATTCCTCTAAGACAATCTGTTTCCATTTTTCAAAGCATTCAGAAGCCTTACATGGTGCTTTTAGTCCTGCTTTCTCAAGCAAAGATATCTGTTGTCCATCTATGGTGCGGACGATATCATGTTCAATTAAATCCTTTGTCAGGTTAAACTCAAAGTTGCAGAACGAATTGGATATAATCGCAATTCGATATTGTCTTTCCTTTCGGTTTGCAATCGCCATTTTAGCCTGGATACGAAGCTCTTTTTCCTTCACTTCTGTAATATTTTGACGCACAAACAAAAGTTTCGTTACTTTCCCATCTTTTCGTTCCAGACAGATAATGTTTACATGTTCCCATTCTGCGCGGCCATTTTTCAGTACATTGCACTCAAAACGAATGTCGTCATGACTGTTTAGCGCCTCTATTACTGCATCTTTGTGAATCTGTCTGGCAAACTCCCACCGATCACTTTCCTCTATCAAGATAGAACACATATATCCCACTAAATCTCTATAGTTTCCTCTTTCTGCAATTGTGTTGTCCCATGGTTTTGTGCCTGATAAGTATTGATATGTATCCGCTTCAAAATCGACCATCGCCATTCGGGAAAACAGCGTGGTAACGCCATCTATTATATATCCCAGCTCGCGGTTTTCCAATTCCAACTGTTTCTTTTCCCGTTTTGCATGAATCACCAGCAAAACAATATAAACTACAAACAACCCAATCAATGCGGCCTCTAACTGAACCCCCATGATATTTTCATCTCTGATCATACTCTGGGTAACATTCTTGGGAAATGTCTGCACTAGAACAAACTCACTTTTTGGAAGATTGATCACACAGATATTATCTGTTTTGCTGTCAGAATCACAAATGAACGCGCCTTCTCCGCCATTTTCAAAGATACTTCTTGCACCGCCTGCTGTTTTAGGATCGATAACGCCGGTTTGTACCAGCATATCTATCAAATCTCCCTCACCCTCACTGTCATTGGAACTTGCAATAATCCTACCGTTTGGCATACACAAATATACATCTGCCGCTTCACCAAAATAAGTCGTTGTGAGCATATCTTTTAAATATTCTTCTGCCAGATATGTTCCTCTCAAAACGCCAATAATCTCATTGTGAAAGCGAACCGGTGCATAAAAGCTTACCATTATCTCATCAAAAAAATTAGAATCAAATACAACTGTGATATTATTTTCCCCTTTGATGCCATTGAGAAAATAATCATGGGTATCCGCTGTGGAAGTCCGGCCATCAGAGGCATAGTTTGTACCGTTGATGTCTGTATAAATACAGGCATCAAACTGTGAGTTTTCTTCCAATTTTCTAAGCATCTGCCTCGTAAGCACTGGTTCATTCAGACTCTCTCCTATAAAAAATGTATAGGTCTTAATTAAATCCAATGCGTTGTTCAGCTCCTCGTCTATCTGCTCAGCTGTCTGTCGTGCAGAATCGGCAGCATAATTTTTGTTTCGTTCCTCCATACGGATACTATTTTGCATCGTGTACCAATGAAACAAAATAATAATTGCCGCCAACAAAGGCAAAACATATATGATCTGTTGTACTGATTTCTTCTTTTTCATTTATGGCTTCCTCTCCGATGGTCAAAGGTTCTTCACACTCATCTGTTCTAATCTATCATATTGTCAGTCTATATCATACTCAAGTATGGTTCCCGTTGATGCGTCTATGGTATAGTCATACTCTTTGTTCTCTTTGTAAAACTCTACTTCATAGACCGTCTTCCCGTCTTCCATATCAAGTTTTACTTTCAATAGATTGACATCTGCAAGTGCAAAACCTGCATGATTGACAGCAATAGACTTTGCCTCTTCCTCCCCAATGGAAGCTCCCGTAGCTGTAATGTTTCCTGAATGTCCCAAATGTCCTGTCCCTGACCTGCGGTGAGCCTCTACATTTTTGCTGTAAACGGCGCCTGTTGATGCGTTGATTTCATATTCGTATTCATATTCTGCAGCATAAAACTCAACATCATAAACTGCAATCTCATCTTCATAATCGGATTTTTCTTTTGTGAATACAACATCCGATGCTGTCAGTCCGGCATCTGCAAGCGCTGCGCTTTTGGCCTCTTCAATACTGATCTGTCCGCTATTACTCTGTGTTCCCAATCCCGCTGTATTCTGCTGCGTTTCAACTCCCTGCTGTGGTGTGTCTTTTCCTGTGATGTTTTGTGTCGCATCTCGCCCAGTCGTTTCCTGTGGTGTCTTACCTTCCTGTGATGTATTACCTTCCTGTGGCGTATTGCCTTCCTGTGATGTATTACCTTCCTGTGGTGTCGCGGCTGGCAAAGCGCTTTCCGACTGCTCTATCGCAGATTGTTCTGTTGTCTGCGGATTCGCATTCGATTCCCCTGAAGCCTGCAGCGAGCCGCCCTGAACAGATTCCCGACTTGCAAGCTGCTCCTTGCTTTTGCTGTAAATATCTCCTGTTTTCCTATTGATTTCGTATTCGTATTTCATCGTCTCTGTATGGATTTCGATATCATACAAAGAAACGCCATTTTCCGTATCTTGTTTTGTCTGAATATAATTTGCATCAGCCTCCAAAACATTGGCGTCTAAAAGTGCAATCTGTGTCGCTTCCTGCACTGTGATTTGTGAAGACAGAAAATACTTCGGTATCAAACCAGCAGCGCTTCCAATAATACCCAAAACTGCCACAATACAGACAATGAATAAAATCACATTTTTGGGTGTATGAAATAATTGTTTTATTTTTCCCATATATACCCTCCCTTGGTTCTTTATAAAATTTTTCTTATATATTGTATCACAATTTTTATTATTCGAATAGTTTTCCGACTAAAAAAGTTGCGTGTAATGCTTAAATTTACACGCAACTTCAAAAAATATTGAGTATTTTCTCTTATTTTATTTTCGCTTCAACAATTGTTGTCAATATTTGACTTCCTTTTTGAATCTTGTATGCTACAGAAGGAATTGCCGTCTTTGTATATAAAAGGTTTGTATTGGGGTCCGCCACAATAAGGTGCCCCTTCTTTTCGTCCTCTGTTTCTGTCCCGGAACTATTGACTGCAGTAACTTTACACAAACAATACATATTCTCAGCCAACGCATAGTCTGCGCCTTCCTCACTCTGGAAACCGACCGCAGCAAAATCTCCTCTGTCCACTGCAAATCCACAGTCGTATGCGGCACATTCCACATCGCTTGTAATCTGATGCACCCTTGTATGTCCGCTTGGCGAAGGCGTCAGCGTTGTTTCTACGGTGATGCCTGGGTATGGACTCCATTTCGAATACACGCCTGTATCTGTCACCTCTGACTGCTCACAAATTCGTCTCACATAAACGTAACCATCAATCACAAATGCCAGCATATTATCAGGTGCGTTTTCATGAAGTTCGTAGCAGGATTTTGCTACACTGATGCTAAACTTGGTATCATATGCAAACTTCCCGTATTTTGCCACAATCTGTCCATGTCCATTCGGACTGTATACGCCCGGCACAAATGCCGTGCTGTGCCTGCCATAATGCTGCACATACATATCCGCATATTTCATCGGACAGCCTGCATCCAGCTTTGGCAGGGGCGCCGCCTTAGCTTCCCAGAAAGAATGGTCGTCTGGCAGCATCAAAAATGCAAACGTTTGCAGACTGCTCCCCCATTGCCGGACGTGCAGGTGTACAGGAATTTTTATTTGGAAAATACACACAACAACCTGTACTGATGCAGTTTGCTGCAGACGAGTTTCGCGCTGCAAATAGGCCTCTTTATTCTGATGAAGTCAATCAAATCAGCTTGTATCACAGATTGCAAACTATTTTTTATCAAAAAGAAGTGCTCTCTTATCATTCAGAAACACCTGCTGCCATTCAGGATATTTTTTATCCAAGCGTCGGGTTGTTCCTCACCCGCAGTCAAATACTATGTTTGGCCGTAAAAGCTGGAAATAATGACGATAATCACAACCATAACGATACCGGAAGCTTTACTGTCTATAAAAACGGCAAACCTGTATTCGTCGATATTGGCGTGGAAAACTATACCAAAAAGACATTCTCCCCCGACCGATATGAAATCTGGACAATGCAATCAGGATATCACAATCTGCCTACCCTGATGGGACTAGATGAAAAAGACGGCGCAGACTATTGCGCCCAAAACGTAGCAGTTCTGCAAGAAACCGATACCGCATCAATCTTTATGGAATTAGCTGGTGCATACCCACTTTCTGCCGCTAAAAATTCCACTGTGTCTCCTTCCTACAGCCGAACCGTTACCCTATCCAAAACAAAAAATACGATAACAATAAACGACTGCACCAATTTGTCAGATGTCATCCTAAACTTTATTACCTACGAAAAACCTGCTGTTCACGAAAATATTCTGCAAATTGGCAGTCTTGCCGCTGCATCTTTAGAGGGTGCTGTTTTGTATACCATCGAAGTGCTTCCTATCACTGACGCACGGTTAAAAACAGCATGGGACCATGATTTGTATCGTGTACGCCTCAAAATGACAGGACCAGAGTTTAAAATGGAAATTAGTTAAAAAACTGAGCGCGCCGGCGCTCAGTTTTTTCCACAGCAGTTTTTATATTTTTTTCCACTTCCACAAGGACAGGGATCATTTCTCCCTATCTTTTTAGTATCGCGCACAAATGTTCCATTTTCTGTGCTGTCCCACTGTATCTTCTCAGCATCCTGACGCTTCTCAGGATACCATTCAAAATACTTCCCGTTCTGGTATTTGCGTTCCTCCCTGACATATTCCCACAAAATAGATTCCTTTATAAACCGCAGTTCCTCTTTGCTTTTCATGAATATTGCCCAGAATTCTAATGACTCCTCATATATAGCTGGATATTCTTTCTTCAAAAGTTCTATATCTTTCTTTTGATTCGGCCATTCCTCAATATTACAGAGAATCGCATCCATCTGCCGAAAAACTTCATATTTTTCATCCTTTTCTTCAAAAAAACGCTCACTGGCAAAAGTCTCTATTGTATACTTCATTAAAGGGCTGAACCGTTCATCTACCTTTGCTTTTTGGTCTTGCATCATATCTTTCAGTTCTGGCACAAACTGTTCAAGACGTTCCAGAAGCTCAAGGACTCCTTCCGTCCCATTCTCCGCCATCATAAAAAACAGCAGATACAAGCCACACAGCATATCTTCATAATCCGAAAGCAAACTGCGTGTCTGATCCAAAAATACCTTGAAACTTTCTATTACTTTGGTTAACGAATAAGATTTTTCCTTACACAAAGAAAAATATTCCATATAGGCCTGTATCAGTTCCGGTATCCAGTTCTTCATCTTTTGCACTGGAACAGAAGCAACAAGCACGTCTAATATCTTAACTGCCTCATCATATTGCTGTCTGTCCAGGCAGCATAGACTGTACTCCAGCAGAAAATCTAAATTACGGCCGCCCTCCTGGTATACCTCCTGAAACATAACGTAGGCTTTGCGCATATAACCTCTCATATGATACGCGCGTGCCAGCTCACTTTTATAATACAGCTTTTGCGGATACTTTTTCACAAGCTCCTCATATGCCTTTACTGCAGTTCCTGATTTGTCATCCAAAAAACTGTTTCTCGCAAATAAGAACTGAAAGCACTCCGCATCCTTATAATATTTCATTCCCTCCTTCGCTGTCTCAGCAGCTCTGGCATATTCCTGTTCGTGCATAAGCTGCTGAATTTGATCATACATACTCATTGCCAGCTTATCCTTTGGAATTTCTATCTGAACACTGCTTTCCGGATGCTCTTCATTCTCCATCAACCGTTCATATGCTGCTCTGATTTCCTGGAACCGTTCTGGGTCTTTCTCAGGAGAATATGTACGGATTAGCTTAAAATATGCCTTTTTGACTGTCCTCTCATCAGCATTCTCTTCAATCCCCAGTATCTCATAATCTTTTCTCATCTCTAACCCCTCTCATGGCTGTGCGGCCCGCCTATCTGTCAGCATCCTACTCCATACATCTTCTAAGCTCTTCCTCAACCAGATCTGCCTCCCATTGATCCTCCTCCAAAATAGCTTCTTTGAGTTGGTACAAAAGCTCCTCTGCCTTTTTGTCCCCCTCATGATCTTTCAGCCACTTTTCAGCACGTCTGATAATTCTTCTATAATCTCCTGCAATCTCTGATTCCTTCCAGCCGCTCACATCCTTCTTTTCTGTTTTCGTATTGAGCATATCAATGTCAACAGAAGCTTCCATACCTGTACTTACAACAATGCCTTTCACCTGAAGCATACCATTTTGATTGTAGGAAAATGAAACTTCAATCGCTTCCTTTCCAGCAGCACGAGGCGGAATCCCGCTCAGGATAAACGATCCGATGAAATGGTTGTATCGTATGGAAGAAGATTCTCCCTGATAAACCTCTACAATCGCCGATGTTTGTCCATCCCAGCTTGTATAGAATTTTTGTTTTTGCGTAGTTGGTATCGTCTTATTTCGCGGAATAATAACGCTCATATATTCTACATCATACCCCCGTATACATCTCACACCCAATGTATAGGGATTCACGTCTGTCATCATTATTTCACTGCTTTCGTCGATCTGTCCGGAAATAATCGCTGCCTGAATCGCTGCGCCCTGGGCAACTGCAAAATCTGGATCAATCGCCGCTTCAGGCTGCTTTCCAAGGTACTGCTCAATATCCCTTTGTACCAATGGCACACGTGTGGAACCGCCGACCAAAAGAACTTTGTCTATCTGTTCTATTGAAACACCGCTGTCTGACAAAACAACATCAATCGGTTTGTGTGTCCGTTCCACCAAATCCGAAATCATATTTTCAAACTGTCCACGTGTTATCGTTTCATCCAAGGCAAACGGAATTTCCTTTTTTGCAGCAAGCATTGGGAGCTGTATATGGTATTCTTCCTGTGTACTCAGCGCAATCTTGCAGCGCAGCGCTTCATCCCGCACCCGCGCCATTGCTGCCAAATCTTTTGTCAGATCAATTCCACTTTGTTTCTGAAAGCATTCTGTCAGGTATTCTATCAATCTCTGGTCAAAGTCTTTTCCGCCAAGTTTATTGTCACCGCTGCTGGCCTTTACCTCAAGCACGCCCTCAAACATCTCCAAAAGCGTCACATCAAAAGTTCCGCCGCCCAAATCATAGATAAGAACATAACTCTCCTCCTCCATATGTTCCAGTCCATAACTCAAAGCCGCCGCAGTAGGCTCATTGATAATCCTGTCTACCACAAATCCCGCCGACTTTCCGGCTTCCATCGTTTCCTGCCTTTGCAGCTCGTCAAAATAGGCAGGTACAGAAATCACAGCCCTGTTAATATCCTGATCCAAATACTTGCTTGCATATGTTCTGACATAAGATAGAATCATAGCGGATATCTCAACTGGAGAATATTGTTGTTTTCCCATCAAAACCTTTTCATTCGTTCCTATCAGGCGCTTCACTTCCCGCACTGTGCGCTCCGGCGCTATACACAGCAGCGGTTCTGCCTTCTCTCCCACAATAATGTTTCCTGTGTCATCAAGTCCTACTATGGAAGGCGTAATCTCTTTCCCATCAAAATTAAGCATAATAACCGGTTTTCCATCCTGATATACTGCTGCCTCCGTAGTTGATGTACCCAAATCAATTCCTATGATTGTATCCATTTTTTATCCCTGCCCCCTTCTTCTTCCTTTTATCCTTTTTTGTATGCCTGTACACGCGCTTTTTTTATCACATTTCCCTGATAAATCATTCCCTGACGAAATATCTTAGCCACCTTTCCCCCCTGTTCCTCTTTGTCTGCATCTATTGCCTCAATGACTTCGTGGAGTCGGTAATCCACCACCTCACCTGGCATACCAATGCTATCTATCATGCAAAATCTGCCTTCTGCTGCAAGCTTTTCTTTCAGAATTTGATGCTGCTGTCTCCACGCCTCCTGCGCGCCTTCGCTGCCTGCCGGCATATGTTCGGCAATCCATTCCTCTACCAGTTCTATGTGTTCCTGGTACAGTCCTATAAGACCTAACAGTTTTTGTTCCTGCCTTTTGATATCTTCAATCTGTTTCTGCACCTGACAAAGCGCTTCATTCTCTTCCTGATAAGTATCCAGAAAATCCTCCACCGTATCAGAAAGTCTCCGAATCATCTTTTGGCTCTTTTCCATTGACTCATCAAAATGAGCCTCCTGCTTCGCCTGCAATGTGGTCTGTTTTTGATTCTGCTTTTCAAAAACATTCTTTACCACAGCCTCCAAATCCTCTCTTATTTGCTGCCTTCTTCTTTTTTCAAATATCATGAAATATATCTCCATTTCTGTTTTATTCGCTCTTCCTGTTTCCATATATTTCTTCTATTTTATTCTTTTACTAGTATTTTGGCAATATAATTTTCAGGAAATGAGGATAACATGTGCATCAGTTGTTACAATTCATACCAAAATAGTTGTAAATGGATACGAAATCTGGCGCGGATGTGAAAGGTAACTAACCGTTCAGCCCAGGACACCGCACTTTTATCGGAATGATTTACACTTCTGCATTTTCTTATGTTATAATGTTATATTATAGAAGAAACGCAATACATTGACGCAGAAACATAATTTCCAAACACGCTATAGAAAGGAATGATATTCATATGAGAATTGATACACATGTACACATTGGAGGAGAAGCCGTTGGCTTTCATATGAGCGAAGAAAATGTTCTTGAAGCGATGGAAAAATATCAAATTGATTATGCCATCGTATCCAATGGAGATTCTGGCGAAATGGACCATCAGCAGAACCTGCTGCCCGAATCTATGCAGATATCTCAAGAAAAATCACTGGAAAGAATATTGAAATTTGCCAGAAACAATCCCGATAAAATCGGCGTCGGCGTTTGGGTAAAGCCTTATCAGGAACAAATCACAGAAGCATTTGAAAAAATGATTTCTCAAAATTTGGACGTAATCTGTGCGATAAAGCTGCACCCTTTCCACTCCAAAACCGCACCGACAGACAAGAAAATACTTCCCTATCTGGAATTGGCTCAAAAATATCATTTGCCAGTTGTATCTCACACTGGCGGCTGTGAAGAAGCGTCTCCTCTACACCTGTATGAAGCAGCAAAACAATATCCTTCTATCCCATTTGTAATGGTACATATGGGCCTTGGAAGCGATAACAAAGAGGCACTCGATCTTTTAGGAAAGGCTCCAAATCTGTATGGCGATACCACCTGGGTTCCTATGAATACTACCATAGAAGCCATTCATCGCTATGGCAGCAAAAAAATGATGTTTGGAAGTGACGCTCCTATTGATGGCGTTGACACCTATCTGTGCAATCCCAAAGGTGAACGTTCCATATACCAGGATTATTTTCATGTATTACCCCAAAAAATTGATCAAGAATCCTATATGGATTTG
This sequence comes from uncultured Lachnospiraceae bacterium, assembly GCA_910586585.1. GTDB lineage: Bacteria > Bacillota > Clostridia > Lachnospirales > Lachnospiraceae > COE1. The sequence continues at coordinate 51,173 of CAJUKA010000007.1, forward strand.
ATGTTCCGAAATGCAATACGGGTATTTCAGCTTGACAAATTAAATGCACTGCATTAATGAATCTACTTTATCCTTTCGGTTTCACTACATTCTTTGTATGCATTTTTCAAAAAATAAAGGGAAAACTGTAAACAGTGATTTTTTTCGTTGTTCACAGATTTATCACACTTAGATAACATTTGAAACACAAATTCCTTTTATAGTATAACCATAGCAACAAGAACAGCAGCTACACAAAATAATACTTTTTGTTTTTTCTCATGATTTTAAAATGCTATTGAAAATCGAAAGGAGTTTATCATTATGTACGAAAATAATAATAACTACAATCATTATAATAATAACAATAACTACCCACAGCAGCCAGAACAAACCACAAACAACCAGAACAACTATCAGGAATATTATTATACTGCTGGAAACACCTCCAACAATCTGGGGCAAACCTTTCAAACGGTTCCGCCCCAAAAACCAAAAAAGTCATCAGGTTTCGGCAAAAAAGCAGTTTCTGTTGCATGTCTTGGTCTTGTGTTTGGCGTGACAGCCGGTGCAGCATTCAGTATTCCTGCTTATATGACTACGAAAGAAATGAAAGCAACCAAAATTGAACTGGAGCAATTGCAAAGTTCTATCAATGAAAATAAGAGTGGAAATACCTCACTCTCAACAACCGATTCGCTTAGTCCATCAAATACACTATACAACACAGACAATTCAGCCAATGTAAGCGCAATCGCTCAAAACTGTCTGCCAAGTGTTGTTTCTATTACAAATAAAGGTGTTACAGAAGTAAGGACAATGTTTGGTACCTACAAACGAGATACCTCCAGCAGTGGTTCTGGTATTATCATTGGGGAAAATGAATCTGAACTTTTGATTGTGACAAATTATCACGTGGTATCTGGAAACAATGAATTAAGCGTCGTATTTAGTTATGACGAAGATAGTGACAATCCTTCCTTAGTCAGTGCAAAGGTAAAAGGATATGATGCCGATAAGGATCTTGCTGTAATCGCTGTTCCACTCAACGAAATCACAGACGAAATGCGCTCCCAGATAAAAATTGCCACAATTGGCGATTCCTCAAATCTGGTTCTTGGACAGGAAATCGTTGCTATTGGCAATGCCCTTGGCTATGGACAGTCTGTGACAACTGGCATTATCAGTGCACTAAATCGTGAAGTGACCGTTACCGATGAAACTGGAAACACTACCACAAATAAACTAATCCAGACAGACGCCGCCATCAATCCTGGTAACTCTGGCGGTGCGCTTCTCAATATGAATGGCGAGTTAATTGGCATCAACTCTGTCAAAGTTGCTTCAAGTTCTGTAGAAGGCATGGGATATGCAATCCCCATCTCTGATGTACAGTCTATTATTGAAGAATTAATGCTCAAAGAAGCAAGAGACGTTGTAGAGGAGTCAGCACGAGGATATTTAGGAATTACGCCTATTGATGTAACAAATGAAATCTATGAAGCTTATGATATTCCAGTGGGTGTCTATGTGTACTCCATAACAGAAAACTCACCTGCTAAAGAAGCTGGACTTGCGAAGGGAAATATTATCACAAAGTTTGACGGCCAAACTGTCAAGACAAGAGAGGCACTTATGACACTGCTAACTTACTACAAAGCTGGCGAGACTGTAGATGTTGTTGCAATGGTGCAGAGCGCAAATGGATATCAAGAGCAGACATTCCGCGTTACTCTTGGCTCAAAATCCGTCTTGGAAGAAGGTGATGAAGCTTCCCAGACCCCTTCCCGAAAAGAATATGACAATGACTCCAATCCATTTTTGGACCCATTTAGCTCTTTCTGGTCCCTTCCATAATCAATTGGTTACAAGTATTTTTTCGTAAAACTTTTCTCATATCCCTTTTGACGTATATCTTACGTCATATGAGTTGGGAGGATTTTCTCCCAACTCGCAAAGGAACGCAGGTTCGTTTTGAACCTGCGTTCCTTTTTTTAATGCACAAGGGCACGTAAGGAAATTAGCAGCTTTGCTGCACGTGCCCCGCACGGCGAGTAGTGGAGAAGGTCGTTCCCCTACTCGATTCCTTTTAAAATTCAATATTGGCTCTCTCTACAACTGCCGGAAGACACAACTGTGGATTAATTATCGCCTCGTCTTCCAGCGCAAAACTTGATACAGTCACCCCAAGTTTTGCCATTTGCTGGACATCCATATGCTTCATATATCCAAGCGCCACACCCGCCATAAAAGCATCTCTTGTGCCGGAATAATTCATAACGCTATTGCTAAATCCCTCTACCATAAACTGTTCTTCTTCACAAACACAGTATGCCCCTTCGCTGCCCATTGTAATAAATATATTTTTGGTGCCCTTCCCCAAAATGACATTTGCCGACTTTTCAAGAGAATGCCTGTCTGTGATCGTAACCCCGCTTATTGCTTCTGCCTCCTGCTGATTCACCGTGATAGCATACAACTGTCCAAGTACCGACTGAAGCTTATGTGCCTGACGAACCGATATTGCTTCTGCAAAAACAGGCGCTTTGCAGTTTTTACAAATATAATGTATTGTCTGTGTTGGAATATTAGTATCAATCACTACCATACGCGCCTTATTTAGCTGTTCAATTTTTGTTGAAAGGAATTCCGGATTGAGCTTTTCACAAATCCCCATATCTGAAACCGCATACTTTACAGCCCGTTTCTCATCTGTAAGATAAAGATACGTAGACGTATTTGTTCCTGCACTCCTCAGCGAATCTGTTATATCAATCCCCAGCTCGTCACAGCTCTCAATCATTTTGTGTCCATACTCATCCCCGCCTATTGCAGTGATAAACCGTACATTCACACCAAGAAGTCTCAAATTGTGGCATATATTCCTGGCTGCTCCGCCCAGCGACCAGAACATTTTTCCTGAACTGCATTGTTCTGCCTCAGATTCTCTGGTTACTATTTCTTCTTTTGAAATCCCGCCAATATCAATGTTTGCTCCGCCGATAACCATACAGTAGCTTGGACCATTTGTTACATATCCTTTTCCCAAAATATATCCCTTTTTCATCAGATTCGAAATATGTACCGCTGCCGAAGAGCGCGCGATTCCAGCTTTTGCAGCGAGTTCCTCCTGTGAAATCATCGGATTTTCTGTAATCCACTGAAATATCTGTGCTTCCCTGTTTGTCATAATCGCCCTCCCTTAGCAAATATTCTGTCAAATTATCCCTTTTTTCAACAATAAATCTTTTTTAATGATAGCATCCCCAAAAAACACTGTCAATGAAATCTGTTCTATAAAATCATTAAAGAATTATAACCATTACTGTTCACTCTTTCCAATAACAGGCAAAAATCTCTATTGGTAACGTTTGCTGCCTGAAGGTATACAAACAGACCAAACTTTGATATAATGGGCGTAAATGGATACTCAGAATCTCTTTTTGTCAATGATTATGGGCATCCAGAATAAATAATCAGTTTTTTCGGATGGAGGATTTTTATAATGAGCAAGAAAAAAGCAGTTGTTGCGCTTGGACATGATGCGCTTGGTTATACCACCTTAAAACAACATGATGCTGTGAGAAAAACTGCAAAAGCTTTGGCTGATTTGGTCGAAGCAGACTATCAGGTTACCATCACACACAGCAATGGCAGACAAGTCAGTATGATCCACAAGGCCATGACAGAACTTCACAGAGTTTATACCGATTACACCCCTGCGCCAATGTGTGTATGCTCTGCAATGAGCCAGGGATATGTAGGCTACGATATCCAAAATTCGCTGAAATCAGAACTTCTAAGCCGTGGAATTTCAAAGCCTGTCAGCACAATTCTGACGCAAGTTACGGTCGATCCTTATGATGAAGCTTTCTATGAACCAAAAAAAGTAATTGGGCGCTACATGTCAAAAGAAGATGCTGATATTGAAATCAACAAGGGAAATTATGTGATAAAAGAAGCCGATGGATACCGCAGAATTGTTGCCGCCCCACACCCTATTGATATTGTTGAAATTGACGCTATTCGAACACTCTCCGATGCAGATCAGGTCGTTATTGCCTGTGGTGGCGGCGGCATTCCTGTCATTGAACAGCATCATATTTTAAAAGGTGCCTCCGCAGTGATTGAAAAAGACTCCATTGCAGGAAAACTTGCAGCGGAATTAAAAGCGGATGCCCTCCTAATATTGACCAGTGTGGATTATGTATATCTGAATTTTGGAACAGACAATGAAACACCGCTTAAATCCATGTCTGTTTCCGATGCAGAACAGTACATCAAAGATGGACAGTTTGGTGAGACAGACATGCTTCCTAAAATTACTGCCGCAATACAATATCTAAAAGCGGTCCCAACAGGCAAAGTCATCATCACCTCACTTGAAAAAACTGCTGATGCCATTCACGAAAAAATAGGAACCATAATCACAAGTACTACGAATAAGAACTGATTCTTCCTTATTCGATACCAGACAGGTTCCTTTGCTTTTATGATTCCTCATGTGCTCCTGTACAGAGTGTCAAAATCAGGGCACCTGCAAAAATACCAAAATCGGACAAGTTAAACACCACTCCATTCCATTTTTCGGCAAGCTTTTGCACAATTTTTTGTCGACATTTTTCTGTATTGATATGAAATGAAACATAATCGACCACATATTTTCGTTTCAGCCGGTCATACGTATTGCTGTAGGCGCCCCCTATTATGAATGCCAGCCCTGTTTTTAACAATCTTTTATCCTGTTTCTCAAGTGTTGCTGTAAAGATCCCTGTCATAAAAGCACTAAATACCAGCGAAAGCATTGCGATATTATGCTGATTCTTGTTCCCCATGTCAAACATGGCCCCTTTGTTGTGATATTTTTTTATCACAATTTTGCCATTTGCCATGGGTGTTTCTTCCCCGTCTTTTTTCTTTCTTTCTATCCAAAACTTTATAATACTGTCTGTGGTAAACAGCGATGCGGCTATCATCAAATATGGCATTCCTCTACACCTCAATCCTATGAATTTTTCTGAGCTTACCTATGCTTCAGCCAGATGAAAAACGCCCGCTTTTGGCGTTTTTTCAAACATTAAGAAAAACTTAGGCGGCGTTCTTTGACGCCTTAGTTTTTCTTAATGTTTTGTTCACACTATCACAGGTGCAGAGGATTGTCAAGTTCAAGTATTACTGATATAGTAGTCTCTAGCGGGAAACAGTTCCTTGTATTACAGTGTCCGCATTGGTATTGCTTGCTGTATTTGCATTATTGTCTGTATCCGTTGCTGTTTCTGTATTATTTGTTTCGCTATTATCTTCTACATTGCTTCCATTGCTTGTGCTTCCCTCATTTGTAGTCCCCGTTCCGGAAGTGTCTCCTAACTGATTCACATTCAGACGCGCAGGAAGCCCTCTATAAAATTCCTCCATATTATCATTGATCTGGAACTGGTTATTCTGAAGCACTGTAATGTAATCCGCAACGATGCGGCCAAGGTTGCTGTCTTTGTTCGCCTGTGCAAACTGTTGATAATATTGCAGGGATTCCTGTGTGATGGTATTATCTTGTTCGCCTTTATAAAAGTGCGGGATTCCCTCTGCGCCATTATAGCCGCCGGTTATTGCTTGTGTTGCTATTTCTTCATATAGTCTTGAAGCAGCTTCTGTTGATGCATTGTTTGGATATTTTTGCAAATGATGCTCAAATAAAACTGCTCTTTCAAGCATTTCCGAAAGTGTCATATTGATGACCTTGCGGTTCTCTTTGTCTGACATGACCATAGATGGCGTGTCCGACTCTAATTTCATAAGGTCCATAAATGCGATCATATCTTCCGGCATATACTGTCTGCTGTCTTCAAGTTCTGTAAAATCAATATTCCTGATATCACTGCCAAAGCTAAGAAGTCCTTTGAAAAAACGTTCTACATCATTCACGCCTGCACTGACAATATTTGTATTGATGTATCCGATAATATCTTTTGGATCTGTATTCTCATCACCAAGCATGGTGTCAAATTCACGATATCCGTTTTCCGCCTCGGTATTGGCGCTGCTTTCTGTAGTGCCGCTCTCTTCTGTCTGCTGTGACTGATCCTCGCCCGTAAGCGGGTCTTTATTTTCGTTTGTCTCTTTTCTGTTTCCACATGCGGAGCTTGAAAGCGCACAAGCCAAGCATACTGCTGCCAGCACTGCTTTGCGAACTGCTAAATGATTCCTTTTCATATAAATATTTCCTCCCTGTTTTTGCTGATAATTTATGCTTTATTAGCATTTCTCAGTTTCGGTAAAATATTCATATCAAAAAAATTTTATACTTTTCACATCGCAAGCAATTCTCAAGTTAGAAGCCTACACACTGTTTCAAAGTTCCGCACTCCCCCTTTCGTGCTTGTTTGGTTATCTGGGGAAGTGCTATTTTCACTTTATAATAAATTTTTATTTATCGTTATCTATTTTACCCAAGTCCCGCCAAAAATTCAAATACGCCTGAAATATTCAGGCGGCCATATCCCCACTCCCGATTCGGATATTCCAAATAGTTTTCTCTTGTCGCACCGCGAATCAGGTAGTTTTTAATATTAATCGAATTGGCAATGACATCATTTTGGCGGACCACTGCCCACTCCATAAGCTGGGCACACCCCCCGGCTGTAATTGCCGCCGCCACGCTTGTACCGCTTCGTTCTCCAAAAGGCGTTGATACATCGACTCCTGGCGCTGCAATTTCAGGAACAATATAATTATCTCTGGCAAATCCTCTTCCAGAGGTCGGAGCGATGCTGTTATTGACAATCTGGTAGTTTGCTACTGTGACTGCACTATGTACGTATCCAGGCTCTGTTATGGTGGTATGAGGATCCGACTGCAAAAAGTGCGTATCAGACGACAAAAAATCCGTGATGGGAAGCCAGATATCAAATTGCCCCCCTATGACATTTCCTTCTGAATTGATTCGGATAATCCAGACCCCTTCTGTTGGATCTGAGAAGCGAAACCGGATTACTTCTGCACCAGACATTGCTTCCACAATCTGATAATCTATCAAAATCCTGGTTTTTTCATAGATAAAAGAAAATTCCTGGGGTGTCGCACTCCTAAAATTATTCCATCGAATAATCTCTCCTCCTGGAGAACGTATGATTGCATTATAAAAATATGGCGCGTCTCCCCACAAATCCATCACGAATCCTTTTTCGTTTTCTCCAACGCGAAGTTCCACATCCTGATACGATTGCAGTTCTGTGATCCTTCCAAAAAAATGATGTGCTGAATTCCCCTCATTGCCACAGGCTGTCACAAAGACATGACTTTTCTGCCGACTGATATAGTCAATATAATTTCCCAACATACCACCGCCTGTATGGTCACCAAGACTCGTGCCGATTCCGAGACAGATAACAAGCGGACTTTTTAAAGGGACCACATATTTTTGCAAATACTGAATTGCCTGCAATAAATCCGATTCACCATAGCAAGGTACACCCGATGGAATTTTATAATAGTCCTTCAAATACTGTTTCGCTTCTCTAAGCTTGACTACTGCAATCTGACAGCCGGGTGCTGCACCAATAAACCTGCCTCCCTCAATGGAACTGCCCGCCGCCAAACTTGCCATCACACTTCCATGGCCATTTGCATCTGTACTTGGCACCAAAGACAACGGATCTGAGCTGATAAGCGCCTCATCTATCATCTCTTTTGTGTATTCTGAGCCATATTGAAACCCTTCCGGCGGAGTTCCCGTCTGAATCGTCTGATCCCAAATGCCTACAATGCGGGTTCTTCCTGATAAATCCCTGAAAACCGGCTCTTGATAGCGAATTCCTGTGTCAATGATTCCAACAGTCACACCATTTCCAGTCAGCCCCAATGGCTCTTCCTGCGCTGACAAAATTCCTGATGCCGCAAGCGCAAGAGTATTTAGATTCATGTTTTGCGCTGCTTCAAGCGGCTGAGCTTGAAAGTCTTCCATTAACCCATAGCATTTTGGGGTAAAAGAATATGAAGACTGACTCATATTGTAGCCCGTCAGTCGTCTTCGTTCTGCAAAATAAATTCCCCAACCATTTCCCAGCGAATGATAACAATGATCGATAGACTCATTGATGTATTCACTAGGAAGAATATCTGTTACTAAGATCTCTGCATAATCATTCGATATAATACGCTCCTTACAGGTCACAGTTCTTCCTCTTCAAAAGAATTATTGTTATAATGTATGCCGCCAATCATCAATTGCCACACATTTTTTCTTATTTCTCAAAATATGCGAACCGTTCTTTGTAGCGTATATGCTTATGACTAATATGATAAAACACCAGTGAAACAATCACGATTCCCACTGCAATTCCAAGCGCAATCACAAGTGTTTGTTTTGCAAATATCTTTGCTTTTATCTCATTGCCATCTACAATCGCGCGCATTGTATAATACAGGCGTCCGCCTGGCACCAATGGGATAATTGATGGAATCAAAAAAACGGTCGCCGGCGCTTTCACAAGTCTGGCTAACAGTTCTGCATAAAGCGTTACAATTGTAGCTGGAATCAGATTCTGCAGCAAAAGCGACATTCCTGCCTCTGCGCACACACAATAAAGAAAAGTGGACAACACCCCGCCAACACACCCATAAATAATTTTATCCATTTTTGTATTGACATTCAGACAGTATCCTAATGTTCCGGTGGCTGTCGTCAAGATCATAATCCCATATTTTTCTATAAACTGCATTATCATACCAATCCTCCCATCAACATAATGGCAACACCAAACCCAGCCGCTATTGCAACTGCCATCATAAGCGCCTCTGCAAGCCGCAGTATTCCAGTGATGATGTCCCCACACATCATATCCCGCAGTGCATTCATCAAATTGATTCCTGGAATCAAAAGCATAATACTTCCTATCATCACTTTATCTGTATTTTGTCCAATGCCTAGATAAATTGACAATATACACAAAATTCCTGCCACAAGAGACGTAATCAAACTGTAAACAACCCTGTTTCTGCCATATGTGGAAAAGAAATATTCCCACAGATACATCAGCAGCGCAATGATGCCTGCAGCCAGGCCATCTCTTAGATTACCGCCAAAAAAAATAGCAAACGAAGATGTCAGCAAAAAATAACCGATAACTTTTGATTTATAAATACGCTTCCTGGCAGGAGCCATAATTTCTGTGATTTTCTGCCCAATCTCTTCACAAGTAGGTTTATTCTCACAAATATACCTGGAAAGCGCATTGAGTTCCTCTAGTTTTTTCAAATCGGTCGTACCAGGATTGATGCGCCTTGTAAGCGTAAAATTTTGGCCTTCTTCTGTTTTCCAACTCAATATAATCAAAGACAAAATCGTAAATACATCTACAATTCCGCCCCCATATGCCGTACATATGCGCACAATGGTATCTTCAACCCGCAATATCTCTGCACCGCAGCGCAGTAGTGTCTCTCCCATATCCAATGCACATTCCATCACAAGAGCCGGATTTTCACCACATTTTTTCCTGTTCATTCTCACTTATCCCCCATGTCAGATCAGATTACCACGTTCAAGTCATATCTGAAACTTTGACTCAATTCCCCTTCGAAAACAAAGCTTCATTACCACATTATAATCATATTTCATTTTGCGCTGTTCGTCCATAACTTTTGCCTCCAAGATAACACTTTTTTATCGCGAGAACCCGTTATTTTCTTGACCGTTGTTTTTGAAAGTGTTATGATTTTAACGTAGCAATTAGAGCTTCTGCAGCTCTATTGCATTTAAGAATGACACTGCACGATCTGTTTTGTGCAGTTAAAAATTTAATATTTAAAACGAGGTGTTTCAAATGAGCAAAGGTTTTGAAGATTTACTAAAGAAAGTTTCCGAGTGCAGCCGCAAAACAGTATCTGTCGCTGTTGCCGAGGACGAGCCTGTTTTAGAAGCTGTAAAAGCAGCCAAAGAGCAGGGAACTGCTGATGCCATTTTAGTCGGCGATGAATCAAAAATCAATGAAATTGCAGCCCGTATGAACATGGATCTGACAGGGTTCGAAATTATCAATGAACCAGATCAGGTACAGGCTGCCCACACTGCTGTAAAACTTGTACATGACGGCAAAGCTGATATGTACATGAAAGGACTTATTGATACCAAGAACTTCCTAAAAAGTGTGCTTGACAAAGAAGTTGGTCTGCGCACAGGAAAAGCACTCTCTCACGTATGTGTATTTGAAATAAAAGGCATTGATCGTCTTTTGTTCCTGTCTGACGTTGCATTTATGACTTATCCTACTCTCGAAGACAAAGTTTCCATTATTAACAATACGGTTGAAGTTTGTCATGCATGTGGAATTGCAGAGCCCAAGGTTGCTCCAGTTGCAGCGGTTGAGGTTGTCAATCCCAAGATGCCTTGTACTGTTGATGCCGAAGAACTTTCAAAGATGAGTGCAGAAGGCAAAATTACTGGATGCATTATTGATGGTCCACTCTCTATGGATATGGCTATCGACAGCGCTGCCGCTGCGCACAAAGGCGGTACAGGCAGAAAGATTGCAGGAGACGCAGATGTGATTCTGTTTCCTGATATTCATTCCGGAAACCTTGTTTATAAAGTACTCACACATTTATGTGATGTCAAAAACGGCAACATTCTGACTGGTACAGCAGCTCCTGTCATTCTTACATCACGCTCTGATACCTTTGAAGCAAAACTTCATTCCATCGCACTTGCTGCAGTTGTTGCTGAGGCTATGAAAGCTGCACAATAGTGCCTATTTCATTTAGGAGGAAAACCATATGTCAATCAAAAGTTTGATTATTAATCCAGGCTCTACATCTACGAAAATCGGCGTTTTCGAAGATGAAACCTTATTGTTTGAGGAAACATTGCGTCACTCAACAGAAGAAATTTCCCAATATGCTGCCATTGTGGATCAGAAAGATTTCCGCAAAAAAATCATTACTGACTTACTGGAAAAGAAAAACTTCGATATTCAGTCTTTGAATGTTATTGTTGGACGCGGCGGTATGTTAAAGCCAATTCCAGGGGGTACATATGCAGTGACAGATGCCCTGCTTGAAGACTTAAAAGTAGGCGTACAAGGACAGCACGCTTCCAATCTTGGTGGAATCCTGGCAAGAGAAATCGGTGATGCTATTGGCGTACCTTCCTACATTGTCGATCCCGTTGTAGTAGATGAATTAATGCCTATCGCAAGATATTCTGGTGTGCCAGAACTGCCGCGTGGAAGTATCTTTCATGCACTGAACCAGAAGGCTGTCGCAAAAAGATATGCAGGCGAAATTGACAAACCTTATGAATCTCTGCGTTTAATTGTAGTACACATGGGAGGCGGCGTATCAGTAGGTGCTCATGAAAATGGCAAGGTAATCGATGTTTTCAGTGCCTTTGACGGAGATGGCGCTTTCTCACCAGAACGTGCTGGTGGTGTACCAGGCGGCGCTCTTGTGAAAATGTGCTTCTCTGGAAAATATACAGAGAAGGAAGTTTACAGCAAACTTATCGGCAAAGGCGGCTTCAACGCTTATCTACAGACAAATGATATGCGTGAAGTTTCCAAACGTGCGAATGAAGGTGATGAAAAAGCAAAAGAAGCAAAAGAAGCTTTCCTGCTGCAAGTATCTAAAGACATTGGATCTATGGCCTGTGTATTGAATGGAAAAGTTGATCAGATTATTGTGACGGGCGGCATCGCTTATGGTGAAGATGTTATCGCCGCTCTCAAAGAGCGTGCTGAATGGATTGCACCATTTACAGTATATCCCGGTGAAGATGAACTGCTTGCACTTGCAAAAGGTGCGCTTCGCATCATGAACAAAGAAGAAGAATTGATGGAATATTAATTTCAATCAGATGATAATAAAATCTACATCATCGACAAAAAAATTGAGCGCCAACGCGCTCAATTTTTATATGCTATAATTCAAGATTGGACATCCGTATAGAAAAATCCAAATAAATTCCAACAGGAATATCACTGATAAAACTATACTCATTCAAATCATCCTGAAAGAAATCATAGACCATTACCCTTGTTTTGTCCGCGTCTACAATCCAATATTCTCGAACACCTGCAGCACGATATTTGAAAAGTTTTGTAGTATAATCAATCCTTCTGCTTGCTGGAGACACCACCTCGATAACCCAATCCGGCGCACCATTGCACCCTCTGTCATCAAGTTTATTGTCATCACAAATAACGCAAATATCAGGCTCAACATAGCTCTTGTCATCCGCATCAATAAAAACACCAAATGGGGTAATATCTACTTCCCCCTTAAAATTATTTCTTCGAATGTGTTCCCGAATTGTAGCAAAAAGCTCACCTACAATCCTTTGATGATTTCTTGTAGCCGGAGCCATATAATATACTTTTCCATCAATAAGCTCTGCTCTCTGTCCTTCCGGGAGATTATAAATATCGTTTATCGTATATGTATTTAACTCTGTTAATGCCATTCTAACTCTCCTTATCTTATCTGTATCTATACATTCTGCCGTTATTGGGTATCTATCTTTGATAGTTTTCTAACCAAATACAGTATATCATATTGCTTCTATAAAGTCTATTTAAATTTCATTAACAGTAACTCCATTATAAGCGCAATCTTGGAATATTTTCTTCAGATTCTCTTCTTTCTGCCGCACAAAACAGGCAATATGTACTTGTAAGATTCCTTACTCATACATATTGCCTGTTTGAAAATGTATTAAAACATAAATCGATTCTTAGTTCTTTGCAGATACAGCTGCCTTAATCTGCTCTGTCAGTACTGGAACAATCTTATTTAAGTCACCAACAATACCATAATCAGCAACATCAAAGATTGGTGCTGTTTCGTCTTTGTTGATTGCAATTATAATGTCAGATTCTTCCATACCTGCCAAATGCTGAATTGCGCCAGAAATACCAATTGCAAAATATACATTTGGACGAACTGTCTTTCCGGTCTGTCCAACTTGCAAATCCTTTGGCTTCCAGCCAGCATCTACGACTGCACGAGAACAGCTAACAGTACCGCCAATAGCCTCTGCTAAATCCTCCAAAAGCTTGAAGTTCTCTGGACTTCCTACACCACGTCCACCAGACACAAGGATTTTTGCATCCATAATATCAACCGTATCTGTAACATTCTTAACAATATTGAGAATCTCTACATATTTATTGTCTGGTGTAAATCCAGGATCAAACTCTTCTACAACAGCATGTGCGCCTTCCTTTTTCTCAAGCTTCTGCATAACACCTGGACGAACTGTTGCCATCTGAGGACGGAAATCAGGACAAGCAATCGTAGCAATTGTATTGCCGCCAAATGCTGGACGTGTCATAAGGAGTTGATTGTGTTTCTGCTCTTTTCCAGGAATTGGATTAATAGGGAAATCACCAATCTCAAGGGAAGTACAGTCAGCAGTAAGTCCTGTATGTACTCTTGCAGAAACTCTTGGACCAAGATCACGGCCGATTGCTGTAGCGCCTACTAATAAAATTTCTGGCTTATATTTATTGATTACAGAAGACAATGCATGTGCATAAGGCTCTGTTCTGTACTCTTTCAATTCTGGATTATCAACGATAATAACCTTGTCTGCACCATATGCAGCAAGCTCATCTGCCAGATCCTTTACACCGCTGCCGACTAACACGGCTGTCACTTCTGTTGCTAATTTCTCTGCAAGTCTCTTACCTTCGCCAATCAGCTCAAGAGCAATGCCGCTTACCTTGTTATCTACCTGCTGCGCGAAGACAAACACACCTTTATATTCTTCTAAATTCATGATTAACCTCCATATTATATAACATGATTAAATAACATGCTTCTCTTTTAACTTGTTCATGATGTATTCAACAGACTCAGAAGGATCTAATGTAACCTTCTCTCCCTGTCCCTTTCTAACCTTATCAGATGCTCTTGCAATCTGTGTTGGTGAACCCTTAAGTCCAAGGTTTGAATCCTCTACATCCTTTAAGTCAGCTCTGCCCCATGTTGTAATTTCTGCCTTGTAAGCATCAAAAATTCCGCCTGGAGTCATATAACGAGGCTCATTTAATTCAGCAAGCGCTGTTATCAAGCAAGGCATTTTTGCCTTTAATACATGATATCTGTCATCATACTGACGCTCAACAATTACGCTGTCCCCTTCTATCTCAATCTTCTGTGCATATGAGATTACAGGAATGCCAAGGTGCTCTGAAATCTGAGGACCAACCTGTGCAGTATCTCCATCAATTGCCTGACGGCCTGTGATAATCAGATCATACTCAATATTTCTAAGTGCACCAGCAAGTGTCTGAGAAGTAGCCCATGTATCTGCTCCGCCAAGAACTCTGTCTGTTACAAGAATTCCTTTGTCAGCGCCCATTGCAATTGCTTCGCGAAGCACTTCTTCTGCCTTGGGAAGACCCATTGTTACAACTGTTACCTCTGCACCATATTGATCCTTTAACCGTAATGCAGCTTCAAGGCCAGCCTTGTCATCAGGATTCATGATTGTCAACATAGCTGCTCTGTCAAGTGTACCATCAGGATTGAACTTTACGCCACCCTTTGTATCAGGTACCTGTTTTATACATACTACAACTTTCATTGCTTATTCTCCTTATTATATATTTTGATTGATATGTTATGAAATATTTTCTATCTTATGAAATGTGCATTCGAAAGCCTTCCACATTTCTACTTTAACATATTCGCGGAGATTACCATTCTCTGAACTTCACTTGTTCCTTCGTAAATCTCAGTAATCTTAGCGTCTCTCATCATACGCTCAACTTCGTATTCTCTTGTGTAGCCATAACCGCCATGTAACTGAACAGCCTTGGTTGTTACTTCCATAGCCATCTCTGCTGCATATAATTTTGCCTGAGCAGCTTCTATACTATAAGAAGTCTTGTGATCTTTTGTGTACTGATCTTTCTTGCATGCAGCCTTATAAACCAAAAGCTGTGCTGCCTGAGCCTTTGTAGCCATATCAGCAAGCTGGAACTGTGTATTCTGGAATGCACCGATAGCACGTCCAAACTGCTTTCTTTCTTTTACATACTCAACAGTTCTGTCAATCGCGCCTTCACCAATACCCAATGCCTGAGCTGCGATACCAATACGGCCGCCGTCCAATGTATGCATTGCGATACCAAAGCCCTTGCCCTGCTGTCCAAGCATGTTCTCCTTTGGAATACGGCAATCTGTGAAAATCAACTCATATGTTGAAGATCCACGGATACCCATTTTCTTTTCTTTTGTTCCAAATGAGAATCCAGGTGTACCTTTCTCAACGATAAATGCAGAAATTTCTTTGGACATTCTGCCGCGCTTTTCAATCATGCCGGTAATCGCAAAAATAACATATACATCTGCTTCTTTACCATTTGTAATGAAAATCTTAGAACCATTCAGAACCCACTCATCACCATCTAAAACAGCCTTTGTCTGCTGTCCCTGTGCATCCGTACCTGCTCCTGGCTCTGTCAAACCAAATGCACCAATCTTTCTGCCGCTTGCCAAGTCTGGAAGATATTTCTGTTTCTGTTCCTCTGTACCATAAGTGAAAATAGGGTCACAGCAAAGAGAGGTATGTGCAGAAACGATAACTGCTGTTGTGCCGCAAACCTTTGCAAGCTCTTCTACACACATTGCATATGTAAGGATATCGCAGCCCTGTCCGCCATACTCCTTTGGAATTGGAATACCCATAAATCCTGCTTTTGCCATTTTCTCGACTGTAGCTCTTGGGAATTCTTCTGTCTCATCTACTTCTACTGCAAGAGGCTTCACCTCTTTTTCAGCGAACTCTTTAAAAAGAGCTCTCGCCATCTCATGCTCTTTACTTAATGTAAAATCCATGTTATTATTCCTCCATTTTCAATAACTTTGATTAAAAATTTATGTTCCTCTGTGTCATTACAGCGGTATTCATCTATTACCTGCGAACAGCAAGCCACTGTGTATCAAACACAGCGCCTTGCTATCGTTTTTAAAGACTTTCTTATCCTTATTTCTTTGTGTAATCGTAGAAGCCAACGCCTGTTTTCTTTCCAAGTTTTCCAGCACGTACCATTTTTCTAAGAAGTGGAGAAGGTGCATACTTTGAATCGCCTGTCTCATTGAAAATTACTTCCATAATTGCCAGCACGATATCAAGTCCAATATAATCGCCAAGTGCCAAAGGTCCCATTGGATGATTTGCGCCAAGCTGCATTGCCACATCAATATCTGCTACGCTTGCAACACCTGCTGCATATACATTGATTGCTTCGTTAATCATCGGAATCAGAATTCTGTTTACAACAAAACCTGCTGCCTCATTCACTTCTACTGGAGTCTTACCGATTTCCGTTGCAATATCTTTGATCTTTGCAACCAAATCTGCTGGTGTATTTGCACCTGCAATAACCTCTACCAGCTTCATTCTGTCTGCTGGATTGAAGAAATGCATACCAATCAGAGGACGGTCAAGACCTGCACCCATTTCTGTGATAGAAAGGGAAGATGTATTTGTTGCAAAAATACACTCTGGCTTTACAATTTCCTGTAATTCTTTGAATGTTGACTTTTTGATTTCCATCTTCTCAGGAGCAACTTCAATTACAAGGTCACAGTCTGTACAAATATCTTTCAAACCTGTAGCAATTTTAGCAGCAATTGCATCTGCTTTCTCCTGTGTAATCTTTTCTTTTCCAACAAGGAAGTTAAGATTTTTTAAAATCTTGGCCTTTCCACCATCAGCAAACTCCTGCTTAATATCACATAAGCACACTTCATAACCATCTGTCATTGCAAAAGCCTGCGCAATACCAGAACCCATTGTTCCAGCGCCGATAATACCTACCTTCATTGTAAGTCCTCCTTATATTTTATATTCTAATTTCTTCTGTTTTATCAGATAAACGCTATCATTTTTCTGAAATCAGCCGCCATATACTGACTGGTCTGTAATATGTTCCCCAAAACTGCCTTCTAGCAATTTTTGAATGGCTCTTTTACTTTTTCCTTATTTTTGTCAAGGAAGAATGCCATACCATATTTCTGATCCTCTGTCTCAAAGCAATCACCAAAGAGTTTCTCTTCAATCACAATTGCTTGATCCATATCAACATCCAAGCCCTCATTGATTGCTTTCTTGCAGTTGCGTACAGCAATCGGAGCATTTTTAGCAATGCCTGCTGCCATCTTTTCTGCCTGTGCCATTAACTCTTCCTGTGTATATACTGCATTTACAAGACCGATTCTAAGCGCTTCATCTGCCTTAATATTTCTTGCAGTATAAATCATTTGCTTGGCCATGCCAGCTCCAACAAGGCGCGAAAGCCTCTGTGTGCCGCCAAATCCTGGTGTGATGCCAAGACCAACTTCCGGCTGTCCAAACACTGCATTGTCAGAACAAATTCTGATGTCACAGCTCATTGCAATCTCACAGCCGCCGCCGAGTGCAAATCCATTCACTGCTGCAATTACAGGAATTGGGAATGTCTCTAACTTTCTAAATACGTCATTTCCCTTTTTGCCAAATGCCTCACCCTCCGCCTTTGTCAAGGTGCTCATCTCTGCTATATCTGCACCTGCAACAAATGATTTCGCACCTGCACCGGTAAGAATCAGACAGCGTACTTCATCAAGATTCACTGTATCAAGTGTTGTGTTGAGCTCATCAAGCACCTGAGAATTGAGCGCATTTAACGCTTTCTCACGATTAATAGTAATCTTACCAACTGCGCCGTTTACTTCATAAAGGATATATTCCATTGTTCTCCTCCATATCATCTATCAATATCTACGTGTATCTTTATGCCTCATATTTTTTTACGATAGTAGAGCAGCCCATACCACCGCCAATACACAATGTTGCAAGACCCGTCTTGGCATCCTTTGCTTCCATCTCATGAAGCAGTGTTACAAGGATACGGCATCCTGAAGCGCCTACTGGATGTCCCAATGCAATTGCGCCACCGTTTGGATTCAACTGTTTATCTACATCAATGCCCAAATCTCTGCCTACTGCAATAGACTGTGCTGCAAATGCTTCATTTGCCTCAATAACATCAAAGTCTTCAATCTTCATTCCAGTTTTTTCCATAACCTTCTTTGTAGCTGCTACTGGTCCGATACCCATTACTTCTGGTCTTACGCCTGCAAGAGCACCTGCAACCCACTCAGCCATAGGTGTAACGCCCAATTCTTTTGCCTTTTCTTCACTCATAACAACAATTGCTGCTGCACCATCATTGATACCAGATGCATTTCCTGCTGTTACATATTTGTCTTTATTGATTGGACGAAGCTTTGCTAATGCTTCTATTGTAGATCCTGCTCTCGGTCCTTCATCAACCTTGAACTCTACCATTTCTTTTTTCTTCTTAATCATAACAGGCACGATTTCCTTGTCAAAAGCGCCTGATTTCTGAGCTGCTTCTGCCTTCTGCTGGCTCTTAAGCGCGAACTCATCTAGCTCCTCACGCGTAATTTTCCATTCATCACAGATGTTGTCAGCAGTCTGAATCATATGATAATTGTTGAATGCATCCCACAATGCATCATTTACCATGGTATCTACCAATGTACCATTATTCATTCTATATCCAAAACGTGCATTTGGCAGTGCAAAAGGCGCCATTGACATATTCTCCATACCGCCTGCTACAACGACATCCGCATCTCCTGCCAATATCATCTGAGCTGCCATGTTCACACAGTTCAAACCAGAACCACAAACTACATTTACCGTAACCGCTGGTGTCTCAATAGGAAGTCCAGCATTGATTGCAGACTGACGAGCCACATTCTGTCCCTGGCCTGCCTGGATAACACATCCCATATATACATGGTCAACCTGTTCCGGAGCCACACCTGCTCTGTTCAATGCTTCTTTAATAACGATTGAGCCCAGTTGTGACGCGGGAGTTGTGCTGAGTGAACCACCCATAGTACCGATTGCTGTACGGCATGCGCCTGCTAATACGATTCTTTTTGCCATTATCTTTTCCTCCATCTGTTTTTGAAAACCTTATATTTAATATTTCCGTTTGATTGTTATTTTTATCACAATCATTGTGATTATTTTATCATATTGTTAAAAAAAAAGCAATCTGTTTATTGGTTGATATATATTGCATTTTAAACAAATTTTACCAAACAAAATTATTGATTTTTGTCAAATGTACTTTTTTAAAAACATGATGTTTTTCAATCATTGTGCATTATTCATAGCGTCCGGCTCCTTCGGTACACTTGGGTCTTTCATCCTATATTTTCTGTCCCATTCCTTGGTACTCTCATCACGCTCAACCTCACATCGGTTTGCGCTCAAAAAACCTGCAAGTTGATAAAAATCGACCCAAATTTCGTTGTTTCCATCTTTTTGCGACTCATCAAAAATGAGCTGAAGACCTACATGAAGATGCACCGTTTCAATATTGTTCACATTTTCTGTATCACTGTATCCTGTATGCCCCATATAACCAATTACATCGCCTGCCGTGACATAATCCCCTTCTTTCAGACCATCTGCATAGGGTCTGTTCTGTCTTAAATGTGCATAATAATAATACCGCTTTTTGTCAAAGCTTCGGATACCAATGCGCCAGCCGCCATACCGATTCCAGCCAAGCGCCTCCACATATCCCGATTCACATGCTATAATCGGCGTACCGACCAGAATGATTGTTAGAATAACATGCTGTTTTGTTTCTGCTCTGTTTCGTCCTCTGCCTTTGTCATTCCCTTTTGCCTGTTGTAATACAAATCAACAAGCGCGGTGGTTATACGCATATCGCTTTCTTGTGTAAACACTACTGTGCATACAAAATCTTCCTCCGTTTTTGCCCTAGCCATCCAGCTCCCTTCCTATACAACAAATCATCCATTATTTCCACTGCATTTGTTGTATCAGTATACCTGCCATCTGGTCAACAAGCCAGCCTGTCAGAATCCTCTCCTCTTTATCTTTATGCCCGCAATGCTGCTGTCATTCCGATTTATTCTGTGAACTCCCTTAGGAGCTGTTAAGAAATAAATCTTTACAGTTCCTTAGACAAAACCATTCCTTTACTGGAAACACTTCTATCGTTTTAATTTTTTGAAATAATTATCAACCATCTTTTTGATTTCTGGAAGCGGCATCTGTTTTGGCAAATACCCATTTGGCTTTAAAGCCAGTACTTTATTAACGGTTTCTTTGTCCATCCGGCTTGTCAAAAACATCACTGGAATGCTTGAAAACTCTTCCTCCGATCGAATCATTTCTAATACTTGACTGCCATTGCATCCCGGCATTTCATAATCCAGCAGAACCAAATCCGGTTTGTCCAGCGTAATACTCTGAATCGCAGACATTGCAGACTTTGCAAGTGAAACTTCATAATCTTTTTCCAGCAACTGTTTCATAGTATGCTGCATCACACTAGAATCATCGACAACAAGCACTTTTTTCTTGTGCGACGTCTCATTCTCTTCAAGATATTTCTTAACCTCTTCTACCGCATTCTTGGCTTCTATCGAAGTTCCAAGCTTTTCATAAACCAAATGCGGTGCAATCACACAATATGCAAAATATCCTTCGCCTGTATTAAACAACAGGCTGAACTGCGGACGTTCATTTTCAAACCGTTTCTGAAACTGTTCATATGTCAGGAGACTTTCTTCCCACATCTCACTTAAACCAGCCGAAGGGAAATTTTCTGCGACACGATTCACAAACTGTCTCGCTGTATGTCTTGCAGCATTCATCAGCATAACATTCATCTTGTCGGACTCTGACCCCATCATTTTACCGATCGTTCTGGCAAGCAGTTTCTCCTCAAAAACAAGGATAATCTCCCATCGCTCTCCCTTACTGGAGCCATAAACCAAACGGTAATATATTCCATTTCCAAATTTTTCTCCGCCGTAGCTTTCACTGATTACTCTTGCCTGGAGCCGAAATAAATCATATAAAAGCTGAATGATTGTTTGACGCATTGCCACATGCTCATCTTCCGGCAAAAGATTTACCCACTTGCTTGTGGATTTGCCTGTAATCGCACGGTCTTCTGTCAAAGTATGTCCAATCAGCCATCCTGCGCAAACTCCTAGAAAATGATTGACCGAATCCTGGGAATAGCGTGTTCTGCTTAGCTCTTCCTCAAGCCCCGGAAGTATTTTTTGACGAAAATCATCATGAATACGCCTATGTGTGTCGAACCCTATGTAATGAATGGCTGCCATATAGGCTTCTTCCTGTGTGAAATGCTTCATTGCATGGTCTTTAAAATACTTGATTCCCTCTTGGCAAATCCACTGGCTTTTGTCTTCCTGATCTTTTAGCGCAAGTAGCTTATTGATAATCCCAAAGAGTTTTTTGTGTTCCCTGTCAATGGCCTCCACACCGATATTAAATCGGTCCTCCCATACTATCTGCTTACCCATATATCCTCCTTTACCGCTCCAGAAAGTTGTTATTCTTATGTATAATGACTGCCCCATTATTTTCCTGTATATTATACCATACAATGCGATAGATAGTGAACCATTTTACAAATTTTGTTAAATAATTGCTTATATTTTCAGTATTTTTATGCATTTTGCACTTTCTCAAAATGCTGATAATCCTTTTTGGTTTTCCAGTTGCCGCCCCATGTAAATCCATGCTCTATAAAAAGCTGATAGCATAAATCATTCTGATCAATTTTGTACAAAAAATCCTTGGTTCGGTCCACATATTCAGCACCTCCTGCCGGATCACAGCGAATACTTCCATCTGATGCGGTCCGCACATAAGGATTATAAAGCGGATTTATATCAATCGCCCGTCCAAAACTATGATTTGACAGCTTGTTTGTTCCGGAAATCAAACGGTAATTAAACGCAGAGGTATTATTGGCTTCCATGGATTTATCATCATCTCCGCCATATTCTTCTATAAGCACCATCCGCTCGATTGGATACTGCGCGTCATACAATGCCTTCATAATACTTACGATATCCTGACTAATTGCATTGTTTACGATAAGTTCACCGATATGTGCTTTTCCGTCAAACCCAATATGAAGGACCCGGACATATGACAGCTCCTCCAGCGCAATATCTTCATTTTCAATATAGGAACACCCCATTATGCGCTGCTGTACCTGTGGCGGAATCTCCACCGCATAAAACAATTGGTCTATCTCATTGTCTGTCAACAATTCGACATCTACTATATGATATGCTTCCCATTCACATATTTCTAAAATTTTATCCTCTTGCGCGTCATATTCTGATTGTGTTTCTTCTATTGTCATTTGTTCTATTGTTGTTTCTTCTATGAAGTCTTTTGTCTCTGGTACTGATTCTTTGGAATCTGTCATTTCCTCTAATATCTGTTCTTGTGTTTCTGTCTCTTCCTGATTTACAACCGTATTCTTTTGTGGCCTCATATTGCTATCTGCACATCCCGATAGGCTTACTGCCGCCATCATAAAAGTAGCTGTCACAAATCCCAAATTTATTTTCTTTTTTATCATATTAATCCTCCATGTCAGAGTAGTTTACTGCGATCAAGGCATATTGGAAGTTCTGACTCAAATTGCTGATTAAAAAATCAATACATTGGCATGATTTTTCAAGCTCCCCCACCTCAAATAAAACTTATATCCATACAATAATACATTTTTTTATTTATTTTGTCATACGATTATCAGAAGAAAGAAAACGGGCACACAAACTCCCGTTTCCCAAAATGGAGACTGTGTATGGTTATTGGGATATATCCTCGAAAATCTGTCTACAGAGACAACAGCGATTCCGTTTCTGTTCAGGTGGAGCTATGCAAAGAATATGCTTCTATCATTTTCAAAGGACAAAACATTGATTTTAAAATCTATAATAAAGATGAAGGTTTTAGCGGAAAAAATATAAACCGTCCATCCTTTCAGGAGCTGATGAAAGATGTCTCACAAAATAAACTTGATGTCGTAATGGTCTACAAACTTGACCGAATCAGCAGAAATGTCCGAGAATTTTCGGCAATGTATGAAACCTTTGAAGAACATGGGGTTGCATTTGTCTCTGTCAAAGAGTCATTCGACACCTCAACCCCGATTGGACGGACTGTTATGTATATTCTAGCGGCGTTTGCGCAGCTAGAACGAGAAAACACATCAGAACGTGTCACAGACAACATGCTTGCCCTGGCAGAACAAGGTCGCTGGACAGGCGGAAACACTCCTACAGGAATGCGGACGATACGCAAAAAAACAGGCGGCAAAGAACATGCTTTTCTTGAGGTAGACGAAACTGCCATATGGCGCGTGAAACTTCTGTATGAGCTGCTTTTAAACGGCTATACGATTACCGGACTTGAACGGTACTGTAAACATCATGGTATCCAAAGCCAAAAAGGCGCTTTTTTCAATGCCTCGCAAATTCATGCAATTGTCACGAATCCTGTCTACTGTCAAAATACGCTAGAAGCATATTCCTATTTTGAAAACCTTGGCTGCAAAATGGCATCAAAAGAACTTTTTGATGGTGCGCATGGCTGCATCCGTTACGGCAAAACACAAACAGGCAAAACGCATCAATCAATACAAGATCCCAGCCATTGGACGATTGCGGTTGGAATCCACCCCTATGTTATCTCTGCACCTGATTTTATCGCTGCGCAAAAGCGGCTTGGAATGAACAAAGCACTCCGAAACAGCAAACATTCAACTGGTATTTTAAAAGGAATTCTGACCTGTAAATGCGGCGCAAAAATGTCAGTCAGAGCTTATGTAAAAAATGACACGCTGTTCTCCTACTACTATTGTGAGAAACGCGCCCGTCAGGGGAAAAGTTATTGTGATTCCGACTATGTCCGCACCGATTTGATTGATGCATTGTTTATAAAACAATTAAAAAAAGCCACGCTGTCTATGGATTCTATCAGACTCCAAAACACAAGGCCCAGCCAGGCTGCTGTGGATACCCTTACTGTACAGCTTAATACAATACAGGCACAGCTTGACAACCTTGCGAAGGCACTGGCTGAAAATACTGCTTCCTGCGCAGCCAAGTATATCATTGCCCAAATGGAAGCACTTGATCAGCAGCGCTCTATGCTAAAAGCATCTTATGAACACGCTAAAACTCTAATTGCCCAAAACGACACCGAAACCCAGAACATTCCCTTCATCTATGATAAAATTTGCTGTTTGCTCAACAACTTTGAATGTCTGCCTTACGCAGAAAAAAACGAGTTTGTACGAAAAATAGTAACATCCTGTAATTTGTGCGGAAAGAATCTGAACATTAGTTTTTGATTTCAAGTGTTATGAGTAGGGAATTTTGTCTTCCCTGCTCGATTGTGGATATCCTTGATTCTTATGTTGATTCTATATTCCAGTCGGCGTACCAATCAATCCCATCATATCATGCCCTAAATGCTGTCTTTTGAATCCAAACGACCTTGATACTCCAAAATCATCATAATCCTGATATTGAAATCCTTTCGCAATAGGAGAAAATGCCTTTAATCCATATCGTTTTTGATAGTTTCCGCTTTCATCTTCTATCTCATACTCGCCTAGCATACCGCCAAGCACTCCAGAATAGGCTTCATAATAATATGAAAAGTACTTGTATTTTTCCTTAAGCTCCTCCTGTGTTATCTCCTTTGCAGTCAGTTTTTTTGCAATCTCTTCTAAATATGCCGTTGATTTGTTGTCAAATTCTCCGCCCCCGCGCACTGCTGCATAGGAAAGCAGTGTTATCCAGTCAAGGTGAACTTCCGATTCATATGTCTCGATATCCATCAGACATGCCTTTTTCATAGCCTCCTTTGAAGCATTAAAATCCACCCATTTAATATACCCGCCTGTCTGGCTCGCCGGCATCTCCTGAAATTTACTCTCATACAAATATATTCCTGCAGCCATCAAAAACGTCATTAGAATCAGACATGCCATCATTTTATTTTTCACAGTACCACCTGCTGTATTTATTATCTTTTCATTATATGCAAGCCGCCAAAACCCTCATGCCAGATATTCCTGTCCCAATACATAAAAATACCCGTTTGCTGTATCATTGCAGTTTGATAGAAAGTGTCATATTCTGGCGTTCTTTTGCCATAAATATCGGTGTCCAATACATACGTTCTATCGGTTCGTAAAAGCATTCGCTTGCAGCAACATGTCCTTGTTTCTTGTCTATCCTGCCTGCCAAAAAAATAGAAGTTGGTCCGTCTGTACTGCCAATGACTGTAACATTCGCCTCCCGCCCTGCGATGTATCTGTGCGGTTTGTCTCCTTTTTGCGCACATTGCAGCAAAAAAGCACTCGATGGGATATCCGGCTGCATGTGATAGGTTATCTGCAGAAAATGCGAAGGAACCTCCTGATACGCAAGACCATCTGACACTTTTTCCAAAAACTTCGGCAGCGTTTGCTGCTCTGCCTTATCCACGCAAAGGACATACTGTGCACCGCTAAGCGGGTGAATGAGAGGATATTCTTTGCCGGCATCAGCAAGCCCAATCTCTAGCTTGTCACATTTTAACCTCTTGTCATATGCCAGAAAATCAATTGTTATTTCTTCTATTTTTTGTGGTTTTTCTGACCAGCGGCAAATATGGCGTTTAAAATGCCAGCTACTGTTTTCATCGCATTGATATGCCAAGAAGAGTTGTTCCTCTAGGCTGTCCTTTATATTTTTATTTCCAAATACTTTTGTGTAGCTCGCGCCGCAGCCAAATTCATTTTGTAACGGTTCACCATTCACAGCTACCTGAACATGAAAATCCACCTGATTGAGCGGATTTTCATTTGCAATTTGTTCCAAATCCTCCTCTGATGATTCTTCAAGTTTTTGCTGCCACTTATCCCAAAAATATTTTAATTTCTCATTTGAGACACGTATGCAAAAATCAATGGCAATTCCTTCCTCATCCACATAAACAGAAGGGATAAAGCCTGAGATATCCTCCCACAAAAAAGATTGATTCAGACGGATTTCTTCCATTTCTGTTCCGTCTTCACCGCTTCCCCAAAAATTTTTACCAAAATATACTTTCAAAATTGCCCTCCTTCTCTTGCCTCTTTTTTCCATTGTTTTATAGATGCAAGGCGTTTTTGAAACTCTGCTTCTCTTCCTTGGCTGGTTGGCTCATAATATACCTTGTCCAAAAGAGAATCCGGCAGACACTGCATATTGGCGAGTTTCTCCTTTGTATCATGTGCATACTGATACCCTTTTCCATAGTCCAAGTCCTTCATCAAATCTGTCACTGCATTGCGAATTACAAGCGGCACTGGTTCAGACAACTGTTCCATCGCATCGCATTTTGCATGTTCATATGCCATATACAATGCGTTGGACTTAGGCGCAAGTGACAAATATACAACTGCCTGCGTCAGATGCACACTGCACTCCGGCATTCCGATAAAATGACATGCCTGATATGCTGCTACTGCGATTTCAAGAGCCTGTGGATCTGCAAGTCCAACATCCTCACTCGCAAACCGTGTCACTCTTCTGGCAACATATAGCGGATCTTCCCCTGCCTCCAACATCCGCGCAAGCCAATACACTGCCGCATCTGGGTCAGAATTTCTCATGGATTTATGAAGTGCCGAAATGAGATTATAATGTTCTTCTCCCTTTTTATCATACAGCAGCGATTTTTTGGAAGTACATTGTTCAAGTGTATCGGCTGTCACCGTAATGCTCCCACTTTCATCAATCTCACCATTAAAAACAACCATCTCCAAAGTAGAAAGCGCGGTTCTCGCATCTCCATTTGCAAAATGTGCTATCTGTTCAATCATATCCGGTGAAATGTTTATTGGCTGCATTCCAAAGCCTCTGTTGTCTTTGAGCGCCCGATTCAGAAGAACTGTCAATTCCTGTGCGGTCAACGCATGGAGTACAAATACCTTGCATCTTGACAGCAACGCGCTGTTAATCTCAAAGGAGGGATTTTCGGTTGTTGCACCAATCAAAATAATACTGCCCTTTTCTACATATGGAAGAAATGCGTCTTGCTGTGCCTTATTAAACCTATGAATCTCATCCACAAAGACAATGGTCCGCTCGCCAAAATGGCGGTTGTTTTCCGCCTGCTCCATCACTGTACGAATTTCCTTGATACCGCTTGTCACTGCTGAAAAATCAATAAATGCCGATTTTGTCCTGTTGGCAATAATACGCGCAAGCGTAGTTTTCCCCACGCCCGGCGGGCCCCAGAATATCATTGAGGATACTTGGTCGTTTTCTATCAATCGGCGCAGTACCTTCCCCTTTCCTAGCAGATGGGACTGGCCTGTATATTCTTCTAATTTTTGCGGCCGTAATTTTGCCGCTAATGGCTGTGGTATCTCACAGTCAAAAAGTGTCATCTGTTCCATACTCATGCAAAAGCACTTCCTTTATCAAAAACTTGTCCAAACTCTGATATTGGGTTCATTATATATTCAAAACACATGTTTGTCAACGTGATTCTAATATTGTTTTAATAGAATACAAATCCTCCGTGTTATCGCAGTATACTGCGATAACACGGAGGAAGTCTCAAATCGCCGATTGAAAATTAGTGCATCAGCATGATTTTTAATCTATTTTCGCCTTCTTTATGATTTCTTCTTTTCTTTTAAAAGAACTTTGAGCTTTTTGTAAATCGCACCGCTTTTCTGATTGTCCCGAAATTCTTTGCTCAGTCCATTATTAATAGCAACCTTTGTCTTATAACTATTAAAAATTTCTAAAATTCTGTCGGAATATTCTTCCTCTGTCAGATATTGCAATAGTTCCTCTTTTGTCACCTTATTGTCATCAGATACTTTTGATTCATTTTTCTGCTTCTTTTTCTGATCTGTATCTGTCTGTTTTGGCGCAGATTGTTGGTCTTCATCCTCTTCCAAAAAATTCACAATTCTCTTTACTTTGATATTGCGTTCCTTCCAAAATTCAACCAGACAATCAAAGCCTGTATCTCTGGAAACAATATAAAATACCGCATCGTTTTCACTGTTTTTTGCTATGACATAGCCCATATAAGAAGATAATTGAAAATCCAACGCATTTTTTGTGCCTACCCCTGCTTTGTAAGATTCAATTCTTGCATTCTGTTTTCCTATTTTCTCAATAAATTCAAGCGAAATTGATTTGCTGCGCTCTGTGTACATCACGCAGACAATATCGTTCTCTGTAATTCTTTCTACACCTATAAAACCATCTGCATGAACATTTTCATAGTCTATAAAATAATAATGCATACTCTTTTCCTGATTAATAATTTTCAGCGTGCACTTCAAAATAGCTCTGCGGATGATTGCATACAGGGCATACCTGCGGCGCCTTGGTACCTACCACAATATGTCCGCAGTTGCGGCACTCCCATACTTTTACCTCACTCTTTTCAAAAACAGAAGCAGTCTCAATATTCTTTAACAGCGCGCGGTATCGCTCTTCATGGTGCTTTTCTATTTCACCTACTGCGCGAAATTTTGCAGCAAGCTCCGCAAATCCCTCTGCCTCTGCGGTTTTTGCAAATTCCTCATACATATCTGTCCACTCAAAATTTTCTCCGTTTGCTGCTTCCTCCAAATTTTGTGCGGTGCTGCCAATTCCTTCAAGTTCCTTAAACCACATCTTTGCATGTTCTTTTTCATTGTCTGCTGTTTTCAAAAATAAAGATGAGATTTGCTCATATCCTTCCTTCTTTGCAACAGATGCAAAATATGTATATTTATTGCGTGCCTGAGACTCTCCAGCAAAAGCTGCCTCCAAATTTTTTTCGGTCTGTGTTCCTGCATATTTGTTTGCCATTGTTTATTCTCCTTTTTGTTTATTGGTTTGCTCTGCAAATCGGTTTGTTCAAAAATTATCCACACTGTTTTTAAACATTCCTACCTATATTATATCTCATTCAGCCATTTTGACAATTACTTTTTTATTTTACGTCCATGCAGTAGATTCTGTCTGCCATCTGAATTGTAGATGTTCTGTGGGCAATCATAAGAATAGTTCTGCGCCTATGCAGTTTTTTCATCGCATCATTCACAAGCCGCTCCGATTCCGTATCAAGTGCAGAAGTTGCCTCGTCCAACAATAAAATCGGCGCATTTTTCAAAATAGCGCGTGCAATTGCAATCCGCTGCCTCTGGCCTCCTGACAGCCTGCTGCCACGCTCGCCCACCTGTGTATGATACCCATCTTTTAATTTTTTTATAAATTCATGTGCATTGGCAGATTTTGCCGCTTCTATAATCTCTTCATCCGACGCGCTCTGATTTCCCAGACGGATATTTTCCCAGATACTTTCTTCAAACAGATAAGGTTCCTGCGGCACATAAGCAAAAAAGGATCTCAATTCCTCATTTGTTATTTTTTTCACAGAATTGCCCAGTACACAGATATCGCCACTCTCAATCGGATACAATCCCAGCAAAAGCTTTGATACGGTTGACTTTCCACAGCCCGATGTACCAGTCAGCGCAACACACTCTCCGCGCTGTACTACAATACTGTAATTCTCTAGCACTTTCTTTTCATCATAAGAAAATGAAACATCTCGCATAGATACCATCCAGGTATCATCTGCATCTTTGTCTATTCCGCGTAGTTGTTTTTTCGTATACCAGTTTGAATCCTCGCGCTCCTGCTCAAGCAAATCAAAGATGTTCTGTGCATAAGTCAGATATGCGATTAACTCTGGTATATATCTGTTCATTTGCAAAAACTGAAAAGAAAAGCTTCCATATAAAGTATAAATTGCCGCTAATGCTCCAAGTGTCGTATATCCTCTCTGCACAAACAAAACGCCAATTGCCAGAAAAACAAGCGAACACAATAAATCAAATCCGCGGTTTGCACTCTCAAGACATGCCAATAACAGAATTCCCCGATTTGATTTTTTGGCATACAGCCTGCTTTTTTGTATGTATTCCTCCACCGTTGCCCTGCCTTGTGCGAACATCCGCACCTGCTCCATTCCCTGCAAAATATCTGAAAGCCTTTGAGTCATAAGACTATTTATTTTTGACAACACCTGATTAACGATTCTAAGCGGTTCCGCCAAAACCATGTTCAGAAGCATCATTGCAGCATTTACCCCCACCAAACACAAGGTAAGCTGCGGACTGAGTATCAGCATAGGAATCAAATAAACAACCACCTCCAAAAAAGGCATAATCATCCTTCTAAAACGAGAACCATAAATATCTCCCATTCTGCCCAAATCATAGGACACCTTTGACATTATTTCCCCGCTATGATGTTTTTCATAATAAGAATATGGCAAGTTCATCTCCAAATTTAATACTTTTTCATACAAAACACCATACACCCGCTTCGCCTCAACATTGTAGATCACTGCTCCCTTATGGTAAATGAGCAAAGATGCAATGCCTGCTGCTACACTTCCTATCACAATAAATAATAATTGGTGGTAATTTCTAGTCTGCGCAATTTCCACAATTCCCTTCATCAGCAAAGAGCTCAAAACAGAAAACATTGCCATCCCCACGCTCATTGCAAGAATCGCACCATAATACAGAAATCTTCTTTTTCCCATTACGCGCATTGTTCTACAAAACAGTTTCCATGTATTCTGCATATGTGCCTGCCTCCTCTACTTTTCCGTTTTTTACCTGATAAATCCTGTCTGCCCCCTGAATTGTGGATAGCCGATGGGCAATTGTGAGACAGGTCCTGCTCTTGCGCACTCTCGCAATCGCCCTCTGAATCTCCTTTTCTGTCCCCTCATCAATGGCAGAAGTCGGCTCGTCCAAAAGCAAAATCGGCGCATCTTTTAAGATTGCCCTTGCTATGGCAATACGCTGTTTCTGTCCGCCAGAAAGAATGGCGCCACGTTCCCCCACCATTGTTTGATACTGCAATGGAAGACTTTGGATAAAATCATGAATTTCTGCCTTTTTGCATGCCTCAATAATCTCTTCTTTGGAAGCGTTCAATCGTCCATATCGAACGTTTTCTTCAATGGTTGTTGGAAAAAGAAAGATATTTTGAGAAACCAGTGCAAACTGTTCCCTTGCTTTTTGTATGTTCCAATCCGCAAAATCCCTTCCAAACAATTGATACTGTCCTTTCTGCGCTCTATAAAAACCGCATATCAAACGAAATATTGTACTTTTTCCGCCGCCTGACTCCCCTACAAATGCCACATTTTCACCTTTTTTCACACGAAATACAGCATTTTCCAAGACTGGCTGATCTTCGTGATAGCCAAAAGTCAGATTATCGAATGCAAGTGCAATCTCATCTTCTAAAGGGGTTTCATCTGTTCCTGACTGCTCTTCCTGAATATTTAAAATTTCATCCACCCTTCGTATACTTACAAAGCTTCCCGCTGCATCCACCATATTAAACGGCAGCCCCATAAAAGACTCCACCAGTCTACTCAAAACCAATATAAATGCCAGCAGTTCGCCAATGCTAAGGACGCCTTGCAAAACAAGCGCCATCGAATATACTGCACATAAAATATTGGGAATCCATTGAATCAACTTTCTGATTAAAACTGCTGTGTTTGATATTTTTGCCCGCTTTTCTTCATTGTCAACCAAATCAAGCGTTGCCTTATGCATTTTATCTGAAAAATAAGTTTCTAATCCAAAACTACGCACCACCAAAATTCCATTGAACGCGTCCTGGGCAATTTTTGTAATTGCATCTGACTTTTCACGATAGGTCATTGTCAAACGGCTAATTTTTTTAACCAGTTTATTGCTCAACCAAAGAACAAGCGGATAACATACCAATACGAGTAAAAAAAGACTAAGATTCAATTTTCGCACATAATTGCCATATATAACTACTGCAATTGCATCGGTCAGAAGCATCACAAATGTTTCACTCAAAAATCGTTCTGCTTCATTCAAATCGGCATTTATTTTATTGATAACAGACGCGGAATTGTGTTCATCAAAATATTGGTATTCTATATGGTATAATTTTTCTGCTGCCTGCTGGCGATATTTTGCAGATACCAATACACCATATTTTGCAGTGACTGCACGTGCGGCAAATGCTACCACAAAGCCTACAAGCGTCAATACTGCAAACTCCATAAGAAAACTGCGAAAAACAATCTGCTTTCCAGCAAGCATTTCATCAATTACATTGCTGATAACCTTATTGCCCCTAACTACAGCAATATTGAGCAAACTAACCAATCCAGCACCACAAACCGGCAGATACCAATAGTGCAGCATATTTCTCAAAAAATAATTTCTTTTTATTTTGAATCCCCCCTTTGCCAACATGTGCTCTCAGAATCTCACATAATCAGACACAAAGAAACTCCGAAAATACATAACTTTATTATATATCATATTTTTATAATTATCTTATAAATTTTTGTGTGATTTGGCTGATTTTTTATAAATTGATATGATATTGCCTTTACACCATTTCTTCTTTTTCGTATAATAAAATTATGATATATTTTCACGTATTGTAAAAAGGAGCAGAATTCTATGTCAATGCCAATGCCAGCAAATACACACTTTTATATTGAAAAAAAATATTTAGATTACAGCTATACAATGCCTACAATGGAGGCTTCGAGTGATTATTATGAATTAGGATATGTTCTATCCGGAGACCGGTTAATCATCACGCCTACCTGTTCCCATACGCTGCATAGCGGATATGTTGGAGTGATGCCCCCTTTTATCTATCACAGATCGGTTCCGGCTTCCAAGCTGCCCTATGAAAGATATTTAATTAAATTTACTCCCAGCTTTGTCAGCCCTCTAACAGATGCACTGGGCCGCAATGTGCTAGATGAAATCAGCTCCCAGTTATTTAACTGTTTTTCGCAAAAAACAAGCGGCCGGATTCTTTTGTATTTTGAGGAATTATTAGAAATATACCAATCTGATTTTCGTTATGGCAGTTTTCGTCTTCAATGTATACTTTGCGATCTTTTACTTGCCGTTTTAATGCATAGGCTTCCCTCTGACACGAACCAGATTTCCCACAAAACTCCTCTGATGCCAACTATCATTGATGCAATTTACTACATGGAACAGCACTATCAGAACAATCCCTCTCTTGAGACGGTTGCGCTGCTGTCTGGTTATTCTGCTTCGCATTTCTCCAGGCTCTTTCACGCACAGCTTGGGAAAACCTACTCGGAATATCTGACAGGAATCCGTATTCGGCATGTACAGGATTTGTTGCTCAACACAAAAAAGTCCGTCACAGAAATCGCGCTGGAGACAGGTTATCTCCATACGGGAAATCTGAGCGGACAATTTAAACAACAAACTGGCATGACGCCTTTACAATATCGAAAAGCACATATGCTTCTTTAAACGTTTGCTCTCTTGATAATACCAAACCCTAAAGGATAGGGACCTGTATGAACACTGATGGTTGCACCAATCTGATAGGATGGAAGCTGTTCATCTTTGATAGAAAATCCCTTTGCATTCAAAAAATCAATCGCGCCCTTGCGGAATTCTTCTCCTTCCTCAAGGTCATATCCATACCCAATACACAAGCTGTACGTATCAATCGTCGCACCAACCTCCTGAATATACTGCCACAACAGTTCATAAACCTTTTCAAGTGATTTTTTGCGTCCTCTTGCCACGCCAGATGAGAATATTTCTCCCTCTTTCATCGTAATTAGCGGTTTGATGCCCAACACGGACCCTGCCATTCCAGCCAATTTACCAATACGTCCGCCATGCTGCAAATAGTCAATGCTTCCAACCGTAAAAAATATTCTGCCTGTGCTCTTTATGGTTTCTAGTTCTTCGATAACCTTTTCATATGGAACATTCGCTTCATACAGTTTCACGGCCTCAACCACATAAAGCCCCTGCAATACTGTATTGATTGTCGAATCCAATACT
This sequence comes from uncultured Lachnospiraceae bacterium, assembly GCA_910586585.1. Taxonomy (GTDB): domain Bacteria; phylum Bacillota; class Clostridia; order Lachnospirales; family Lachnospiraceae; genus COE1. The sequence continues at coordinate 84,964 of CAJUKA010000007.1, forward strand.
GTAATCTTTGCATCGGGAAAACTTTCCAGAAGCATTTGCTTTGCATTCATAGCAGACTGATAAGAGCCACTAAACTTTGTTGTAATACAAATACAAATAATCGCTTTTCCTTCCTGAATAATTGGTGTAAATACGTCTACATAATCCTGCACCGACGGCATCGAAGACTTTGGATATGTTGTCGGATCAGAAACAATCTGATCATAAAACGTTCTGATTGGAATATCTACAATTTCCTTCTGGTAACTTTCACTGTCAAAAGAAACATAAAATGGTACAACTTCAACACCTTTTTTTTTGCAAAACTCTGGTGGCAAATCACATGATCCATCTGTCACTATTCTGTAATTCATTTATTAATCCTCACTTTTTTTTATTTTTATTATTGGCAATAAAAAGTGTTTTTTATTACCACATTATGTAGCTATTAAAATTATATCATGTATTTGTCATATTGTCATTGTCCATCTTATATTTTTTCAACATTATTTTCAAGAAAATCTTGGATAGGAGGCTATCGTAACCGAAGAAATGTCCATTGTCGGACATTTTATTTTGTCTACCAATGATTTCACCAAGCGTCTTCCAAGCTCTTCAATCCGTACATCTATGGTAAGAATATCATTTTTAAAAAAATCTGGCTCCAATGTATTGTTAAATCCTGTAATAATCATTTTTTTCACAGCTTTGTCATCTCTTTGCAAAACTGCAAGCGAAACATGCTGTGCAACATCATCATCTTCGCAAAGAACTGCCTGCGGCAGATATGGCATACTGTTTATTGCCTTCTCAACCATAGCATAGCTAAAACTGCTGTTATTGGCTGGACGCGTGTACTGCAGTCTGTCATCTAGTTCAATCTGATTTTGATTACAGGCATTCAAAAAGCCAAAATACCGCGCTTGTATCATGTACGAACCTTCCGCAAATCCAATATATGCAAATTTTTCACAGCCTTTTTGTGTAATAAGATACTGTGTCAGTGCATTCATCGCATAGAACCCTTCCACATTGACAATATCTCCCAATTTGATATATTCTCTGTCATTCACTGGGCTGTTAAAAAATGTGATAGGAAGCTTGGTGCGTCCTATCATCTTTACAAATTTTACCGAAAAGATGCTCAAAAACAAAATTCCTTTTACATCATTTGATATTAGTTTTATGGTTTGCTCTCCGTCTTTGTCATTTTCATCCACTACATGAAACAACATCCGATATCCTTCATCATTCACTGCATTCCTGACACCTGCAAGGATTCTTGTCCAAAAAGTCGATTGCATATTATTAAAAAGAACCAATATTGTTCCTGTATTGGCCCAGTGGGAATTTGATTTTACCTCTTCCAAGAGACTTTCATCTAGTTTTGTATATCCCATCTGCCACGCTTTCTGCACCACTGCCTGCCTTGTCTGTTTGGATACAAGCGCACCATTTAATGCCTTTGTTACGGTGTTGCGGCTAAGTCCCATCTCATCTGCAATATCTTTTATTGTAACCCTTTTCATTTGTAATCCTTTCTGTTTATTTTCAGGTATTATTTTCCATCAAATATGTTTAATCTAAGAATTCAAATGGCATATTTTTGTGCGCATGAAGAAAATGACTTAATAGATATGCGGCTCTAAGCGATACTTTTTCTTCTTTGAGAATCCGTGTGGCTTCTTTTTTATCCACTGTCAGTACTTGTATTGACTCTGTATCTTCCAAATCTTTTCGGCTGATCGATCCGCTGGCATATCCAAAGACTGCATTGCAGCTCTCATCAGTAAATCCTGCTCCCATAAAAAACGGGCGTCTGTATGCCTGGTCTCCACCTGTATAAACTTCAAAGGAAAGTCCTGTTTCTTCCTTCATTTCTCGTATCGCTGCTATATCTGGCGTTTCTCCTTCATCAATTAATCCTGCTGGAAGCTCATAAAGATAATCATCAAGCGGATATCTGTACTGCTTGATCATCACAATTTTTTCCGGATCTGTTTTCAGTATTGGATAAATCACTACTCCTTCTGCCGTGGTATCCTTTTTGAGCAGTTTGATATTTTCAGCAGTTCTTCTTGATACAAAGAAATAATCAAATGGACGGCCACTGTCCGTCAAAGCATCCAGTTTAAATAAATTAAGAAACTTATTGTCTGACAATTTATGAATTTTTGTATACTTCTTCATAGAATCTTCTCCTCATTTTAACTTTTTGATTTGTACACTTAGCGCCTCTTTGTTCCTGATATTCCAAGTATACATTTTCTGGCTGCAAAAGGTACACGAATGATACCATTGAAACTATCACAAAACATTATAACACGATTTGCAGAATATTCCATACTTTCTATTATGGGAATAACTTTGCGAAATCCCGTTCGGATTACTGTTTGGAAATAGCCTCAACCCACTCTTGCGGCATAGCAAACCATTTTCTATCCTTTCCCTTTTCACAATATAATATGTTCTGTTCTGGTGCATAGCGGCACCTAGTTCTATATTGGAGAAATGGATACTCTTTATGATACATAATCAGAGAAGCAAACATCCAGTTTTCACTGTTTTCGAAATCCTCTTTTGTTGCCGTTTGAATGTTCTCATCATTATAAAATTCCAACAGACCAGCAATCATAGCAGGGTCATCTACCTTTACCAACGTGTTTTCCTCTTCTTGCGAAACGATAGTGATTGCAGATACATTTTCTGCTGTCGGTGCATTTAGCGTTACACCCTCCTGCCTCCACAGACGTCCTTCCACACCACCGAAATAAAATCTGGCGGGCCATGTGTAAAGAAACACATGTTCCTTATCGCCAGCTATCTCATAAATTTTCAAACTGGCATCCTTATCGACGTCCTTGCCACAGACACCAATCTGTTTTCCAATTCCTTCCCCTGGTGTCCAAACATACTTATCATTGTAATTAAAATAGTAAACCTGCTCATCATCACCCTTATTCCAATCCCGGCTGTACTGCACCCCTTCTATGTAGAGAACTTCAGAAAAATCCTCATGTTTTTCCATCTGATAGAACGGAATCTCTTCCTTTTCTTGACATCCAGACAACAAAATCAACCCCAATGCCAAAAGCGCCCTCAGAAATATGCTGTTTATTTTTTGTCTATTCATTTCACCGCTCCTCGTTTCTATAAATCGAGTAGGGAAGTTTCCTTCCCCTACTCGTGCGCCGGGCGTCCGTCAGCGAACCGGTTTATCGGTTTGATGACATATTTCCTTTGGACGCCCGTGTGCATAAAAAATTGAGCGCCAGCGCATTCAATCTGTATTCGCAATTTCGTATTATATAAATAAAGGTACTAGGAGAAAAATCCCATAGCACCTTTGTTTTATATGACCTATTTTCCACTATATCCATGGAATAAAAAGTTATTTTAATTTTTTGGCATATTACAAACATATCGTAAATACACTCTATCAATTTTTATGCCATCTCTATTGATTTCTGTACGTCTTATCATATCCTCTTTGATAAAGCCAAGATGCATGCAAAGGCTGATAGATGCTGTGTTATTTTTATCAATAAACACATAGTATTTGTACTGTCCCAGCACAGTGACTCCATAATCAAGTACTGCACAACATGCCTCATATGCGTAACCTTTATGCTGATAGCCTGCGCCCAGCATAACACCCATCTCCAGGCCATCTATCCCTTCTTTACACTCCAATCCTGCTCTTCCTATGACCTGTCCGCTTTCTTTGCTCTCTATAATCCACATTCCATAGCCATAAAATCCATAGACATTCTTGATATATGCTTTTGTATACTCTTCTTCCTGTTTCGGGTCTTCAAAAAGGGGTTCCATATAGCGTGTAATACTTTCATCGCGGTACAACTCATATAGCCTCTTCACATCCTCTACCTTAATTTCACGGATTTTAAGTCGTGGTGTTTCTGCAATATCCCATGGTATGCCCTTAAACCGTCTATACACTCTGTCTTCATACGCTTCGTCAATATCATTTAGATCTTCTACGCAATATGCTCCAGAAGGAAAGCTTTGGCTTTTATTGTCTTCATTCAGCCACACAATGTATGGAATATGATTGGTGGAATAAAAAGCTGCCTCCTCTGCATTTTTTGCTATTTTAACTTTCTGAGAATTACACATCGTTTACTGGTTTCTCCAAAATATCGTTTATATCGTCTTCTCTGATCATTGTTTTCAGGACCGTAAATAAACCACATCTTGTCATTCCTTAACATTAACAGTTCTTCCATCTGCATCCCAAGAATTGTGCTGAGTCTGTATAAATTATCAAGAGATGGCAGCGTCTGCCCATTCAGCCACCTATATATGGGCTGGGGACAGGATAATTCCAGCTTATTTTGGATATCCTTTATACTGTACCCTCTTTTTGTAATAACATTCCGCAGTCTGTTTCCAGTCATAATCATATCAAGACTTATCCATGCAACTCCATCCATTTTTTACAGCCTCCATGAAAACATTGATAATTGATTGTTTCTCACCTGTCATTGGACATTTCATCTAAAATACTAGTTGCTCTGTTTAGGACTCCAGTTCGCGCATCAAATTTACCATTTCAATTGCCCCTACAGCGCAGTCAAAACCTTTGTTGCCTGCCTTTGTTCCGGCACGCTCAATCGCCTGCTCAATATTTTCTGTTGTTAAAATCCCAAACATCACAGGCATATCATTCTGCAAAGATACAGATGCAATTCCTTTTGACACTTCATTGCACACATAATCATAATGTGATGTAGATCCGCGGATTACGGCGCCAAGACAGATTATGGCATCATATTTTTTACTTTTTGCCATCTTGGAGGCTATCAGTGGAACCTCAAATGCACCGGGCACCCATGCTGTCTCAATATTCTCATCTGGTACGTCATGGCGGTGCAACGCATCCAATGCACCTCCTAAAAGCTTTGATGTGATAAATTCATTAAACCGCGCCGCTACAATACCGATTTTGATATCTTTTCCTGACGCTACACAATTTCCTTCATAAGTTCTCATACACTTTTTCCTCCTATTTATAAGTCGCTGCGCGACGGCTCTTAAGGGTAAAGTCCCTTCGGCACTCCTGTTATGAGAGGAACTTTCACTCGTAAGGGCTCTCTTAAAAGTTCCTCTCTTGTGCCTTCGCGCCTTTACTATCCAACAGTAATAATTTTTTATACTAAATTTTATAGTCGCTGCGCGACGGCTCTTAAGCGTAAAGTCTCTTCGTTGTTTTTTATGATATCTCAGGGGTTTCTGCTTTTAAATAATGCCCCATTTTCAACCTTTTTGTTTCCAGATAAAATTCATCATACTGGTTGGCTTTGATCTGGATCGGAACACGCTCTGAAATCTCCATGCCATAATCGGACAACTGGTATATTTTATCGGGGTTGTTCGTCAGAAGCCTTATTGTTTTAACTCCTAGATCTTTCAGAATCTGAGCGCCAATATAATATTCTCTCAAGTCCTCATCAAATCCCAATGCAATATTGGCTTCTACCGTATCCATTCCTTTACTCTGAAGCTCATATGCCCGAAGTTTGTTCAAAAGCCCTATTCCTCTTCCTTCCTGACGCATATAAAGGACAATCCCTCTTCCCTCTGCCTCAATCATTTCCATTGCTCTTGCAAGCTGCTCCCCGCAGTCGCAACGTGAAGAATGAAATACATCACCGGTAAGGCATTCCGAATGCACTCTGCAAAGGATATCTTTGCCATTGCCGATTTCCCCCTTAACAAGTGCCACATGGTGCTCTCCATTTAATAGATTTCTATATCCATATGCCCTAAATTCCCCAAAACTTGTGGGTAATTCTGGACTTGCTACACATTCCACAAGCCTGTCATGTTTTTTTCTGTAATCCTGCAAGGCTTTTATTGTTGTAAGCTTAATATCCCACTTTTGAGCAAGTTCTATTAATTGCGGTGTGCGCAGCATTCCCCCATCATCACCCATAATCTCACAGCATAATCCGCACTCTTCCAATCCTGCCAGCTTCATAAGATCTACGGTTGCTTCTGTATGTCCGCTACGCTCCAAAACACCATTTTTCTTTGCCAAAAGAGGAAACATGTGCCCTGGGCGGCGGAAATCTTCTGGCTTTGAGGTTGGGTCCACCACCTTTCTTGCAGTTATCCCGCGTTCCGCTGCCGATATCCCCGTCGTGGTGGAAATATGGTCAATTGATACGGTAAATGCGGTCTCGTGATTATCTGTATTGCTGTTTACCATCTGTGGAAGCCGCAGCCTTTCACAAAATTTTTCACTCATCGGCATACAGATCAGCCCTCTGCCATGTACCGCCATAAAATTGACATTTTCTGTTGATGCAAACTGTGCAGCACAGATAAAATCCCCTTCATTTTCCCTGTCCTTGTCATCTGTTACAAGAACCAATTTCCCTTTTTTGAGTTCTTCAAGTACTTCTGGAATGGTACTAAATTCAAACATATTGTGCCTCCTTTTGCTAGAATTTCTTTTTTATAAAAAACCATTTTTCATCAAAAACTCTTTGCTTATATGGCTTTCTTTTTTTCCAGTGCCTTTTGTAAAATCTGATAGCAGAAACTTTTCTATATACTTTCCTACCATATCATTTTCAAGATTTACAATATCTCCTTTTTTACGCTCAGCCAGTGTTGTCTGCTGCAGTGTATGCGGAATGATAGACACTGAAAAATCCGTCTGCGTTACTTTTGCCACAGTAAGGCTTATGCCATCTATTGCGATAGAACCTTTTTCTATAATATATCGGAGTATCTCCTGTCCTGCTGCAATTGTATACCAGATTGCATTGTCATCTTTGTGCATATCTTTTATCTGTCCTGTCCCATCAATATGTCCTGCCACCATATGCCCGCCAAATCTGCCGTCAGATTTCATAGCACGCTCTAAATTTACTTTAGAACCCATTTTGAGTGAACCAAGCGCAGAACGATTCATTGTCTCATGCATCACATCTGCCTTAAATAAATTTTTTCCAGGCTCAATAACTGTCAGACATACGCCATTAGTGGCAATACTGTCACCTACTTTGACTCCTTCAAGAATTGTTTGTGCCTTTATTGTGAGTACCATAGAATCAGAACCACTCTGCACAGCCATCAGTTCCCCGATTTCTTCTATAATTCCTGTAAACATCTGCTTTCACCCCAATTTGTGTTTGATTGCACTATCGCTCATGTTAAAGTTCGCCTTCAACCAGTATATCATTATCAAACAAACTGATTTGTATGTTTTTGAGTTTGACTCCTTCCTCAACTTCACCAAAGCCAATGCCTCCTATCGGCGTTTTGGCCTCTGCTCCGCCAAACATCTTCGGCGCAATATAAGCTTGTACCTTGTTTACAATGCCACTTTTCAACGCTGAAAAATTAAGCGAAGCTCCTCCTTCTAAGAAGACACTGTCAATCTTCTTTTCTCCAAGCGCTATCATCAACGCCTTTAGATCTATTGTTTTTTCCGGCAAAAGGATTGGCAATTCTATTATTTCACAATTTTTATCAACATATTGCTTCTGCTTTTCACAATCGGTACAGGCAGTTGCGATTATAGTCGGTATTTCTTTTGCTGTCGAAACAATTTGACTTTCTATGGGGGTACGAAGATTGGTATCGCATATAATCCGAATCGGATTGCGTCCGCCCTCTGGCAAACGACAATTCAGCATAGGATCGTCTGCTATCACTGTCCCCACCCCTGTCATAATTGCCATAAAACGTTTTCTGTCCTTATGCACATTTTGTCTTGCTTTCTCACCTGTTATCCATTTTGACTTTCCTGTATAGGTAGCGATTTTCCCATCCATTGTCATAGCATATTTCATTACCACATACGGAGTCTTTGATTGTATATAGTGAAAAAACACATCATTCAATTTATTGCATTCCGCCTGCATCATCTGGGTAACAACTTCAATTCCAGCGTTTCTTAGCATTTGTATCCCTTTTCCTGCCACCAGCGGGTTCGGGTCATCTGAACCAATCACTACTTTTTGAAACCCATTTTCAATAATTGCCTCTGTACAAGGCGGCGTTTTTCCATAATGGCAGCACGGCTCCAGTGTCACATAAAGAATCGCTCCTTGTAAGGTTCCATCTGGATTTTTTTCATAAAACTGCTTTATTGCATTGCGTTCTGCATGAAGTCCCCCGTACTGCTCATGCCAGCCCTCTGCCAATATCATATTATCTCTAACAATCACCGCACCTACCAGTGGATTCGGATTCACTGCACCAATCCCACGCTTTGCAAGTTCGACTGCGCGAAGCATATACTCTCTGTCTGTCATAATAATCTCCATTCCGCCTTGGACGGCTCAAATAGATACTGTATCCTGCTCGTGCGCCGGGCATCCGTCATTATTCCTTTGGAGGCCCGCGTGCAGAAACAAAAAGTCCTGAACTATATTTCTATAATTCAGGACAAATCGAGCTAATGCCAGTTTGATTCAAATGATACAAACACCTCTTGCGAAAACTGCTGCATATCTTTGAATCCTGTACAATTCTGATACATCTTCTTTCATCCAGACTATAACTGTCGGCTTTGGATTTTCACCAAATCATGCTCTGCTGATGATTCAGCAGTAAGCTCGTGGGCTATACCACCGGTAGGGATTTTCACCCTGCCCTGAAGAAATATTTTGTTGTTTACTTGAATTACTATAGCACGAAAAAGCTTGAAAATCAAGGGGCTCTCCGTATTTCATGGGATTTGTTACTTTTCCTGTTACTTTTCACACCCGCGCCATGCACTTGCTGCATGGCGTCGGAGC
>CAJUKA010000008.1 GCA_910586585.1 uncultured Lachnospiraceae bacterium
CCTTATGATTTTCACCGATTTTGTTGAAACTGAAAAATGTCACAAAGTGCGTAAACTCAAGGACTTCTACGAATCCTTCCTTTGTAGACAACATGCGACTTCCACATGCCGTGAGTGGGGAATAAAGATGCACTTGGCCTTGGTTTGTTGAGTAAATAAAAGTCATAAAATAGCGCTTTAATTCCTCACTAAACCTATAACGGGCGGCATATCTATCCTTATGTTTCCCCCAAAAATTAAGAACTGCTTTTTAGACAAGCCCTTGATCGGTCTTGTCATGATTTGAAATCTGCTTTTTCTATAGCATATATTGTTTCATTTTAAATATATCATAAAATTTCATTTTCGGATAGGCTTTTCCGAAATAAAAATAGGCAGAAGAAAACCTCCAAATCCATTTTGACTTGGAGGCATTTTTCCAACTATTTTTATCCTTAACAAATTTACGATATCACATAAGGTTTTCATAATTCGATCTGTTAGAGAGTGATCTCATCCTTTAACAATTTCCTCAATCTGCATCAATAAACTTGATTTTACGTTTTCCCAAGATTGTTTATCTCCTATATGCTCATAAAATACTTTTATTATCTTTTCAAGTTCTTGGCATTTTCCCGTAGTGTATTCATGAAATTTTGCAGTTTTTATATTAATCACGTTCTTTAATGCATCCAAATTTTGCACGACTATAGGATTAGGCTGTATCCCAAACATTTCATCATTTCGTATCTTCAAATATTGATTACTATATTCTAATGCCTGTGCCTGAAGATTCATTGAAATATTTTTAATGTTATATGCAGCCTGTTGAAACTCTATAATATCCGCATATACTTTAGCAAGTTTGCCATTTTTATAAAACGGTTGAAATAATCCAAGACTCATATTATTAAGAAAATCAACATTTAACGCTGATAATCCAGAAATATTGCCAAATGGAAGAATAGACAAATCCGATGCCATATGTATTTGTTGTAAAGTATCCGCTGTTATTTTGGACAAAACACACATATTGATATATAAGCTTTTAATGTTGTTCTCAGTCTTTTCAATAATAATACCACGCTCATGGAAATAGCTGACAAACGAAATTACAAAAGACACAATGGAACTTGAAAAGATACCCAGCATAATATTTTGAATTATATTATAACCGACAGCCTGTGGTGCAAAGCATCCTAAAAGTACCACAAAAAATCCACTTAATATAATTGCAACTGCACAGGCGGCAGCTGTCTTTTTGCTAATTTTCATAATTGCCTCCTCATAAACCATAATACAATCATATAAAACTAAAATATTTCAAACAACATATATTGATAAAGCACATCTAATACTTTTATGGTATTTCATTCATTTACCTGTAATAACTCGCTTAATTTTACTGCTTTGTCGGATCTCATATTCACTTGTTCTACACTATGGAAATAGCTTAACGCCTATCCTTCTATAATAGCCTTCAAAGATTTCTCAATTTCTTCAATTGATGGCAAAGAACTCCGAATCTCCTTTGGTAAAACCTTGGATAACTGAAACTCCGAGATTCCAATTGGTACACTGCTTGCCTCCAATGAATATTCCGCAATTACATCATCCTTTGTTTTACAGATAATCAGACCTATCGTTGGATTATCCATGTCTGTTTTTAACTGATGATTTACTGCAACTACATAAGTTCCTACCTGACTGGTATATGATGCGTCAAACTCCCCTACTTTCAAATCAATAACAATATAACATCTCAACTTCATATGATAAAATAAAAGATCAATTGCCATCTCCTTTTTTCCTACCATAATTGGCTGTTGTCGCCCTATGTATGCAAAACCTTGTCCCAATTCTAGCAGAAATTTAGTAATATTACTTGTCAATGCATCTTCCAGTTCTTTTTCCCGATACCCTTCTGTCAATGTTAAGAAATCAAAATTGTAGGGATCTTTAATTACTTCCTTTGCCAGATCGCTTTGTAAAGCTGGAAGTTGTTTATCAAAATTTGTAATTGCTTTTCCCTGCGACTTATATAAATTTACATCCAAAAAATTAAGCAACATAGCTCTACTCCAGCCGTTTTCAATGGTTTTTCGTATATAAAATAATGCTTCTGCTACACTTTGGCATTTAGTCATTATTAAAATATGATGTCCCCACGGTACAGAACAAATATTTTCCAAATCGTCAACAGCCTGTTGACGATTTTCACTGTCACGTTTATAGAATTCAAAAAATCGCTTCATGTATTTTAAGTTGGTTACTGAAAAACCACTTACATTTGGAAATTCTTCCTTCATAGACTGGCTCATTGTCTTATAAAAGCCTGCTCCCCAAACAGCGTCTGCATGTTTATCAGAAATTTCTTTTCCAATGTGCCAATACATTCTAATCATTTCCGTATTTACCAATACAGCCGCCTTCAGCTGACTGATATGAACAAGTTCTTTTATATCCTTAATCCACTGTTGGTAATTCTCATCATTTAAAATCTTTAAATCATTTGCCATATTTTTCTCCAAATTAACATTTTTTCTTAATCAGTATTTGCAATAATCATCCAATTAATATACTTCCACAATTTTTATAAATATATTGCCCCTACTTTTCATCAATATTTTTCAGAATAAAAAATCTATTTTCCAATTCATCATCCCATTTTCGAATGACATACTTTCACCTTAGAAATTATAGAAAAAATACCACTCAAACTTAAACAGCAAAACCCTTGATTTTCAAGGCCTTTCGAGATTTTAACTTTAAGCAGTTATTTTCCTGCAAATCCTTATAACAAATTCAGGTATTACTTTAGATGTTTCTACAAGTTCTCCCCTAGTCACAAAGACCTCACAGTCCTCCGTAATAAAGTCATTATCATCATAATGACCTACTCCAAATATTATGTCAAATATTTTTGATAAAATATATAGTATTATTTTTATTTATTCTACTCTTAAATATCAAATTCAATTCTTTCTACTGTTTTGTTTTTATGATAATGATTATTTAAATAAGCACATGTATCAATCTATCCCCTACAATCGTGGATTTCTCAAATTTTTCAATAATGAAGTCAACAAAAAAACACAGAGATTAGTCAAAAGTATAACCAACGAAACAGCAGAAGATTTACTCAAATATTCCATACTTCCCTCAAAATTTTTCAGAACAAGAGAATATGGCATAGTACGAGACGTATATAAGAAAACCACTGCCGAAATGGTGATCATTGAATTATCAAAGTAATAAAAAAACATATCCAGAAATGTATTTTTCATATATGGTAAATACACACTCCAAAACATTTCTTTTGCAGGTATCTCATATAAGTGCGCAATATCCAAATATTCCGGACTCATATTGTTAAGTGAATGATACGCCAAAAGAAATGGTGATGCGAAAAAATGAGCTATATTAACCATGATAAGAATTGTATATGAATTATATAAAACACTTCCTTTATATACAATCATATATCCTATTCCATATATAATCCCTGGAAGCATATATGAAAGTGTTGAGATAAAATATAATAATTTTCGTATCAACGGCCTATGGTCTCTATTTGCGAAATAGGCAGCACTAAATGATAAAGCGCTCCCAATAATTGAAACAAAAAATGAAATAATAATTGAATTTATATAAAAATTTATATATGGTTTTGATATTACCTGTATAAGATTTTTCCACGTAAACGATAGTCTAATCGGATAGTTTTCAGAAAAGCTCATAATAACAAATGATAATATGACTAAGCAGAAGAAAACAGAAACACAAAATAATGTAATATACGCAAAAAAATCACGTCTATGATCTTCAGCTATTGAAAGTCTTTTATATACCATTCTCCTACTTACATGAGGAATCACCATTTCAAATATTGACATAAATAAAACAGGAAAAATTAACAAAGCACACAATATTATTCCTGATGAAAAATCCAATCCCCCTACAACCTGACGATATATTAATAAAGATATATTCTTTAACTTGCCTCCAACGACGAGGCATACCCCATATTCTGTAAGAGACATACTGGCAACCAAAAACACTACACTAACAATTGTTTTTTTAATTTGTGGAATAGTAATGTTAAAAAAAACTTCTATCATAGGTATCCCTAAAATCAATGCACTTTCATAGACAGCGCCATCTATTTCAAGCAAAGAATTTCTAAACATTAAAAATGCAATTGGAAATGTATACAATATCATGCCCAATATAACACCAGCCTCCCCTAAAATAGGGAATCTAATACCAAAAACAGTATAAAGTAAGCCATTTTTCCCAAAAAGTGCAAGCAAGCTGAAGCCAAACGAAATAGGCGGCAAAAAAAGAGGCAAAGTGCAAAAAAAGGAAAAAAACGTCTTAAACTTTATATTTGTATGGGTAACACAAAATGCACAAACCAAAGAAATCGGCATAGTAAATGCAACTGTACCAATCATAATAATTACCGATCCTTTAATAGCACTATAAATTTCCGAACTAATAACAAAGTTTTTAGCATCTATATTAAACAGATAGAAAATAATTCCTGATAAAGGTAACAAAATTATAATAGCGAGACTCACAAACACCCATAATTCTATAGCCTTAACTTTTCTAAACCTAACCATAACTATTCAAATACCATTACCTTTGACGGCGCAACTATTTTACAAAGATTTTCATACCTTTCCATCAATTGCTTATAGATAAAATTCTCGACATACGTATTTTGAGGATATTTGAAAATTTCATCGGTTCTCCCTATCTGTTGTACTACACCCTCATAAAGAATTATTATCCTATCTGATAAGGTAAAAGCCTCCTCCTGGTCATGCGTAACATAAATCATTGTAACACCGAAATCATTTTGTAATTGTTTAATTAATATTCTTAAATTTTGACGTATAGTAACATCCAATGCTGAAAATGGCTCATCAAGCAAAAGTATGTGTGGATTCATAACCAAAGAACGAGCTATTGCTGTTCTCTGCTGTTGACCTCCAGATAACTGATATGGATATCTACTAAGAAGTGTCTGCAGTTCACATTTTTGAATTATATCTTCTACCCATCTTATATCGAAACTTTTATTCTTTCTATTTTTGCTTTTTAATGCATATGTAACATTTTGCCAAACAGTCATATTAGGAAACAAGGAGTAGTTCTGAAAAACCATTCCTACGTTTCTTTGCACAGCTGACAAATATGCTGAGTCATTCCCCTCAATTTCAATACTCCCGCTATCACTTTTCTCCAATCCTGCAATTAACCTCAATAAGGTTGTTTTTCCGCATCCTGAAGCCCCTAATACAGAAATAAATTCTCCTTTATTGACTGAAAAAGAAATATTCTTTAACACTTCTACATTTTTATATGATTTTGTTAGATTTTTTATTGTCAATGATTCCATCTTATCACCATTATAGATATAATATTTTAATCAGTATTTCCATTGAGATACAAGATCATTCTTTAGATTATTATCTGTTATTGTACTCATATCTGCCATCGGAATGTTCTTAGGATAACCGGAAACTTCCTCCTTTTGATTCACAAAAATACCTCCCGGCGAAAAATTACTATTATCATAAACCACATAATCTGTCATAAGGTACTCATAAATCTCTCGAACTGCACTACTATCATCTTTACCTTTTATTATTGCTGTTCCTGTTATATTAAAAGGTGCCCCACTATCAGGAATAATAATTTTTACTGGAGCCCCTTCAGCAACCTGACGATAAATATTCATTAAATCTATCAACCCAATTGCATTCTCACCACTTAAAAGCAACTGCGTAACATTATGACCAGACGAAACAAATTGAGAAACATTGATCTGCAATTTATCAAGATACGCAAAGGCTTCCTCTTCTCCCCACATATTATACCAGTTATTAAAGAACATATATCCCGCCCCAGAAGTCTTTGCGGTTGGCATGACAATCCAATTCTTATATATTGGGTTTAGCAAATCTTCATAGCTATGCGGTTCAGGCAATCCTTCTTGCTCTAATACATCAGTATTTACCACGATTCCCCCATCATATTTCTCCCAAACCCAATATTTCCCGCTTTCCGGATTCAATGAAGGAATTAAATACTCTGCTGTTTTATATTCTGAAACATCTGCCAGTAAATCATCTATTGTTTCCAATGAAGCACATTGTAATCCTACAATTATATCTGCATCTGTTTTTATTCCCTCAGCAGATATTTTGGCTCCACACTCCCCAGTCGAATAATGCTGCAAAATAATTTCATAGTCAGGAAATTGCTCTTCTAAGTGCTCTGTAAGAGATGCCTCTCTTTTTTCTTCCATACATGAAAAAAGAATAATTTTATCTTTCTCTAAATTAGATCCACAACTACATAATCCTACTATAGTAATAGCTATTCCTAATATTCTAATTATCTTTTTCATAATCCTCTCCTCATTTTATCTTTTTCAAACTGTTCTTCAAGATGCTTTGCAATATTAATAGGATATGTATGGTCTTTATTTGGCCCTGGACAGATATCATACTTCCACCCTTCCTTTGCCACACTATAATCATACTCAATGGTAAGTTGTCTAAGTAAGCCTGTTTGTTTGTTAATCTTTATTATTCTTGATTCAGGAGTATAATTCTCCTCATCCCACAAAGCACCTGACTGAAATATTTGTGCTCTATTGTGTTCAAAAGTTGGCTCACCAACTTTTGTATGAACATGTCCACATAAAATAATATCTGAATATACTAACAGCCTGCTCTTTACTTTTGCATTGTCATCTCCCTCCTTTATATTAAGCCAATCAAACGGATGGTGAAACACCGTAACTGAATATTTATCATTGCTTTCTAGATTTTGAATTATATCCTCTACAAATTGCTCACCAATCCATAAATTATTTTTATCCGAAGCACTGGATTTCTCCTTTTTGTTATTTCCACAATACCACGATGTATTCAAAACATTAAAGCGAAGTCCCGATAAATCTCGATATCCATATAAATATCTACCTTCAGACTCTTCGGGTAAAATATTCTCTAAAGGCTCTATAACAATTTCAGGATCTATTTCTCCTTTACAAAAAGAGATAAATTCACTAAATTTCTCATAAATCTTTCCTTCAGTTGCATCTGGTATCAGTTCTATATTTGCCTTATCATTAAGTTCTTTTCTATTTTCACTATTTGCTTCTGCCGCAAAAGTATTTATATCATGATTCCCTGTACATAAAATAACATTTTGAATTGGTACACCTAACACATCTAATAATTTTTTAAGCCACTTTCCAAACTTTTCATAATCACTTTTGGTCGCACTCCATGCCAAATCGCCAGATATTACAACAATATCTGGTTTCCAATCTGTTGGAATTTCATTTTGTAAAAAATTAAGTAATTTTTTTTCTAATACTATCTCTCTCTTCCGAATTGCGACACTGCCTTTCTTGCTCAATTTGGCAGTTATTCCAAATTGTAAATCTGACAAATGCAAAACATTCACATAATCAGAGGAACTTTCATTAATTGCAGTTTCTGGTTGTACGGTAACCGCAACCTCTTTTAACGCTGTGTTAAAAATATTAATACTATTATCTTTCAAACGTTCCAACGGAAAATAAGTATCCTCCTTGAATCTTTTGTTCAACTGATAATCGATCCCCCATTCTTTATTACCTGATTCTCTATAACTATACGGAGTAATATGTACAGAACAATTAATTCCATTAAATTCACCATACATAAATGAAAAAACCGCACCCTTAGAAAACTTATCCCCACCGCCGCAGGTAATTTGATAAATATTTCTTCCAGTATCCGGAAACAACGCAATTCCCAATCGATGATTATGTCCGCATAAATACAAGTCGACCCCTTTCTCATCAAAAATATCACTAAGCTCATCCATCTCACTCATTTCAAAAAAATCACGTCCATGATGACCTAATACAAAAATAGGCTTTCTTCTATTCTCATCTCCCATCTTACTAAACACTTTTCTTAACTCTTCTGACTTAATATACAAATTATGTGCATCTTTGGAACCTACTGATGTCAAACAAGTATTTAATATGAACAGATTTAATTTGGGTAACGCAATATAGCTATGTGGTTCACCGCGATTTATTTCATATTCCCTTTTAAGAATTTTATGATGCATATCTTTAAATAGCATCATCCCTGCATCTATAAGCAAGGATCTTCGTTCCATATGTTTATAAGGACATCTTTTATCCACATCTATACAATTAGATAATGTAAGCGAATTATCACAATCTCTTATTTCCTGAATAAGCTTATATCGTTCACTACTTTCATCTCGTTGTATATCATGATTCCCGACTGACCAAAAAACATTCTTCAATCCTTTTTTGGTGTTTTCTAAACCTAACACCAAAAATAAATCTGTAAGAAATTCTTCAGCTTCACCATAAATGGCTTGGTTTGCAACATCACCTGAAATAAAGATATAATCAAATTTCAAGTGACCACATTCACGCTCTTTTTTTATAAATTTTATCAACTTCTCTTTGGCAGCATTCTCAGCCAAAGTACCACCAGAAAGGTGTAAATCCGAAAAATGTAACCACTTAAAACTTTCCATAGCCAAATCCCCCTATTCAACATATCTTAATGTCATAGATTACTGCTCTATCCCAATTAAAATTGTACCACACAATTGGATAAAATCAATATTATAGTCAATTTTTGACGAATAATATATAAAAATGGCAATCTGCTTGAAACGCAAATTGCCATATCAAAAAGACTCTCTAAAATCTTAAATTTATCATACAGAAACCCACAAATTTAAATTTACAGACTTTTCTATCATCCTAGTATATAACATTAAACTAGGATAATTCAAAATGATGAATATGTGCCAATAACTAGTACAACGAATACTAAGTTTCTGACTCATGAACACCGCTGCAAATGTTGATAAATCAAGTTGTCCTGAAAATGAATGTATTTATGCTTTACTAGCACCTATGTATGATTTCTGTAAAATAAAGTCACCTACTTCAAAGAATGCTTAATCAATTAGATTCATTTTTATCAATGTATTTGATAGACCGCTCTCAATAAAATCAGCCAGTTGCATAACTAGACTCATTCTTGTTGTTTGAATAAATTCTTCAAAAGAGGACTTAGAATTTATTATTCCTGTAATACTAATATGACCTACATATGGCAAACCTTTTTCAAAAGCAATCCCAGGAACTAAACCGCCATCTCGCAACCTTACGTTGCCAATTTGCATTTTATCATAACATAAAGCACTATCAATTGCAATAATAAATGGATTCTCATATTTTTGGTTTATATCTTGTATTATTTCATTTATATTAGCCGATTGCACTGTTCTATCAAAATCTCCATATACTATCCAATGCTGATGTTTTGAGTTAAGCTTATAACCAACCAATGGTCCCAAGCAATCTCCTACAATATAATCCGATCCGATACAAAGAATTATTAACTGTTGACTAGATTTTAGCCTTCTATTTAGTAACCTTTCCAACGAAACCTCAAATGCTACTCTGCTATTTTCTTCTAATATTTCATAGCAATGCTCTTCTATAGACTTGATCATTTTCATTAATTATACTTCACCTCAACTCTTCTCTACCTTTCATTCCTTTTGGCAAACACAAATCTTTTATACAATATTTGCTGAATACACAATAATAAAATAAATTTGCCATATAACATACATGTCTCTTTAATATATTTATATTCATCTTTTCATTTTTTATACTCTCATCCACTGTACTCTCTTTGCCTATCAAATGCTTATTGTTTTTATGATATTACTATACAGACTGCTTTTTGATTCCTATTATTTGCAAACAGGAATTTTTCTAATAAAAATCATTGCACACCCACTTTATAGATAAACTATGAATTCCTTTGTTTATTCTTTAATCATCTACAGATTATTCTGTATTCACCTATTGTTTGACTTCACCGAAAAAAGTGTATAGGTGTACCAACCTGATAGAGCGCGGCAATCAAAATATGTTCAAAACTAATATAATCAAAAAATTTGTTATCCCATCTCTCCGTATAAATATGACAAAATCATCTCATTTTCGTCATATTTATACGAACCTGCATACTCTATACCATCCGCATCCCGCCACTCTGCTCTTCCTGTAGCTCCTCCAGCCCTTCCTTTTGACCGTCTCCCTGAATCACCCCATCTTCGATCAACATCTGCTCACATTCCTTTAACAGTGCAAGCCAGTCCTCCCTGATATTCTTTGGATAATGGTATAGATACGAGTAATCCTTACTGGGTGTGCTCCATTCAAAATTATATTTGATATTCTGTGGCGTAATCTGGTAGCTGTCTCCCTTTTGTTTCCTGATCTCTTTTTCGAGCTCCATACGCATCTGATAGTGTTCCTCATCCCTTGGTTTTGCCCTTTCGATATTCTGGGCAAGACTGTATCTTTTGCTAAATTCACAGTCCTTGTCAACCAGCTCGCCTTTCCTCCAGTCATACCCGTTCCCGATGGTACAGAACAGATGGTTCAGACAATGTTTCCTTGATGGAAATAACTCTGGATAAAAGTCCATCATAAATTGTAACGTTTCTTCTGCTTTCACTTTCTCTTCTCTCCTCTGCTTCATTTTATTTTTTTGCTACAGACCACAACCCTGTCTGCTTTCAATGCACTTCTGCATTACTGCTTACGCCAACAATAAAACACCCGATATGGTCGGGCATTTTATTCTTACCGTAAACCGGCAGGAATAACATTTCCATATTCATATGTTATTCCTGCTCCATGTTACTCATTTACAATCTCCTGCTCCATCACAATTCCTGACTGGAACTGTATCTCTATCCTGTCTGCAGAGATTACCCTGATACCCGCAATCAGCCTTCTCACAAGGTCGTTGTCAAACTCCGGGATCTGGCAAGTGCTTGCGCTGATAAAGGCATCCATATCCTTTACACGCTGTTCGTAATTTTCTGCAAGCTTTTTCTTTCTTGCCACTTCTGCCTGCTCTTCTTTGAGGGCACTGATTTCCTCCGCAATTTTACGATACTGTTCATCAAATTCTTGTGAGTAATTCCCTGCTTTCGCGTTTTCCGCTATCAGCGCAACCATTTCTTTCTGCTTTGCCTTGATCCGGTCGCTGTAATCGTCAGACTGCTGTTCCCTGCCGTAGCTGCCAATTACACGGATGACATTCTGGCGGAAGGCTCCGACAAAATCCCCCTCGTTTCTGGTAATGCGGTGGATAGCTTCCATGACAGCCCTGTTCAGTGCGCTTTCTTCCAGGGTCTCGGAATCGCTGCATTGCTCTACACCATTTGTCAGGCGGTTTGAGCATCTCCACACAATCTTCTTTTTGCCGTTTCTTGCCCATGTCACCCTGCGGTATTCCTGTCCGCATTTGCCGCACAGCAGGATTCCGGTCAGCGCATATCCTGATGAATATTTGCTCTTTTGGTTTTTCTTTCTTGTGACTGCGGATTTGCACATGGCTGACCGCCGCATAATCTCCTCCTGTACCCTGAAAAATAATTCCTTGGATATGATCGCTTCGTGGTCATCTTCCACATAGTACTGTGGCACAATGCCGTTGTTGACAATTTTCTTCTTGGTCATAAAATCTACCGTATATGTTTTTTGCAGTAATGCATCTCCCATATATTTCTCATTTCGGATCATTTTTGCGATTACAGTTGCATTCCACTTGTCTTTTCCAGTTGCCGTCTTGATTCCCTTTTCTTCCAGATACTCGCTGATTTTGGCGGTGCTGTAGCCTTCCAGGTAAAGCCTGAAAATCAGGCGCACCACCTCTGCCTCCTCTGGTACAATGACCAGCTCGCCCTTATCGTTTTTGGTGTAGCCCATGAATTTATTGTGGTTGACAATGACCTGTCCCTTTTCAAAGCGCCTCACCACGCCCCATCTTGTATTCTCGCTGATATTCCGGCTTTCTTCCTGCGCAAGACTGCTCAGGATTGTCAGTAAGATTTCACCTGTACCGTCTAAGGTATTGACACCCTCCTTTTCGAATACCACTGCTACGTTCTTTTCCTTCAGCTGGCGGATGGTGGTGAGCGCGTCAACAGTGTTTCTTGCGAAGCGGCTCACGGACTTGGTCAGGATCATATCAATTTTACCGTCAAGCGCATCCTTGATCATGGTATTGAAATCGTCCCTCTTTTTGGTGTTTGTCGCGCTTTTACCGTCATCGGCGTAGATCCCCGCATTTTTCCAGTTCTGGTTTTCCTCTATCTTGTTGGTGTAATATTCTACCTGCGCCTCGTAGCTGCTTTCCTGCTGTTCCAGCTCCGTGCTGACGCGGCAGTATGCGGCTACCTTCAGTCGTTTTTCCGCAGCCTTCACACTGCGGTCATACTGCGGTTTGGCGGGTATCATGGATATTTTTTTCTTTTCTGCTGTTCTTGTCATTTCTGCTCCTTTCTGTTATTTTATGATTGTCTGGCTGATATTCTACCTTTATGCTGCTCCCATTCAGGAACACGACCTTAGCTGTATTGTTTTTATAGATCACAATCCTTGTGACCAGCTTTCGGTAAAGCTCTTCATCAAACTCTGTCAGCTCATTCCTGTCCGAAAGGACTTCCTGAATCTTTCCTGTGCGGTAATCTGTATCATTTATTTCCAGAGTCCGGTATCTCTCCTGTGCCCTTTCATATATAAGTGTCATGATATCCGCATAACCATTTTCCTGCCTCATATTCACACTGATATGATTATGCTCCACTCGTCCAGATTCCCACCCTGCTTCACCTGCATCTGCATTTTGAATGACACTCTTCATGCCCTGCATTTCTGGCTCTGTATCATCTTGTTTCTGCCTGTTTTTCGCCAGTTCCAGCCTGCGCTCTATTTTCCTGTATTCCATACTGACTGTTTCTTTTGCTGTTACAGGAGGGCGCATTCGCGTTTTGTCCTGTATCATCTGGTTGATGGCACTGACACAGACTGCTTTCACCTGCTCATCTGTGATCAAACCGCCTGTGCAGGATACATGGTTCTGATATATGTAATTTTTGCACTTCCATTTTGCTGTACCATCCCTGTTCTTTTTTCTGTTTTTAGGCTGGATATGGCTGCATACCTCCCCACATTCACCACAGGTAATAACTCCCCCAAACAGAATTCGTTCGTCCCTTCCCGGTCTGTGGCTGCCCCTGCCTTTATCAATGCGTATCTGCTCCCTGCGCTTCTGTACTCTGTCAAACAGTTCCCTGTCGATCAGCTGCGGATAATATTCTGTTCCAAGGTAGTTGTGATTTTCAAGAATTTTCCCTATCGAAACATGTGTCCATGCCACCCTGTCATGGGCGTTACATATTCCCTTCGCTTTTAGGCTCTTGGCAATCCTTGTCGTTGATATCCCGTTATCATAATCGTGAAAAATCTCTTCCACAATCTTTTGGTGTTCTTCATAAATGGTTATTTTTCCATTTACGACTTTATATCCGACTGGCATGTGCCACTGCATCTGCGTCTCCCCCTTTCTCTTTCATAATGCTGTCCTGTTCTTTCTCCGTGAGTTCAAGACCGTTGTGCAGGCAGAATGTAATGTTGTGTTCTTTTGATATCCATATCTCTTTTACTGTCAGGTCAAACAGGTTTTCATCAAACTCCCAAAGCAGCTCCTTCTGCCCTGCCAGCAGCCCGATTAGCTGCTGTGTCTGCACAATCTCCCTTGTCCGCCGCTGTTTCCCCGCAAGCAGTGTTCTTTTTCTTCTGCATTCCGTCAGCTGGTGGATCAGCTGGTTATTGCTTTCCATAAAAAGGGCAGAGTCCATATATCCTTTCTTCATTACCTGATTTAGGATGCGGCTCTGCTCGCTTAAATTCTGTATTTCATTGTCCAGCTGTTCTATTTCCTCTGTATCTGCAATCCCTGCGGATAGTTCTGTTAATCCGCTTAATAACGGTTCTAAAATGACGCCCTGATTGGTATATAGCTTGTTCCACATCACCATGAAAGCCTGCTGTATGGCATCTTCACGCACTGCCTTCATGCTGCAGGCGTTTTTGTCACTGATATGTTTATGGCAGCTCCAGATAACCCTTTCATTGGGCTGTCCTATACAGAGCTTCTGCCTGCGGAAATGGCTGCCGCATTCACCGCAGATGATACGGCCTGAAAATAAATACCTGTTCTTGTATTTACCGCCGCCCATTTTCAGTGACCGGCTCCTGTATTCCATGATTTTTCTCACTGCCTCTGCTTCCTCATGGGTGATAACCGGTTCATGGTCATCTTCTATCAGGTACTGGTTCCGTTGTCCGGTATTTGCTTTCCGCACAAACGGGAACTGTGATTCGGTGTATGTCCGCTGCTGCAGGCGGCTGCCTTCGTAAACTGGATTGGTCAGGATTTCCTGAATGGTCTTGTTACACCATTTTTCACCTGACCGTATGGTTGGGATTTCCTTTTTATTTAATTCTTTTGCAATCAGATAGGTGCCAAGACCGTTCAGGTATGCGTCAAATATCCACCGCACGGTTTCTGCTTCCTCTTCTACAATCACCAGCTCGCCATTCTCATCATTCTTGTATCCATAAGCGGGTGTACCGATAACAAATGTACCCTCCTGAAACCGTTTCTCTACTGCCCATCTGTTGTTTCCTGAGAAATCCTCCGATTCCCCCTGTGCAATGGATGACAGGATGGACAGCATCAGCTCGCTTTTTTCAGTCAGTGTGTTGATATTCTCTTTCTCGAAAAGAATACCGACTCCGAGCAGCTTGAGTTTTCTTATGATCTGGATGCATTCTACGGTATTGCGGGCGAATCTTGTAATGGACTTTGTAAGAATCAGATCGATTTCTCCATTCTCGCAGGCTTCAATCATTGCCTGAAATTCCTCCCTGCCCCTTACCTTTGTGCCAGTGGCTGCTTCATCAGCGTACATTCCTGCAAATTCCCATAATGGGTTGTTCTCTATTTTTTCTGTAAAATAGGCTACCTGTGTGGCGTAGGACTCTGCCTGTGCCTTGCTGCCGGTGCTGACTCTGGCATATCCGCACACCCTCAGTTTTGGTTTCCCGGGCTGGCTGGGTTTTGATGGCGCTGCGTTTATAATTGTGACTTTTTTTGCCATGTTTTTTCTCCTTTCCCTGTATTTTCAGGGATTATAAGCCCCTGTCAGCAACATACACTACCACACATTTTCAATAATATCTAGTGTTTTTACAGATATACTTCCGCTAATTCTGGGGAAAATGTCTCAATGTTTAAAGACCTGATTTTTTCCTGTTCTTCCCTGCTGATCAGCCCGTTTTCCTGCATCTTTTTTAACAGATATTCTGCCATCTTGTACATGACCTCATTGGCTTCCTTCTTCATTTCTGTTGTACTCCTCTTTCATCTCAACGATAATCATTTCAGTTCTTCAGTCTGTCTGGTAGTTTCCTGCGATGGTGTACGCAACACCTGCCGTGAATATTCCTGCCACGATTATCACAGCCACTACACAGACTGCTCCAATAATCCATTTCATATCGCATTTCCTCCCATTTCACAAATAGATTGTTTTAGTATCAATCGTGCTCATACTTAGCCACACAAGAATGCGGCGGAATACTTCCCCTCCGCCGCATGGTTTCTGTGATTAAGTCTTATTGTCATAATCCTTCATTTCTAAAAAATCACTCTGCTCCTATTCGACACTACTCCCCGGAGCAAAATACTGCAAAGACAGACAAATGAAAAATTAAAATGCCATTTTTTGCCTTTCTGTATTCTATGGGCAGCAGCCCAGACTGTCTGCTGGCTGGCAGACATCACAGGAATCTCACCTCCAGCACTGCGTGCTGGCTAATCTCAAGGAGTATCATTATAGGCCATTTCCCTCTTTGCACCTGTCTGCCACGGACAGGCTGTACCCCGGCTTTCCCGCTCGGCTCCTTAGATGCGGTCTTTTTTACACATTCCTAAAATGTGCAGGAGTGTCTCTGCGCCCCGGTTACGGCTCTTGAAATGGCTAATGTATCTGTACTGCTGGATATGGCTGGCACACACGATCTTTTTTGTGTATACTCTCGGAAGCCGCTGCCTCCGGCATTTGTCAAGGTTCATGAGCGGGCTTTCTGACAGGCAGTTATCTGTCAGAAATTTATCCCTTCATAAGGTACTCACACTAAAACGCATTTTGAGAGGGTACTAATTGAAAAATTTTTTAATTTTTTTAAGTGACGCCTCCACGCTCTCCCTGACTGACATGTCACTGATGCCTGTTTTTTCTGCAATCTGACGGAAAGTCATACCTTCAAAAAAATAAAGGTGCAGCCGCTCCTTTTGTACTTGCGTGAGTGACTGCACTGCTTTTTGCAGGGTTTCCAGATCCATCTGGTGAATAATCATATCCTCCAGTGATTTTGTCTCACCTGCCATCTGTTCTTCCGTCTCACCTTCTATGTAACCACCTGCTGTGAGGTGGCGCAGGTCCCGCATTTCCTCTGCATGTTCCTCCCTGCGGAATAAATCTGTCAGTGCCTCATACACCTCATGGGAAACATAGGTATACTCTGTCTCGCCGACAGCATCTTTATAAAAATCCTTAATTCTGATTCTGATCCATTCTGACATCTCTGTGTCCTCCATTTCTTGTTTTTTGAAATGAAGGACACAGGTGGTCCTCTGGCACAGAAACCACATTCCCGGACAGAAAAAAACGGATGTATTCTCCACGCTGTGTATAGCATGGACGGATGCATCCGTCTGTCAGATCTATTTATTTTTACATTCCAGCAGTCTCTTTTAACAAGGGCTGGATATCCCGTTTCCTGTCCTGTCAACCTCTTTACTCCCTTACCTCGTGGAACTATACCCGTAAGGAAGCAGCGTTTCAACCATTGTGTAATAAGTCTTACGTTAGCTGTAAAAATTTACTTTATTAATTGAAATATCAAGCAATATAAATACAAAAAAATCCCTTCCGTTTTCTACCACCCGGAAGGGATTTCTATTTTTTTATCTTCGTTTTTCCATATGAAATTGTATAAAAAATTTGGCTTTGCCCGCCAGCATGAAAACAGCAGTAATACAGATACTTTCATAAACTGCACAGGCACAGTCCTGATACCCAAGGTACCACAACAGCGAAAACACAGCCACCTGCAATGCAGTTATCGTTCTCGCACACCTGCCAAAGTGTTTTTTCTCTTTCTGGTCAAGCCTTCTGTTTTTGCTGTGCATCGGGCTGAATATGATGATTATCCCTGCCGCTGCCGCAAGTGTGAGCACTACCGCCAGAACAGACAGGCTGGCAAACTGCCCGCCCATATACACTGGAATAAACAATACAAGACTCGAACCGATATAGCAGAACAGGCTGTCGTCACAGTGAAAACCACCAGTAAAGCTGCGAAGAGTCATAAAAGAAAGCGTAAACACACATACTACCAGAAGCTGCTCTGTAAACAGCCCGATCAGGAATGCTGTAATAAGATTCAGCAGTATGATACCTCCGCTGCGAATTCCATACTGGTAAATCTCACTATCCTCTTTCTCTATAATCCCACGTTCCTGCATCCAGCGGCTTAACCACCCGGACACAGTTAAAACCTCCTGAGTTTTTTAGCACGCTCTGGTATCTCGTCCTGTCCCAGAAACCACATACAGCACTGGTTTACTGACAAGGTCGCCACTGCGAGTGCCACAGCTGCAATCACTTTTAATATCCTGTCACTTACTCCATACATCAGATTTCCATAGTTTTTCATGAAAGCACCTCCTAATATTTGATTGCTTCCACTTTATCATCCGATGCCAAAAAATCAAGCGATCTGTAATAAGTCTTACGTTAGCTGTAATAAGTTGCACTTTTCGTCACTCCAGACGTTCAATTCCTGTCAGCAGAAGCTTTACCTCAAACATACTCCCCCAGTCTTTCAGAATTAAATTCCCGCCATACTTTTCTGCTACTCTCTGAACTGCCCTGACTCCCCTGCCATGCTTTTTCCTGTCAGCTTTGGTGGTAACAAGATTCTTATTTTCTTCCCCTGTTTTACTGTTCTTTATCCAAACCAGCAGATTCCCATCCTGATACTTTGTCTCAAATTCAAGAAAGCGTTTCTCCTGCCTTACTCTGCAGCAGGCTTCAATTGCATTGTCCAGCAGATTTCCATACAACACGCCCATGTCCCCTGTTTCGATAGAAACTCTCTTTGGGATAAATGTATGTATTTTGGCATCAATATCATTTTCTTTTGCCTTGGCTGCCTTGATTTTCAGGATGGAATTTAAGACAGGATTTGCAGAATAAATGATATCCTCCGCCAAACTGATATCGTCCAGCATCTCTTTCAACGCTGCCATTATCATGCAGTTATCCCCTTCTCCTGCTGCATCATAAAGCGTTCCAATACGGTTCTTCATGTCATGCTTGATATCCTGTATCTGATCCTGATAGCGTTCCATATCCTTATAATACTCGTCCTGATAGGAAATCTCCCTCGAAACCATTTCTTCCTCATGCTGTTTTTCTGCCATATTCGTATAACTTTCTATCATAAGAAATACCATGTAATCTGTTAAGATAATTGTAAAAATGATACACATGCACAAAATTGCGGTCCGTGCTGATAGTTGTTCCTGAACTACCTCTATCAGCAGAAAACAGCCAACCAGACTTGCAAGCGGAATCAAGACCAGCATATAGATGACCTCTCTGGGCATGGCACCAAGACGCAGTACCTTTCCCATCTTAATCCGGCAGAACACCTCTACCAAAATAGCCCTGAACAGCTCCATTGCAAACACTGTAATATAATATACTGCCCGCTCATCTGTCAGCAGCTGTATCACAGATGCCCTGTATATGATATATCCTACTGGTTCTGCAACTACGACCAGTCCCATATACATCATTACTGCGACCACTTTTGTTGATATTTTTTCCTCATACTGGCATATAAAGATTCCCAATATTACTGCTAAGGTGATAAGGTTCATCCAGTTTATCTCTTTTAAGTTGATGATGCTCCCAACTGCCTCACATACCAAAATCAGCATAATAGAAATTTCCGCAGAAGTTCTTCTCTTTCCGATGAAGATCTCAAGAAAACGCCAGAAGATACACAGGTCAAATATATTGATCACCAGCCGTATTCCATACTGTGCCATGTCACATTCCTCCCTGCACAAATGCCATATGCTTTTCTGCAAGGCTCTTCCTGCATCCCCTTGTCACTGCCAATTCTTGTCCATTCGACATATGGGCTACTCCTCCCGAAACTGTTTTTACGTGCTTCAGGTTCACGATAAACGAACCATGTATCGCTGCAAACATCCTCTCGTCAAGGCATTCCCATATTTCTTTTGTTGTCATGTTGGTCTTATATATGGTATCTGCTGTATGGATTAGCGCCTGACGCCCCTTTTTCTCAAAATAAAGGATTTCATCAAACCTGAGACTGTACCGGCTTTTGCCGTAACCAAAAGAAAAATTCTGATTTGTCATTCCAAGATAGTTTTCTGCTTTTTCCAGAAGGAGACGAAGCCTGTCTATTGTAATTGGCTTTTCTATAAAATCGAACGTAACTACCGCAAACACATCTGGCATATATTTCGTATAGCTGGTGAGGAACACAATTAATGCTTTGGAATTTCGTTTTCGGATCTCCTGCGCCACAGCGATGCCATCCATTCCCGGCATTTCAATATCAAGAATATACAGATCTGGTTCCTGTTCCTGTTGACTATATGATGTAAGCATTTCCTCTGGATCTTGAAAAAATTCATATGCAAATGCATATTCAATAATTGCAGAGGCATATCGGCTAAATACTTCCCTCGCGTTCGGATCATCATCACATATTGCTATTTTCACAATTCCACCTCCTAGCAAAAGGTTTTCTCATCATCCTATAAATAGTTAAATCGCATAAAAAACATGAACTGCTTAGAAACTGCCACACAAACTTGCATGGCAGTTTCTAAACATCTTCTTTATATGAATCCTATATTTATAGTAAAAAACATACTCATTATGAACAGATAAATTTTATATCAATGATTCATAAAGTTTACTGATTTCTTCTACGCTTGTCTCTCTGGGATTGCCTGGTCTGCATGCGTCATCATATGCAGACTGTGCGAGGAAAGGAATGTCCTCCTTTTTGACAATATCTTTCAGGTCTGCCGGGATACCGACATCCTGTGATAGCTTCTTTACTGCATCGACTGCCGCCTTGCGGTACTCCTCCTGAGACATACTATCAATGCCCTGTACGCCCATTGCCCTTGCAATTTCACGGTATTTTTCGCCTGTCGCCTCCGCATTGTATTCCATGACCGTAGGAAGAATAATCGCATTGGCGATTCCGTGCGGCGTATCATACAGTGCACCGAGGGGATGTGCCATGGAATGTACAATTCCAAGTCCGACATTGGAAAATCCCATGCCTGCCACATACTGTCCAAGCGCCATGTCTGCCCTACCTTCCGGCGTATTGTCAACAGCACTTCTCAAAGATCGCGCTATGATTTCAATTGCCTTTAAGTGGAACATGTCTGACATTTCCCATGCGCCAGCTGTGATGTACCCCTCGATCGCGTGCGTGAGCGCGTCCATTCCCGTTGCAGCTGTTAAACCCTTCGGCATGGTTGACATCATTTCAGGGTCCACAAATGCCACAACCGGAATGTCTTTGGAATCAACACATACCATTTTGCGATTTTTCGCAGCATCTGTAATGACATAATTGATGGTTACTTCTGCCGCCGTTCCTGCCGTGGTCGGCACTGCGAAGATTGGCACACATTTATTCTTTGTTGGCGCTACCCCTTCAAGACTCACCACGTCCTCAAATTCCGGATTATTGATGATAATGCCAATGGCCTTTGCCGTGTCCATGGACGATCCGCCGCCGATTGCGACCAAGTAATCAGCACCAGATTTCTTGTATGTGGCAACGCCAGTCTGCACGTTTTCAACTGTCGGATTGGGCTTTATTTCAGAATAGAGCTCGTATGCAAGTCCTTCAACCTCAAGAATGTCCAGGACTTTTTTGGTTACGCCAAATTTTACTAGATCCGGGTCTGAACATACAAACGCCTTCCGAAATCCTCTTCCTTTTGCCTCGGTCACAATTTCCTTTACTGCGCCTGCTCCGTGATACGATATCTCGTTTAACACAAATCTGTTTGCCATAATCTATTTCTCCTTTAAAATTATTAAATCACAACTGACTTCATAAATAGAATTTGCCATGAACATATATTATCCTAATACTTTTATTTCTCATATAAAAACTTTTCAGGCAGTGTCACTTGAAAGTCCCTTGCAAGATTCCTAAAATCATCTGGTTTGATGGTCTGGTGCTTATTAGGTTGCATTGACAACATTTTTACCAGAATTTCCGCAGATTTTTCCACGGTGTGCATCAGTCCGAAAGTCAGATCAAAATCCTCGCCTGCTGCAAACATTCCATGGTGTGCCCAAACGGCCACGTCATAATCACGCATCAGCTTACTCGTCTCCACTGCAATTTCAATTCCGCCCGGAACCATCCATGGAACAACGCCAATTCCGCCCGGAAATACAACTGGACACTCTGTTGCCATTTCCCATAGTTCCCTTGTAAATGCCTCATCCGTCAGTGGCAGTACAAAGGTGAGCGCGATGACATTTGTAGTATGTGCATGGTAAATGACACGATATCTGCCATCCGTCAGCTCCTTCTTGACCTCATGGTTCATCAGGTGTGAAGGAAGCTCAGAAGTCGGTTTCCCGCCGTTTACCAGTCCCCACACAATACGGTAGTTTTCGCCCTTTTCATCAAGCTCAACCATGCAGATGGAATCCTCCGGCTTAATGATGACATTCCTGAAATATTTTCCGCTCCCAGTCACAAGGAAATACTCCCCCGCAAGCTTCGGCACCGTTGTTCCTATTGGCTGCCATTCTTTTGCCTCAAAATTTTCTTTTACCAACTCCATTTCCGCTGACTTTACGCGGTAAGACAAATTTCCACCGTTTCGCTCATGCCAGCCCTGACGCCATCCATCATCCGCCATTCTGATAAATCCCTGTACAAATTCAGCATCCAAAAATTTCATATTCATTAGCCCCTTTCCCTATCTTTTTAATAATACTTCATCTTCATATTTCTTAACGGTAGCAAACCAGCTTTGATCGGAGGACACACCGCACTCCCTGCAGTATTCCTCCCACACATCCCCGAACGGATATGTCTTGATTTCTTCCTGCATCACCATGAGTTCCGTCATTCGGCTCTCCTCCTGCAGTTTTTTCAGTTCTGCGTTTGGTGTACAGAGCGCACCCAGCAGTGCCTTCTGCCAGCTACGAAAGCCGACTATCCACGCAGATATCCTATTGATACTTGCGTCAAAATAGTCAAGTGCCATGTACACACGGTCAAGTGCATTGTTTCTCACAATTTCCT
The DNA here is from genome assembly GCA_910586585.1 of uncultured Lachnospiraceae bacterium. Classification (GTDB taxonomy): domain Bacteria; phylum Bacillota; class Clostridia; order Lachnospirales; family Lachnospiraceae; genus COE1. Next base: position 22,397 of record CAJUKA010000008.1, read on the forward strand.
TTGCCATCTCCCTCGTCTCGTCGTCAAGCAATACGACATGATCACTGTCCCAGCGGATTGGTCTTGTAATGTGCAACGCAATTTCAGGGAAAAAGCACAGCAATGCCGGAATCTTGTCAGACACTACTTCTGTCGGATGATAATGCCCGTTGTCCATCAATGGCAGACAACCATTATATGTTGCTGCAAAGGTAAGCGTAAACTCCGCGCTTCCTGCTGTGAACGCCTCCACACCGATGCCAAACACTTTAGACTCCACACAGGGCTTTACAAGTTTTTTATCATACGGCTCTGATAAAATCTGCTCAATCGAATCCTTGTAGCGCAGGCGCGGTCCCATGCGATCAGCAGGAATGTCCTTGTAACCATCTCCTGTCCAGATATTCATGACACATGGCATCCCTGTCTGCTCTGCAAAATACTGGGAAATACGGATACATGCTTTTCCATGCTCTATCCAGAACCTTCTTGTCTCTTCGTCAGGACTTGACAGCGTCAGTCCGTCCTTCACTTTGTCATGTGAGAAAAAGGTCGGATTAAAGTCAATTCCCATGTTTCTTTCCTTCGCAAACGCCACCCATTTTGCAAAGTGCTTTGGCTCAATTTTATCGCGCTCCACAAATCCGTCATCCTCAAAAATGGCATAACTTGCATGTAGGTTCAGCTTCTTTTTTCCTGGCATTAATTTTAATGCCACATCCATATCCTGCATGAGTTCCTCTGGGGTCCTTGCCTTTCCAGGATAATTTCCCGTCGTCTGGATGCCTCCCGTTAGCGGGCCATCATGGTCAAAACCTGTCACGTCATCACCCTGCCAGCAGTGCAGTGAAACCGGAATCTCTATCATTCTTCTGATGGCCGCGTCCGTGTCAACCCCAACTGCCGCATACCTGTCTCTTGCATCTTCATACCTTTGAACCTGATTCATTTTCGTCCTCCTTATTGAAATTATTTTATAAATACTCTTTTATTGGAAAAGATACGTGGATACATTTTCTCGCAGCCGCCAATCCTCCTAATGTCCCATCTGCAATCATCTGTGCCGCAAGATTTCCAACTGCTGTTGCCTCCGCTGGACCTGCACAGACCTTCTTTCCAGTAGCCTTTGCAGTCAGCCTGTTGAGATAGTCCGCATTTGCCCCGCCGCCGATAATGTAAATACAGTCATAGATAATTCCAGTCATTTCCTCAATTTCTTTTGCCGCCTCTGCGTAACATGCTGCCAGACTGTTATAGATGACTGCCGCCGTTTCCGCGATTCCCTCTGGCTCTTTCTGTCCTGATTCCCTGCACGCTGCTTTCACTTCCTCTGTCATGTTTTGTGGTGCGAGGAAACGGTCTGCATTGCAGTTCACAATGGATGAAATGCTGCATTTTGATGCCGCCTCACAGATCTCCCCAAAACCAAGTTCCCCGCCGATTTCCTTTTTGACCGACTGTATCATCCAAAGCCCCATAATATTTTTCAGGTAGCGGAACCGGTACTGATAACCGCCTTCGTTCGTGAGGTTATGCTGCCTGCTCTGCTCGCTGCAATTCGCTTTCATAAGCTCCGTACCCATCAACGACCATGTCCCCGAACTGATGTAGATTATGGTATCACTCCTAGCAGGCACTGCCATGACTGCGGAGCCTGTATCATGTGTTGCTGGAAGCACGACCTTGCAGTTATATCCAATTTCCTGCGCAATGTCATTTTTCAAAACACCGAGTTCTGTGCCGGGCATCTGTATCTTCTGAAAAATGAATTGTGGATATCCGAGTCTTTCTATCAGTTCCCAGTCCCAGTCATTCGTTATGGCATTTACAAGCTGTGTCGTCGTTGCATTTGTATATTCTGCTGCGGTGTTTCCTGTCAGCAGGAAATGGAAGTAATCTGGTATCATGAGCAGTTTTTCCGCACGCTGAAGCACATCGGGATTTTTTTCCTTTAGTGCCATTAGCTGGTAGACTGTGTTAAACAATTGTTTTTGGATTCCGGTTCTACTGTACAATTCTTTCTCATCAATCATTTCGTAAACTTTTTCATCCATATTTTTTGTGCGGTTATCGCGGTAGGCCACAGCATCTCCTATCAGCCTGTCTTCCCTGTCCAGAAGCACAAAATCAACTGCCCATGTGTCGATCCCTACTGAGACAGGGATTTTTCCAAGTTCCCTGCATTTCTTCATTCCTGTCTTGATTTCCCCAAACAGCACATCAATATCCCATACTTTCTGACCCTGTTTTTCAACCATACCATTTGGAAAGCGGTGAATTTCCTCAAGAACCATTTTCCCATCCTCCATATGCGACAGGATATGGCGTCCGCTCGATGCTCCGATGTCTATGGCAAGATAGTATTTTTCCATGTTCATCACAACCTTTCGTTTCCTGTTTGATACATTTATCATATAGAATGATATGGCATAAAAAAAGGACATCTTTTGACAGAAAAAGTGTCCTTATTTGTCTTTTTTACTGATACGATATTTTCTCGGTGTCATACGATACTGTTTTTGAAATATGCGGTGAAAATAGCTTGTGTTGTCATATCCCACTGCCATCCCGATATCCATAACAGACATTGCAGTATTCCGCAGAAGATATGCCGCCTGACTGAGTCTCTTTTCTTGAACAAGCTCCGTGTAACTGCGCCCTGTCCTTTTCCTGATTTCTCTGGAAAGCCAGTACATATCATAATTCAGCAGTCCGGCAAGTTTTGTCAGTTCCCCATCACGGTAATTCTCCTCAATGTAGCTGTACACATCAATAATCAGGCGTCTGCTATGGTTTTCTGTATTCGTTTCCATCTGCTCCATATGGTTCATCAGATGCAAAAATAAAAGTCCCATTGTCGCCTGATTAATACTGCGTCTGTTGGGCTGTCTGTTCCAAATAGACCATATCAGGTTTTCCAACAGATTCTGAATCGGAAGTATCCCCGCCACCTTAAAATGCATATATGCTGCATCTTCATTTTCCCCCTTCAGACAGCCAATCACAAAATCGCGTAGCAGATTTTTTTCCTCTCCCATCATTTTCAGCACATAATCAAAAAACTCTGGCAGAATAATAAAATTAACCGCAATGTCCTCCTCCGCTGCTGGATAAATCTCCTGCTGTGATTTCTGGTTCAGAAAGAGCATTTCCTCCTCATGGAGCCATATGTCCTCACCGTCAATGATATGGTGGGTGCTGCCACAGCACATATAAATCATTTCAACATAATTATGTGTATGTTTTGGAAAATGGACAAAGCGGGTATGCGGACGCACCTGTATCAGCTTTCCCTCGTCAAGAAGCTTTTTTGCATCAACGACATACCTGTCACCAATACCAGAATCTTGCAGCATGTATATATCTTTTTCAATCTCTGCTCTTCCACTTAAAATGCGCTCTTCTTCCGGCGTAATTTTTTTCAGTTCAGTATATAATTCTTTTGTTATCAATACGCGGACCTCTCATTTCTATACTTAAATTTCGTAATATTTTTTGTATCCAAATTTGATCCTGCCCAGTTCATCATGCGGACAAAATTAGAAAAGCCAAAATCCTGTTAAAACATACAAGTAAATCCCTCTACGAAAGAATTCATACCAGAGGACAGTTTTCCGCCTCTGGTATGAACATACACTCTATATCATAAGATCAACTATCAAGGCCAAGCTCCTTTTTCAACTCCTCCATGATCTCATACGCACTGTACTGCATTGGAATCTCATAGTCCTCCTTTGGGCTGTGCTGTGTGTCCCACACCTGCGCATAAAACGGATTCTGTCTTGCCATTTTCGGATAAGCCCATGAATTTCGCATGCACTCCAGACACCAGTGTCCCCCGTGCAGCACCGCGTTTACAGACATTTGGAATACGTGGCCGGATGCGCACTTCCATTTTACCGGGGTGTATATATCCCGCACTTTTTCCTCCAGACATGCGCCTCCCCTGTATTCGGCAGCCTTGAAAAGATCCTCTGTTTCCAGATTCTCAATGCCTTTCTTTTCATCATATCCATGATTCAGATAGCTTTCCGTCTCGTCCGGATGATGCAGTTCAAAGGATTTCACGGCATGCTTCTCTTCAAGAGATCCGAAGAATGCCTGTATCCAATCTTTTTCGTCGTTTTCCTCCATCCAGACCGGTCCCATGCGCTTTGCGGCAATCTCCTTGTTGTGGGCCTTCATGGCAGCCGCATCGGGCATCATGGCGGCGATCATCGGATTTGCCATCATGCGCTCCATCTCAGCCTTCACAGCGCCCCAGTATACGTTACCCGGAATCTGTCTGAAATGCAGGTGCTCTTCCAGTTTGTCTGAATCCGTGTAATAATGCCCATGAAAATTAAAGTGCGCCACATCCTGCGGATCATAGACATCTTCATACCTGATTCCCATGGGTTCCAGCGACATGCCAGCCAGCTCCCATGTGGCGAAACGGTAATCCTTACCGCTGCTTAGGTTGTATGCCCTGCGCCAGAAGCTCTCATCTACCCAGTCCTCACAGAGATTTGCCATACAGATCCCAGAGTCGACAGAGGTGCTCCATTCCAGAACGTTATTGGCCGGCTGATGGAATACGATCGGCTCTTCCCCTGCCCCCTCCGCGCTGGGATGCTGTCCTGTCTGCCGTATGGAAACCCAGTATTTCAGCCCGCTGTCAAATACAGCTGCCTCGGAAAAAACTTTTGACACCGCATAATAGTCGTGGATGGACGGATTCATCGGATCGCCCACGCGCCCGAAATGTACCGGCTCCAGGCGGCTTCCTGTCATGGCCACTGTCCCCACATATGCAAAGTGCACCTTGTCTGGGCAGGACTGTTCCTTGATCGCCTTAATGATATTCAGCGTGGAACCGATGTTGGTGCGCAGTGTCTGTTCCGGGTATTTGTCTGCCGCAGGTGATACCATTGCGCCGATATGGAGCACATAGTCACTGCCGTCCACGCACTTTTTAATCGTCTCATAGTCTGCCATGTCACCCCATACGATTTCCAGTGACGGACACAGGTATTTTTTCAGTAGCTTCTTGTTCTTCTCGGACGGCCTTGCCAGAATCCTAACCTGGAAACGGTTGTTTCTTGACAGTAGCTGCTGCATGGTCTGCTGTCCCATAATCCCTGTCGCACCGGTCAGGAAAACAAGCTTTTTGGGCTTTGACACATAAGCGTGCTCCTCCGGCTGGTCAAACCGCAGCGCCGCGTCAAAGGCTTCCCTTGTTGCATTGATGGCGCGCCTTGCCATTCCAGCATCACCAACCTCATAGTATCCGATCCCTTTTTCATGGCATGCTTTTTCAAGCAGGCTTCCATCCCGTCTGACTGCTCCGACTGCCATCACTGCATAGTCACATGGAAATTCCACTGTCTTACCGTCTTTTTCCCCGACGACAGCGCCGTCTTTGATTTTCGTTACTTTTACTTCCGTCACGGGATTGATTCCAGCCGCATAGATGCTTTCTGTCACACAGATTTTCCTGGTGCTTCCCATGTCCGCACAAAATTCCTTCATCATTTCAAGGACGGTAACCTTTGCGCCTTTTTCCGCCAGGTATTCTGCAGTCTCCATACCGACCATACCGCCGCCGATGACAACGACACTGGCATTGCCGGATATGTCTGTTTTCCCGTTGAGCACATCATGGGAATTGACAACAAAATCCTTATCCTTTCCCGGAATCATCGGAATAATGGGTGCTGCCCCGATTGCATTGATGAGTGTGTGCGGCATGATCTGCCAAACCAGTTCCGGCGTAACTGTCGTATTCATACGGATCTCAACACCAAAACGCTTTGCTTTTTCGGCCATGGCCAGAACCGCCTGTTTCATTTCTTCTTTTCTTGGCGCTTCCCCCGCGGTCAGGAACTGTCCGCCAAGCTGGTCAGACACTTCACACAAAATTGGATTGTGCCCTCTCTGCTTTAAGATAACTGCCGCTTCTAGCCCACCGATTCCGCCGCCTGCAATCAGCACGGTCTCCGGCTTTGCAGCAGGTACGATTTTACATTCCTCTTCTCGTCCTAATGCCGGATTTCTAAGGCATGTGATACATGGGGAATCCGTGTTTTCAAATCCGTCATAGCACCCCTGATTACAGCCTACACAGTAATCAATATCCTCTGTCTTTCCCTCCCTTGCCTTATTGCAGAATTCAGGATCGGCCAGCTGGGCGCGTCCCATGACAACCATGTCAACCTTGTCTTCCTCAAGGATCTGCTCCGCCAGTTCCGGCGTGTTGATTCTTCCGACACCGATTGTGAGCATGCCTGTCTCCTTCCGTATCCTCGCGGCATTGTCGATATTAAACGCTCTGGGAATGTCAACAGGAGGCACTTCATATTTCAGGCCGGCAGACAGGATGTTGCCGCGTGAGATATCCAGTACGTCCACGCCTGCCTCTCCCGCAAGTTTACAGAAATCAATGACCTCCTCTATGGTCAGCCCGCCCTCGAGATAATCGTCATGCGCGTCAATTCTCATGAGCATTGGCATATCCTCCGGGATATTTGCACGGATTGCGCGGATACACGCAAGCGGAAATCTTGCACAGTTTTCAAACGAACCGCCATACTCATCAGTTCTGTGGTTGATACCGCTGGACAGGAAGGAATGCGGCAGATAATTGTGCGCACAGTGAAATTCAACACAGTCAAATCCGGCCTTTACTGCCCTTGCGGCCGCTCTGCCAAAACAATCTGTTATTTCTATAATCTGTTGTTTCGTAATGCCGGGAATCGTCATCTGTGGACTAACCGGCATGTCGCTTGCCACCAGAATCTGTGCCGTCTGATCCATGCCTACCGCAAGACTTCCCTGCCAAAGCTGTAGCCCTGCCTTTCCGCCCTCCGCATGAATAGCGTCCGTCAGGCTTTTCAGTCCCGGGATATAGGCATCCTCGCTGATCGAAAGAAATCCTCTCGGCGCGCTCGGACTATGTACACTGCAGACCTCGACAATGTTCAGTCCGCACCCGCCCTTTACACGCGCCACATGGTAGTTGACTAGCTGCGGCGTGACATAACTTGCTTTTCCGGCAAACTTGGTTCCCATTGCCGGAAGAATCACCCTGTTTTTGAGTTCCATTCCCTTGATTGTAATCGGACTAAATAATTTATTATACATGATAAAACCTCCTTTGTTTTGATATCTTTTGTTGCTTTTATCCCCCAATTTTATCAAGCCATGCAAGCGCCAGTGCAGGCCATTGCGCAACGGACTTGTCCGTGTGCTGCTTGGTATGCGGCTGGTATGCGGTTGTGGCCTCCGCCCACGCCGCCACGAAATCTGTAAACGTTTCTGCCTTAGCAGCTGACGCAAATATCTCTGAAAGCGCGGCCGGATTCTGCGTGTGCAGTGTTTTCATGGTCTGCCACTGCTGCATCATGGTATACAAGCTGCCTTCCCCGATATTGTTTGTCCGCCCAGTCCTCATTGGCAAGACTCATGCCATGACAGCCCTCCATGATAACCTCCTATTACAATTCAATCCGCCGGTTTCCGAACGATATCTTCCCTCCCATCACTTCATCCATGCGCTGTTTCATGATTTTCAGATCCTTTTTCGCCTCTGGAAATGACGGTGTTGCCACATACTGGTGCATCATATGATCCCGAAGATACAACTCGCAGTCCTGTCCGCAGTCCTTCAACTTTTTATATAAATAAATACTGTCATCCCGAAGCACCTCCGACTTGGAAGCCCATAGAAAAATAGGCGGACAGCCGGAATAATCCCCATAATAGGGTGCCACAAACGGGTTTGTTAACACTGATTTATCCCTTGACTGCAGATACATGTCACATACTTCTTCCGACAGATAACCAACCATACAGTCCGTATTCAGATTCTCTGTATAACTCGGCAGTACCTTGTCGTACTGCACTGTCGGCGAAAGTGCAAAAACGGCTGCCGGAAGTGGCAGGTTTTTCTCTTTTGCGCGCAGTAATGTGGAAAGTACCAGATTGCCTCCGGCGCTCTCTCCGACAAACATGATCTTTTTGGAATCATACCGTTTCAGGAGAGCTTCATATACTGTAAGGCAGTCCAGTGCCCCCGCCGGATACGGAAATTCTGGAGCCAGCCGATAATTGACCGCAGCTACATTATAATGAAACTTTCCGGCAAGATACGCTGTAAAAAACCGTCTGGTTGCCGCCTCCCCGAGAACAAACCCGCCTCCATGAATATAATAAATGAGCTGATTTTGCGGATTCCCCTTTGCTGTTACCAGCTCAACCGGAATTCCCCCTAACTTCCCCTCTTTCATTGCTACATTTTTTAAAAGCGGAATCCGTTCTGCCTGCCTCCGCTCTTCCTGTCTTTTTTTGTCATAATCAATTTTACAGTCCGGTGAATACAGAACCTTTGATTTCATTATCTGTTTGAAAACGATTGTATGGATAAGACTCATATCTGCTTTCTCCTTTCTAATCTAAAAAGTACGAACCCCGTTTAGATGCGAATGGTTACGCCATTATTCTCACCTTCTTACTGAACAAGTGCAATAAATATAGTACCCGAGGGCGCTATTTGTCATAGCAAAATAAAGCTGTATTCAGACTTCTGCCATAAAGCATCCATTGCCAAGCATCTGTTCACTTCCGTCAGGCAGTACCAGGACAGCCTCTGTATTTGCCGGGATTTTCCCGGAAATACGGACTCCCTGTGTCCCTGATTTCTCCCACCGAACCTGAATCAGGCCGTTCGGACTCCTATGCTCCCCCGCTGCCCACTCAAGACCGCAGCCATACAGCGTCGCAATGCGGATTTTGTCATAGGCATTGCCCACGTTCTGAATTCCGGCAATGCGGCGGTACATAAAATCACCGACACAGCCAAACGCATAGTGGTTGAATGAGCATTTGTCCACTGCACCGTTTTCTCTGACTGCGTCCCAGTTTTCCCAGACTGTTGTGGCACCATGCTCGATTTCGTACAGCCAGGAAGGACATTTCGTCTGCCACAATATTTTCCACGCCGTCTCCTCATACCCGTAATCACACAGGACATCCAGCAGATAGGGCACGGACATAAACCCTGTGTCCAGACAATAACCGTTTTGCCGGATCAGTTCATCCAGATGCCCAGCCAGCACAGGCTCCGTCTCTTTCGGAACCATATGGCACTTCAGAGCCAGAATATAGTTTCCCTGCATCTCCTGACGGATTTTTCCATTCTCATCCACATACTCCTCGAAAAAGGCTTCCCGCACTCTCTTCGCATATGCGCGGAAGTCCTCCGCCTTATCACTGTGTCCAAGCAGTTCAGACACTTCGGCAAACAGATCCGCATCCGCAGCCAGAAGCGCGGTATCCACATAATTCATTGTCAGGAATGAGGAGGCTGGTCCGTCCGAAAATCCCTGTGCATTTTTCACGCTCGGCACCAGCCAGTCCCCGAAATGAAAACCGGTATTGATCAGATAATGCTGGTTGTCCTGCCGGCGTTCAGGCATGGCCGCAAACTGTTCTGCTGTTACCGCCCCCATCGGATTTGCTGTCGGAAGTTCATACGCGCTCTTTTTCATTGCCTCCATCCATTTCTCCATTGCCGGATAATTCTCCTCCAGAACGCGGATATCCCCTTTCAGATGATACAGCTGCAGTGGAAGCGTCAGGATCACGTCTCCCCAGCCCAGAGAGCCCGCCATCGTCTGCTGGATATAGTTTTTGATCAGTGGCACCGTATTAAGCACATGACCGTTTTCTGTCTGCTCCAGACGGACACTTTTCAGCCAGTCCTCATAAAATGCCGTCATGTCCTGATTATAAAGCGCGGTTGCTCCGTACACTACCACGTCACCAGTCCATCCTGCCTTTTCCCTGGTAGGACAGTCTGTGGGAATCGTGATATTATTGGAGCGCTGACTCCAGTAAATATTGTGCTGCAGCTGGTTCAGCCGTTTATCCGAACAGCTGAAATGCCCTGTAACCGGATTATCTGTGCTGACCGCAAGTGCCGTGAACTGCTCCTTCGTCCAGCCCTGTCCTCCCTTTACCCGCACATAACGGAATCCGTGGTAGGTAAATCGGGGCGAAAACACCTCATGCCCGGTTCCGGCACAGATATAGCAGTCTTTCTGCGCCCTCGTCTCATCACCCTCAAATGCATAGGTAAAATTCCCGTTTTCGTCCAGCACCTCTCCATGTTCAAATGTGATCTCTTCCCCTGGCTGTCCATAGATGTCAGCACGGATAACGCCAGCCATATTCTGTCCAAAATCCACAAGTGTATCCCCGTTCGGCGCGGTCCATACCCGCTGCGCCGCAATCTCGGCAAATACCTTTGCCAGCGGCGAACACTGTGCGTCCACCGCCTGAACAGATTTCTTTTTTTGGCGAACACTTTTCCATGCCTGAGCATCATACATGCACAGCGAGGGTTCCCCGTCGTCCATCCTGGCATCAACCGTCTGTCCAAAAAACAGATCTGCCATGCGGACAGGTCCGTCAAACGAATAACGCCACGATTCGTCAGAACATAAGACACTTCTTGTGCCATCTGTATATTCCATTTCCAGCTGTAGCAAAAGCCCCGGCACCTCTCCATACTCACAGCCCCTTCCGAAGGCAATCTTTCCTTTATACCATCCGTCCGCAACTGTTACGGCAATCGCATTTTCCCCGCACTGCAAGAGCATTTCCACTGGAAATACCTGATATTTAAGCCGTCTGTCATAAGTGGTAAATCCCGGATTCAGCACGGAGTCCGTCACTGGTTTTCCGTTGATCTTTGCCTCGTAAATACCATGTGACGTTATATAAAGCCGCGCCCTCGTCACCTCTTTTTCCAGATGGAACACCCTGCGCATTCGCACTGGCGGATCATAGGGTTCCAATGGCTGTGCCCTCAGGTTCGCCTCATCGGAAATAATCTCGGGATTCTCCCCCCTCATCATTGCGCCAAGCACTTCCAGCCAGACTTTTCCAGCCTCCTCCAACGGGTTCTTTTCCAGCTGGGGCAGGGGGACGGGCTCAATCCACCCTGCCTTCCATTCTTCCGGTTTCAGGAAAGCCGTCTCAAAATATTCCTGTCCGCTCTTTACTTCCCTTCCCTCCTGATCCCACGCCGTGATCTGATAGAGATATCTGCACTTTGATTGCAACGGCTGTCCCGCATACTCTATGTCCGTCGTGTTTCTGCCCTCTGTCTTTGTGCTGTCCCAGACAATAGTGCCGTCTTCTTTCTGTACCATAATCTGATACGCATTCTGGTAAACATTGTTTTCTTCCGCATCCCATTCCCATGAAAAACGTGGTTTTTCCACAGTAATTGCCAATGGTCTGCACATGTGCTCACACTGGATATTTTTAATCTGATACATCAGCCTTACTCCTTTCTTACCCGAATAAACAGAAATCAAAATCTTTCCCCTGCTCCTAATACGGTACTCACGGCAAATTTCATTCACCGTGAGTACCGTATTCCAATCGTGCAAATATGCTGTTTTACTGCATGTTCTCCATCATTGCCGCCAGCTGTGCCGCCGCACCCGGATCATTGTTGGCCGCGCCGACCGCCGCCTGCATCAATGCGAGCGGTGTCATTCCTCCTCCCTGCTGTACAAGGCGGATTAAAGGCGTGCTGAATACGATACTTATCGTAAACAGAAACTCTGGGCTGTTCTCATCACCACCGCAATTCTTCAGAATTCCGCCCTTCATGCCCTCCATGATCTGCTGCACGACAGGATTTTCTTTCATGTCATTCATTGTGTTTAACAGGGTATATTCACCCGGCTTTTCCAGCTCGAAAGGCATGATCCTGCCCCCATAGAGCTTCTCAAAATCAGAGACTGAGGGCTTTCCTGATGGGCAGACATACCATTGCGGCAGCCCTTCGTATCCCAGAGTGCCTACCGTTCCCTGCACCCTGATGTCCTGCACCAGACAGATATCCGCGCTGGAGGTTCCCACTTGAATCTGATACTGCCCTGTCAGCACTTCCCAGTCTTTGGTATGCACATCATAGTGCGCAAAGGCTCTCCGGTTCAGTGTGACCGTCACTTCCTTTTCCTCTCCGGCTTCCAGGTACACCTTGCAAAAACCTTTCAACTCTTTCTCTGCCTTGAAAATATCCGGTGTCCGGTCAGACACATAGATCTGCACGACCTCTGCACCCGCACGGCTTCCTGTATTTTTCACTCTGCAGGAAACTGCCAATTCTTTGTCCTTTTCTGAAAGATTCCATATAGAATCTTTGCTTATTTCATTATTATCATATCTTATTATTAAATCTGAAAGTTCAAACTGCGTGTAACTTAGTCCGTATCCAAACGGAAAACGCACTGGAATCCCCGCTTTTTCATAATAGCGATAACCGACGTAGATGCTCTCCGCATACTCCACCTGTCTCGGATTGATGCCAAATGTCTCCGCCGAAGAGCAGTCCCTGTAGGAAACCGGATATGTCTCCGCAAGCTTTCCGCTGGGATTTACAGCGCCATACAGTAAATCAACGCCCGCCTCGCCAACCGCCTGTCCGCCTAGGTATAGGTTCAGAACCGCTTTTGCCTCCGCAAGCCATGGCATCTCCACAGGACTTCCTCCCATCAGCACAACGACAACATTCGGATTTACTTTCGCGATCTCGCTGACCAGCTCGCAGTGGCTTTCCGGCATCGCCATATGCGTTCTGTCGTAACCTTCCGACTCATAGGAATCTGGAAGCCCCACGACAAGAACTGCCACGTCTGCATCCTTTGCGCCGTCCACTGCCCGTTTCAGTTCCGTTTCATTCTTTTCTCCATTTAATTCATAGGAGGGATAATATGTAACTGTCCCGCCTGCCGCTTCCATGGCTGCACGCAGACTGGGAAGCTTTGTCGGATTGATGTGCGAAGAACCCGCGCCCTGATAACGCACCGTCTCCGCCATCGCGCCGCACAGGGCGATTTTCGCTGTCTTCTGTAATGGCAGGATACCCTTCTCATTTTTAAGCAAAACAGCGCTCTCTACCGCAATTTTTTTTGCAAGGTTATGATGCGCCTCCGCATCAAACAGGTATCCGTCATGAATCCTTTTCCGTGTTTCCTGCGCTTTCCATGCCAGTCTGATAATCCGCTCCACACAGGCATCAATGTCAGTCTCCAACAGCCTCCCTTCCTCCACTGCCCGCTTTACGTCCGAATCAAACATTCCATTGCTGCTTGGCATTTCCAGGTCGCAGCCCGCCTGAAACGCCCAAATCCTGTCATTCATTGCGCCCCAGTCTGTCACAACCAGTCCCTCAAAGCCCCACTCATCACGCAAAATATCTGTCAGAAGGGATTTGTTGTCACTCGAAAAGGTTCCGTTTATCTTGTTGTAGGAGCACATCACGGTATCCGGCTGGCTCTCTTTCACTGCCATCTCAAAGGCAGACAGATAGATTTCGCGCAGTGCACGCTCGTCCACCATACTGTTCCCCATCATGCGGTCCTGTTCCTGATTATTTGCCGCATAATGCTTTAAACTGGTTCCGACACCCTTGCACTGCACACCCTGAATCCAGCTTGCCCCCATCATGCCTGACAGATACGGGTCCTCACTGAAATATTCAAAGTTGCGCCCGCAGAGAGGATTTCGTTTCATGCACACGCCCGGCCCTAAGACCACGTCCACGCCGTGATGCAGCGCTTCCTCGCCTATCGCCTCCCCCATCTCATACAGCAAATCCGGATTCCACGACGATGCGCTGGCGGACGCCGTCGGAAAACAGGTAGACTGTTCGCTCTGGTTGATTCCCAGGTGGTCGGATTCCCCCTTCTGTGTCCGCAGGCCATGCGGCCCGTCAGACATAAAGAAGGAAGGAATACCATACTGTTCCATATTCTCAGATTCCCAGAAACTTGCACCCGAACAAAGTTTTATTTTATCTTCCAGTGTCATTTTTGTAATCACTTCTCTGATTTTTTCCATCAATTTCTCCTCCTGACATTCTCACAAACACTGATACAAATCTATTTTACCACTGCGACTTGCGCTTTTCGAGTTCCTCCCTGATTGCTGGCAGCTTCTCTTCCAGGTCAAATTTGACTGCGCAGACCAGCATCACAGCAAACAGTAAGAGCGGAATATAGATATTAAATGCATAGATCGCCTGCCTTGTCGCCGTTGTCGCAACAGCCGCTGTCGCGTCATAGTGCGCGATCGCAAGGCACCAGCCGATCACAGACACGCCCAAACCATTTCCAACCTTGCCGCCAAAGCCAACCGCACTTTGGGAGGAAGCCACCATCCTGTTCCCATATTTGTACGCATTATAGTCAATCGCCATGGCCGTCGTAACACCCAGCAAGCACATCATCGGAATGTTTGCAAACGACCCCACGCACCCGAGAATCGTGTTATACCAGAAATGTGTCGGATTTAGGAGCCTTAAAGCAGTTGCTAAAGTCCCCAGGAAAAAACATACGCGCAGCGTTTTCACAACACCCAGCTTCTTGTTCATAGGACCTACCGCTACAAACCCGAGAATCGTCGGTATCATGCCCACTGCCCCGAGAATCGCTACAAGATTGTCATCCCCATAAATCCACTTGCAGTAATAGGTACCTGACGAATTTGCCAGACCATAGGTGACATTCGACATAAGTCCCATAATCAGCGCCAAAACCCAGTATTTATTTCCAAAAAGTTTTTTGACAGCCTCGCCTAATGAAACCGGAACGTCAAATTCATCCGGCTTAAAAGCAGCTGCAGCCATATCGTCAGCAGTTGCCGTTTCCTTGCTTTTCTTGTAACAGAACAGAAGGCAGAGCAGGGAAATCAGCGCCAGGACTGCCGCATACTTTATCCATGCACTCTTTGTACCGCCCAGTGCATTGGTAACCGGAATGACTGTCAGAACGATAGCCATTCCCGGAACATATCCTGCCAGCGCACGGTATACGCCCATCTTGCCGCGCTCCTCGGTACTATTTGTCCGCACTACCATTAGAGAGCCATATGGAATTGCGATCGCAGTGTAAATGACGGATGTCATCAACAGGTTAGTGATCAGCATATAGGCAATCTGAAACGTGGAATTTCCCTGCGGTACGGTAAACAGCATCAGCATCAGTACAGCCGCAGGTACAGACATTTTCAGCAGCCATGGCCGGTAACGTTCCTTTCCCGGCTTGGTGTGGTCTATAATGTTTCCCATGATAATGTCCGTAAATGCGTCAATAATCTTTGTAATCATGAACACGGTTGCGACCACAGCCGCCGCAAGGCCTGCCTTGTCCGTGTAAAAATAAGTTAACTGTCCCACCATGCCGTTGATTGCATTTAATGCAAACTGTCCCATGGCATCTCCAAAATAATCGCTTCCACGCATGACCTTCTGAATGCCGAACTGGTCCTTTCCCAATGGTTTTCTTGCCATAATAATCTTTCCCTCCTGTGTGAAATATTTTTACTTGTTCTGCTGGTTCAGTGCCGAAAGCACTGTCTTGAATATCCCAATCCCCTCCGGCGGCATTACCGCCGCAATCTCGGTAATGGTCATACCGTAGGCAAACTGTATCATCGGGCCGTCCAGCATTCCGGGCACATACTGATTGAACAGCTCTACCGCCACTGGCTCCTGAAGCAATGCCCCGAGCGTAGTGTCCATGGTGAATCTATCCAGTTCCAGTTTTGTGTCTGTCCCGTATTCATAATGCCACGAACCAGAACCAACTTTCACTGTACCGTCCTTTTCTGGCAGATAAATTTCTGCTGTTGTATTCGGCGGGATTGTCACATCCACTGTGATTTTTCCGTCCTTACAGCTCCACGCGCTGCGAATCACACCATACACTGAATCAAACGACGCATCCACGCCCGTTATTCCCTTGATGAACATCGGCTGGATTCTGATTTCCTTATAGCCGGGCTTTACCGGATTGATGCCCGCCAGTTTCTCGTACATCCAGTCGCCGATAGAGCCGTATGCATAGTGGTTTAAGCTGTTCATGCCAGATTCGTCAAAGCTGCCGTCCGGCATGATGGAATTCCAGCGCTCCCAGATGGTTGTCGCACCTTTTTTCACCGCATACAGCCACGACGGATAGTCCTCTTTCAGGAAAATGGTGCCTGCGAGTTCATGCATGCCGTTCTCCGACAGTACATGGCACAGATAGGGCGTCCCCACAAAACCGGTCGAGAGGTGGTTCTTGTGGTTTGCAATGTTTGTCTCCAGAGATCTTGCTATTTTTTCGCGATATTTTTCCTGCGCCAGTCCAAAGTGCAATGCCAGCACACATCCCGTCTGCGTTTCGCTCACCATCCTGCCTGTGCGCGTGATGTACTCCTCGTCAAACAGCTTTACAACCATTTGATGAAGCGCAGCGTACTTTTCCGCATCCTCCTCATACCCGAGCACTTTTGCCGCCCTGCACACAATATCCGCGGAATAGGCATAGTACGCATTTGCCACCAGATACTTGTCTGTCGCGCCTGTGCGGTCCGCGTTCTCCTCTTTGTCCAACGCCAGCCAGTCACCATACTGGTAGCCCGTCTGCCACAGACCGTTCTCCCCGCAATGCGCTGTGATATAGTCCACATAGCCCTTCATGCTCTCATACTGGTCTTGAAGTACCCGCTTATCCCCGAACATCTGATAGACCGTCCACGGAATCACTGTCGCTGCATCGCTCCACGCTGCTGCCGCGTCCTGATCCGAGAGAATATTTGGAACCACGTGCGGCGGGCCAAACTGTGCAGTCTGTTCACTCTTTAAGTCATGCAGCCACTTGGCAAAAAACAATGCCGTCTCCATGTTATAGGAAGCCGTCCGGCAAAAGACCTGCGCGTCCCCTGTCCAGCCAAGCCGCTCGTCGCGCTGCGGACAGTCCGTGGGAATGTCGAGAAAATTACTCCGCTGCCCCCACTGGATATTGTTCTGTAATTGATTCACCATCTCGTTAGAACATGAAAAGCTTCCGGTCACTTTCATGTCTGTGTGTAGCGTACACGCCGTAAAATCAGCAGGATTCACCTCATCCAGCCCTTCCACACAGATATAGCGGAACCCATGAAATGTGAAGTGCGGCAAAAAGGTCTGTTTTGTGCCATCGCAGATATAAGTATCCACCGATTTCGCCTGCCGCAGCGTCTCGGAATAAAAATTTCCGTCTTTATCCAGTGTCTCCGCGTGACGCACGACAATCTTCTGCCCTGGTTTTCCCTTCACTGTCACCTCCACAAACCCTGCCATATTCTGCCCAAAGTCCAGAACCTTCTCGCCGTTTGGGGTCAGAATCAGCTCCTTTGCAGGTGTGCGCTTTGTGATCCGCACTGGCTCGCACTCCTGCGCCGTAATATTCTCCATAGGATAAGTAAATGGTGCCACGGCAACCAGACTGGTGCCTGCAAATGTGCTGTCAATCGTCTCGCCCATATAGATTTCGCTGTAGCGGACGGAACCTGTTTTCACCTGCCAGCCCTGGTCTGTGGCAATCACTTCCCTTGAGTCATCCTCATAAATCACATGAAGCTCCGCGAGTAGTGCTACCTGATCTCCATAGTGGTCCGGTGTACAGGTAAAACCGAAAATCCCTTTGTACCAGCCATTTCCCACCATAATCTCCAGCGTATGCTCCACAGACATGTCCTGATTCAGAAATGCTGTCACATCATATGTCTGGTACTGTAAACGTTTTTTATAGTTCGTCCAGCCCGGCGCAAAGAAGGTGTCTCCAACCTTTTCCCCATCAAGCTTTATCTCATAGACGCCAAGCGCAGTGACATAAATTCGTGCCCTTTTTACTGATTTTTGTGTCACTTTTTTCAGGGATATCGTTTTCACAAATATTGGACAGGCTGTCTCCTCCTTCGCAAAGGGATGCGTGATCCACTCTGCCTGAAAATTTGTCCCAGCAAGCAGCCCCGTCTCAAAACTGCTACCTGCCACCGCAGTCTCTTTGTGATTGTCCCACACCATCACACGGTATGTATAAATTTGTTCTGCCTGTAGCGTTGGACCTGCATATTCCACAAGCACGGACTGATCAGACTCCTTTCGTCCGCTGTCCCAAACCATCTGATCATCCAGCGTAACCTGAACCTGATACGCAGTCTGCATGGTATCTGTTCTGTCTGATTCCATTTTCCATGAGAACCGCGGTTTTGCCGTGTCCAGTCCCAGCGGGTTCTTTTGGTACTCTGTGCGCAAATCTGTTACCTGCATAAAAACATCTCCTCCTTTTTTATGGTTTCAATTTGGTTTGCTTAATTTCCCGATGTTTATATGCATATTTTATCCTGTTGGTATGAAATTCCATGAATCTTTATTGTAATTATGTCTGATTTGTTTTAAAGTAAATTTAAGCACTACTTATAGTCCTGTTTTATCCCAAACCATATATGTACAGGAGGTTATTATGGATTCCGTTTATTCGTTCTGCCAGACACTTTACA
Source organism: uncultured Lachnospiraceae bacterium (assembly GCA_910586585.1). Taxonomy (GTDB): domain Bacteria; phylum Bacillota; class Clostridia; order Lachnospirales; family Lachnospiraceae; genus COE1. The sequence goes on from CAJUKA010000008.1 coordinate 40,742, forward strand.
ACTGTATCTATCTGCCAATACACTATTACAAAAACGGACATCTGCAGCTGGTACTGCCGGATACTGGCTTTCCTTTTGACCTGGCAGTGCCGCATCTGTCCGAACTGGCTTCCAGAGAACAGGCAGTCACCTATCTTGTCACAAAGGAATTTCATTATATCGGGCTTGTGCAGAACAAAAAAACAGGACAGATGGTTTTAATCGGTCCCGTGATCAGCATCCCTCCCTCGCCAGCTTCTATCAGGAATATCATGAAAGAATATTCTATTTCACTGGAACATAGAGAACTGCTGACGGAGCTCTATCAATTTATGCCACAATACTCCTTTCACCAGTTCTGCCATTTTCTTGCATTGTATTACCATGAATTATTTAATGATATGATTGATATTGACGCTTATCTGAACGTGTACACTGACACCGGAAGCACATCCGAGGCTTCCTTGCACTCGGCAAAAATCTATGATGCCAAAGAGATGGAACTGTTTCACAATACATATCATTATGAACAGCTCTATATGGACTATATACGCAGTGGGAATGTAGATGGACTGAAAGAATTTTTCTCAAATACTTTTTCCCTGCAAGCAGGAAATCTTGCAGACAACACCCTGCGTCAGGAAAAAAATATTTTGATTGTTTTAGCCACATTGGCAACCCGATGTGCAATCGAGGGCGGTCTTGACATTGAATCCGCCTACCAGCTCAGCGATATCTATATCCAGGAAAGCGAAAAACTCCAGAGTATAGAAGCCCTTTATCAGATGCAGTATAATATGGTGCTGGATTTTACACGTCGTGTGGCACAATCACAGCTTCCCCGCGATACCACCTCGGATATCAACAAGTGCATCCAATATATCAAGCAGCATACCAACCAGGCCATTTCCACGTCTGACGTGGCTTCCTATGTCGGAAAAAGCCGCTCATACCTCTCGCATTGCTTCAAGAAAGAGCTGGGATTTGAGATGCGTGAATTTATCATGCGCTGCAAGCTGGAAGAAGCAAAATCGCTGCTGACCTACACAGACAAGTCCCTCAGTGAGATCAGCAGTTATCTTTGCTTCTCCAGCCAGGCGTATTTTCAGAATGTGTTTAAAAAGAAGTTTGGTGTCACGCCAAATGAATACCGAAAACGGCCTGATGCGCGGTAAGGTTCATATAAGATGCAGACTTCCATTTTTATATTTGCCTAAAATACCCTTTAAGTGCCACTGTCAATGATTTAATCTGGTCTCATTTTAGAATGAGCAAATACCCCTATCATTTAGAATATTATTAAATTTGCTATACAAAACTTCTTCTCTCTGCTTTTATAAAATTCAAATGATTCCTTCACTACTCAGGCCACGGTGAACCATACCATAGTCCACCTGACCTTAATGCGCACTACCCCCTTGGTGCTTACTTTATGATTTCATAAAGCAGACTGCTCCTGCCACCGTTTTCACGCCATCGCTGTGTCTTGCGGATATAGCCGCTTTCCTCCAAATCGCGGACTGCACGTTTGACTGTGCTGACAGAAAGATGCAGCTCCTTTGCAATGGTACCGATTGCCGGATAGCAGAATCCTTCTTTGTTCGCGCGATTTTGTAAATACATATATACAGCTATGGCTCTGTGGGGCAGGTCTGCCTCATATATTTTTCTGTCATATGTCATGCTTAACCCCATTTCCTTTTCCTAATCCTCCGTCCGCAAAGACTGACGGACTCTTGTCACGTTTTCATTCATCTGTGTCTGCTGCATTCCTCCATTTCTGTTTGCCATATTCTGCCTTGTATTTTCCTGTTCTTCATCTACGCAGCACATATATCTGCGGACAATCTCCTCCTCAATCTCCTGCTTGTCTGCATATGCTACTTTTCTTGCAGATTTCTCCTCAATCTCATAAGGTTCTTCAAATGTGATTCCCCATTCCAGAAACAGTTTCAGTTTTGTTTTCATGGGGTGGCAGCCTGTCTTGGACACAATAAAATTTCCTTTGGGCAGTGATTTGAGTTCGTCTGGTGTCATGAGCGGCCTTTGCATCATCTGGAGCGACTGGCTTGGATCATTCTTTCCCCGATTGATGGAACCTGACAACACGGTTCTGTTTCCAAGGCTCTTTGACAACACTTCCGCAGATTCTGAATTAGGAGCAAAGCCGCCAAAGATTGTGTCCTGACAGTTGTCTATAATAATCTCTGCACCTTCTTTTCCGTAGTTTTTATTTAACTGTGCAAAGGACTGTATCATTGGCACAATGCTCACCTTTCTGGAACGCGAAGCTGAGAACATCATCTCCGCACTCTCAATCTTTGGTATTGTTCCGACTTCGTCCCAATAAAAGACCACGCGGTTATCCAGCTTCCCTCCATTCTCGTCTGCTACCACCAGTATCTCCCTGTAGAGCTGCTGCAAAATCAGGGAGATGATAAAGTATTTCGTGTTGTCCTCCTCCGGCATCACAAGGAACACCGCTGTCTTTCTCTTACAGAACTGTTCTGCATCAATGGCAGTGTCAAAACACAAAATCTGCTCTAACTCAGAATCAAGAAAAGAATTGAGCCGTGAGAGTGCAGTTGATAAAACAGACTGCATGGACTGTTCTGCTGTGTTGAGTGCTGCACCTGCAAACCATTTTGCCTTGTGGGTGTCAGGCAGCTTTGCCATTAACAGCTGGAACTGGTTCTTTCCCTTTACCTTTGAGGGCGCCAGCAAATCCTGTATCAGCTTGAACACACTGATGATATGGCGCTTTTCATTTGGGCAGAATTCTGCAATTAACAGAATGGCAGCAGTCAGCACACCTTCCGCCGCATCATAGAAAAATGCATTCTGCCCATAGCTGGAACTGTCTGCGCCGCCTGATGAGATGATGGTCTTGGCTGTAATCTTGGCGTACTTTTCTGCCTTTGCCTTGGCGCTGAGGTTATCACTGTCTGCAAGAAATTCATCCATATATTTGTTGACCAGATGGAGCATGTTGTCTCCGTCGCTTCTGGTCGGATTGCGCAGATCGATGACTGCCGTCTCATAAGCATAATACTTTTTTGCTATGCCTGCATAGTTGCGGTAGAGGTCGCCCTTTGTATCTGTAGTCAGGAAGCTCATACCGCAGGCACAGGCATATTCAATATTGGGATAGAGAAAATGTGCTGTCTTTCCGACACCTGCCGCACCGATCATCAGACAGTGGACATCCCCTGTATCAACAAGGGCGTAAAGTTTTCCTGCACGCTCGATGCTGCCTAACACAAGTCCCTGCGCTGTTGGCAGGTTTTGACCATTTCTCCATAGTTCCGGCTCGTACTGCACCTCTATGTAGGTTTCTTTGATTTCTTTTTTGCCCGCAAAACGTGCCGTTCCATGCTGCCCGTCACCTACGGTTCTGTTTTTGATTCCATTTAACGTGTAATAATGCGACATCAGGGAAATGCCGCCGATAACCGCAAACATAAAAATCCCTGATACCACAAGCATGATTACTGGCTGCATAGTAACATTCCTCCTTCTGTGTCCTGCGCCTTATGCGACTGCCTGACGGCCGGTTCCTGATAATCCACTGCAACAAAAATATGAGCCTTAATACACTCCATCGTCAGGCTCATACATTTCTTTACAAACAGCTCCTTATTCTCTTTTTGAGATAAATCTTTTGTATCCAGCACCTCCATTATCTCTTCAAATGCTTTCTGCATTGTTCTGACACGGCTGTTAAAATTTCCTTTATCCTGATGCGGTCTGTAGCGTTTTTGCAGGTTGTCAAGAATCTGCGTGTCACCTGTTTCTTTTCCTAATGCCCTGCCTTCTTTTTCCATGCATTTTACCAGTATGCCTGTAAGCAGCATTCCCGCCTCGTCAAATGCCTCCTCCAGATTTTCTTTTGTCCTTCCTTTTTTCAGAGCATTATAAATTCCCTGATAGTAATAACAGATATATTCTTTGGTGGCATATTCCATTTTCATACTCTCTGTTACCTGCTTTAATACAGCTATCCATGCGTCACATTCCATCATCTTTGGATGCTCCTGCGCTGGCAGCGCTGCTTCTCCATTTATATTTTTCAGATCTTCATTCCAGTCTTTAAATCTTGGCTGTAACAATTGAATCTTTTTGTAGTTATTTTGGACTAAAATTTCCGCCAGCCGCCCGCTCGCCTCGATACCTGCGGCATCATGATCCAGACACAGGACAACAGTATCAAGATTAGAATAATCTTTTAACATCTGGAGCATGGCGTGTTCTGCCACACCGTTTAATGTGATGTAACTGTTCTCCTGCCAGTTTTTTGGATATAAGGTCAGAAAGGATAATAAATCAATCGGTGCCTCAAACACGTAAAGCCTGTTTCCCTTTCCTGAATAGCCAAAACCATAAGAGGAATCCGAACCCTCCTCATTCATGCGGAAGCTTTTGTTGTCAGAACAGGTTCCTTTTTTATGGATATGGCGCACTTTTCCCTCTCTGTCTTTCCCGACAAATACAACGTTATGATGTTGCGCACATTCATACAGTGTTCCCTGTCTGACAAAGAACGAAAGGATTTCACGGCTGATGTGGCGCTTTGACATCAGGTAGGCATACACCCGCTTCATGGTGTCATTTTTCTCTGGCGGGACAGGAAATTTCTTTTTGTCTGGGACTTCTGTCTCCTGTAACATTTTCTGGTTCATATTATTTTTATCTGCCTTTGACATGTCTGTATTGACTGGCTGTACCGGATTCGCAGTTCCTTCCTGAATCTTTTTTGTATCCTTCGCTTTTTGTACCTTTTCTTTCTGCTGTTTTATGTTACCAGATGCCGCCCTGACTGGTATTTTCTGGCTGCCTCCACGGATAACCTGTCCTGTCTCTCCATCTAACAGGTAGGTGACTGCCTCTGGATATGTCATCCCGAAAAACTCCTGCATGAAATCAATCGCATGGCTTCCTGCCTGTTGGCTGTGGCGGTACCAGCTGTTTCCCCGAAATGTCACGCTGCTGTGACGTTTCCAGCGCCACTCATTGCCAGAGCGTTCCACTTCCTCATGTTCCTTCTGTAATATATCTGCAATATGGACCGCATTGGCACGCTCCTTCTGTTCCTCTGTAAAATAAATAAATTCTCCCAAGTATGTCCTCCTCTCTGAATAGTCCGTTTTGGAATAACAATGATTTCAATTCATTTTACTGTGTCTGCACCATCTCCTCTCTGTCGGCCTCTGCATGTCCCTGTGCAATCTTTTTGGCCTTCATTTTTCCTGCAAGTTTGCGGTCAATCCCCATTCGGTTTCCGCTGCTCTTTCTGTTATCCACATTTTCCTCCATAATTTTCCCCAGCTGGTGCATAAGTCGTGATGCCATCAAAAGCAGGTCTGGGTGCGGCATGTCATTCCAGTGCTGCAAAAAATAAGCGGCATAAACATTCCCCTGTTCCGCCGCTGGTTTCAAATATTCATATGCTTTCTCTTTATCATGTTCCACGTCTGTTCCGATTAGATATGCTTTTCCAAGAAGATACTGTGCATACTGGTTTCCTGCATGGGCAGATAATTCCAGATAGAAAAGTGCCTGCTCTACATTTTTGGGTATGCCCTCTCCTGAAAGATACAGCTTTCCTAACTGATACGCCGCCATGTCACTATTCTGTGCTGCCGCTTTCGTCAGATAGAAAACTGCTTTGGAGATATCCTTATATTCTTCTGTCAGATACCATTTCCCAAGACGGTACTGCGCATAGACATTTCCTGAATCTGCCGACCTGTGCAGGTGAAAAAATGCTTTGTCCATCTCCCTTGCAAGCAGTACGCCATCACTATATAACCTGCCAAGTGCATAGTCTGCAAACCGATTCCCCTGTGATGCTGCCTTTGCCAGCAGCATTACTGCTTTTTTGATTTTTTTATCATCAGGCGTTGCTTCTGGCTGATGATGGAGTTTTTGTATTTCATGTCGTATATAAAGTTTTGCCAGCTGATATGCTGCATGGGTATTTCCACAGTCTGCCGACATTGTAAAATATTTTTCTGCCTGTACTTCATCTGCTTCGGTACCGATACCGTGGAGATACATGTTCCCGATTCGATACCAGAGCGTATTATCTCTCGATTTTTTCTCCTGATTTAGAAAACCCGAAAATGCAGCGCAGAAACAGTGTTCTGCTTTTTCCTGATTTTTTTCTGTGCCTGTTCCTGATTCATACAGCCTTCCAAGCTCATAGGCGGCATAAGGATTGCCTTTTTTATAAGCGCGTTGGAACAGCGCAAAAGCTTTTGCATGATCCTGCGCCACACCTTTTCCATGCAGCGTAAGCATTCCCAGAGAATATAATGCACTACTGTATTCTTTTTCTGCCGCCTTTGAAAACCATGCTGCCGCTTCTGTCGGATTTTCTCCTGTCCCAAGACCATACTGATACATCTTTCCGATATGGTATTGCAGACAGGCATTCTTCTTTTCTTTGTTAACTGCAAGCATGGCAGAGAGTGCCCTGTTATACCATTTTTCTGCCTTTTCTTCGTCTGGTTCCACGAAAATTCCCTGTGTATAAATCTTTCCCATATCGTACATGGCATACGCATTTCCTCTTTCTGCCTCCTCCAGCATAAATTCATAGGCTGCCTCCGCGTCAGGTTCTGTTTCCTGTGTGCCATATAAATAGGTCCGCGCTTCTTTGTAAGCATTTGTCCATGCCGCATAATACTTTGGTCCATTGTATGTATTATAAACAGCATCAGATATATCGCGTTCGTCCAGTTCCAATGCTGCTGCATCATCAGGCAACTCAAAAGTTATATCCTCATTTGAATCTTTTTTCGATGTTGTTTCCTGCCATTCTGTATGGGCTTCACCTTCCTCCCATCGTGTTTCTAATTCTGAAAATCCTTCCTCCTCTGTGTAAAGATAACCCTGACCGAACCGCACTGCCTCACGGATAACCATGTTCTTAATGCTTTTTAATTCCTTCTGCGCTGACAGCGGCGGCAGTTCTGGTACGGTATCCTTGTAATAACGCAGGATCTCATTGCTGCTTTCCAACCATGCATGGTAACATGCAGAAACACCTTCCTCCTTTGCCAGCTCATCTACAATGCTGTTCACAATCGCTTTTACATCAGCTTTCAGATACCCATAGACTTTCTTTCCGCCTGTATTGTTTAGCCGCTTTGACAATAACTGCATCTGTTCCATAATCTTTTCATTATGACAGACGCCGCGCTGCATCTGCCGCAACAGAAAAAGCAGGCTCCTGTCTGCCTGCTCCTTTAACTGTTCACGCTGCTGGGTTTTCTTCTCGTAAATGCTCATAAATTCCTGCCGGAAAATATCATGCGCATAGGTGGAACGCATGGTGTCAATTCCCTTTTTCGTCAGATAACCTTCTGATGGTTTTGTGGAATATAGCACCAGATGCACATGGGGGTGATGGGATTCGTTATGAAATGCCGCATACCATTTCAGGTTTCTGCTGTCAATCCTGTAGTTCTCGCAAAGCAGTTCCACCCTGCTGCGGAGTAATGCCTGCCACTGTGCGGCGCTGTTGTAGCCAAGCCGCTGCGCGTCCTCCCGCCGCAGGCTGATGACATTTGTCCATACAACTCCTTTATGGTTTGCCACTTCCTCTGCGACACGGGACAGTATAATGGGTTCTCCCTCATTGGAAAATAAACCGTGAGAACCTGTTTTTTCAACGCCCGGTCTGTTTGCAAGATAGTCCACGTAATTTTTCTTTTTGGCAATGATGTCAAGATGATTTTCCAGTGCCTGTGTGATAAACTCGGAAGCGTTTTCCCTTGTCGGTCTCTGTAGGTAGTCGTAATATTCATGCATCTGCTTTGTATCAGGAATTGTGGTTACAATCTCCTGTATCCGCTCTTTCTGGCTTGCAGTTGATGGCAGGTGCATGGTTGTATTAATTGACTTCTCGACACCGTCACGGGTTCCTATGTAAGTCACAAAGTTTTCAAGATGGGCGGGCGGAGCATTTTTTAAGTAATTGCAGCGTAGAATTAGTTTCGGCATTGTCTACCTCCATAAGTATGATTTGTCAACTTGTAACCTCAACGATTTTGATAATGGTATGCATCTTCAAATTTTACAGCACCATTGATCCGTTTTACTTCCTCCGCACACTTTGCCTGTAATTTTCGCAGGGTTTCCTCATCTACTTCATGTCCGTATGCAGTAACATGGGACAGCTTGGAGACCTCGACTGCCAGCTTATACATTGCCCGCGCCATGCGGTTCTCGCTGTCTTTGACAGTCGCATGTATGACAGACGAAATGGTGGACAGCATATAATTCTCGATTTTTTCTGAAGTCAGATATCCAATATAAAATTTCAGCGCCTGATTGAGAAACTCGTTCCTTGATCTGACATCTGCCTGCCGGAGCAGGCTGTCAGCCTGAACCAGTAATTCTTCCTCAATGTAAAATGCTTTTCTGACTTTTCCATTTTCTTCACTCATAATCCCCCCACATCATCTGCTGTCCTTCTGTCTGCTCCCGCCCTGCCGCCTCCTGAATCAGTTCCCTGAATATCCTCTCATTTGTCTGATGGAATGTCATGCTTGTTTTTCCCATCTGCCTTGACAGGGATTCATTTTTAAATGCCGCTCCGTTATAACTGTCTGTTGGATCAGCGCGGGGCAGTACAACATCTGTCAGATCATTTAGTTCTTCATACTTGTCATTAAAATGAAATGCGACCGTATCCTGCTCCAAGTCTACTGCAATCGCAAACGGAGCTTCCTTTTCCATATCTTCTGCAAGCTCCTTTGTGATTTCTGTAAACAGAATTTTATCCTTCAATGCATCTGGGAAAAAATATGTCCCTTTCATCTGTGCCAGCAATGGTGCCGCACAGATATCCTGTTTCCCTGTTCTCGGCCGCTGGAATGCGTCTTTCAAACCTCTTAGATAATCAGCTGCCTCAAATGGATAACTAAAACCCCCAGCATATTTTGAGTAAAAGTAAAAGTCTTTTCCATTTTCATGTACTGTATAAACTGCCCTTGTATCCATAACAAAATCCGCCTCCTTTCATTTTTTCACATATCTGATATCGCATCTGCCATTTGCCCGCTTGTTCTCTCCTTCCTCCAAAATCCTGTATATCACTCCCAGTCTCTTCAATCCTGCGATATGGCATAACATTCTTTTCCCTTTTTCCCTCTAAATCCCCGTATCATATTAAAAATGGCATAACATTTTTAAATTCTTAGAAAAAGTTATGCCATTTGAAGAACTGCCCGCCGGCCCTGCCGGCGGGTGTTTCACGGTTTATGCCGCCCTAAAGCGGCATAAACCCTTTAACCTGCACCATTTTCGACCCTGATGATTCTGCCCTCTTTCTCTGCCATATCTCATATTCTGGAGCATGTCATACTGTCTTGTTTTGAGGCATTTTGCTTCACTTGCCCCAATTCGCCCCAAACAAGGCAGAACTACCGCCAGCCGGCCATCTTATCCACTTTTTCCAAATCAGCGCACACAACGCCACACGGTCGTTTACAGGGGGTGACAGCGCTTTTCTGCCTGCTTTTCATAATGCTTGAGGATTTTGCCGTATCAGAAGGCAATAATGGTCATTCTGGAACTCAGCTCTGGCTCCTGTCCTGTAAACTGCGAGATTTTGCCAAACTGCTCTGAATATTTTTTGATCTGCTCATTCGTAAGCGACACAAATTCTCCGTAACAGTTCAGCCTGCGGCCTCCTGTTACGGGCATCAAACCATACAAAACCACTTCGTGGTGTCACCCCGCATACCGTGGCTTGATGCATCTTTTGTATCAGACAGCTTATCCGTCCCGTCTCCCGGCAGCAACACAACACTCTTTTATAAATGCAGGGAACAACAAATCCAGTATCTTTGCAATACTTTTTACCGGGGCAGTGCATACTTTCCATCCTTTTTTCTCTGGATTTACGCACTTATTCTTCAGGAAAACCGCTGTGTCTGCGCAATATTTCTCCTGTCAAAATTTCATAAGCTTCCTGTTTTTTTCTCTCAATCAACACAATTACTCTGTTGATGAAGCTCCTGTATTCGCGCCGCCTCTTGCCTGTGATTTATTCGCTCTCTGGATTGCGGGCGGCACATTCCCCCGGCTCTCAATGTACTCCCTGACTGCCTGCGGAACATACTTTTCATACATTTTTCCAAGGACATCATTTAACTCTGTCTCAAAATCAGCATCTTTTTTGCCCATGTACTGCCTTATAGCGTTTAACTTTTCCTCGTCATATTTGATTGTCACCACTGCCTGCTTCATTCTTATTTCCTCCTGATTTTATATTTGAAAATGAATTTCACCGCAGCAACCTACGGAGAAATTACCTTCCCTTGTTTCTTTTTTTGTAACAACAGCGTTACAGCTGCTGCATCATACCTGACATTCCGTACCCGTTTTGTCCATCACAGTCATAGTTTTGTGCCTCCTCCCCGGCTGACCGATCTGGCAGGAGATCCTGTTCAGGCTGCGCCGGTTTTACCATAGACAGCATCTGGCTCTCCCTGTTGTAATGGTATACTTCATTCGACAGCCGCTTCTCCGGTTTTACTGCTGTTTCATTTGCCTCCCTTACCATGTCTTTCATGGATTCCATATCCATTCCTTCTGTCTCCCTCATAATGATGATTTCGTCCACAGAACACGGGAGTATGACCAGATTCGAATCCAGTTTCGCTGCAGTCTTTTCCATGATCTTCCTGTCAAACATGCAGGCTGCGCCTTGTATATCCCCGTCATTTGTAAGCACAAACAGGATATCACCTGCCAGAGATTCCTCCGCTTCCGGTTCAAGCGAAATGCTGTCACACATCCCGCAAAGGACATCATCCATTGTGCGCAGTACCGCCGGATATTTCTTCTCCATATTCTCCCATGCGTCTTTTTTCAGCTGCGCTTCGCTGATGCCCCACGCCTCCAGCTGGCTGTTATGAATTGCAATGATGCCGTTTTTATTTACCCTGAGTGGCACCCTGACGCCATAATACAGCGCCAGATCCTCCCACTGTTCATGCGGCATGTCTGATAGCTGTGCATGGTTTGCCTCCGCATTGCAGACAGCGACAGTCAAATCATCTGTTTCATACACGTCCGTAAAATAATCCTTATATTCTTGTAATACCATTTTTGTTTCCTCACATTCCCATACACATTGCGGATGTCTCTTCCGGTTCTGCTACGCTTTGGTCTGCCTCATGCTCCTGCGCTTCGGCTTCACTTTGTGTGCTTTGTGCCTCTTCTCTGGAAGCATTCTGCCTCGTACCCTGTCTGGCATTTCTCCGCCCTGTCTCACTTGGTTCTCTTGTCTGACGCGGTGCTCTGGGCACTCGTACAGGCACTTCCTCCTGCTCTGCGGCGATCTGGCTGTCCACAAACTTCCTGACCTGCTGGGGCACATACTTCTCATAGGTCTTGTCCAGGTGCGCTGTCAGCACCTCCTCAATCTTCTCATTCTGCTCCCCAAGAAAAAAGACAAGCGCCTCCATCTTCTTCTCCGGGAAGGTGATTTTTATTTCTCTGTCTGCCATTTTATCCTCCTTTTTGTCTGAAAATCTATGACACGTTTTCATGCAACAACTTTAATTCTGCTTCTAACAGCAACAGATGACAGTCCAATAAAATCAAGCAGGGAAGAGCCATCTTCCCCTGTTTGGCACCTGTCAGCTCTGGCTGAAAATCTTCTTCTGGGTGCCCGTGTGCACAAAAAAACCGGACACATTTCTGCATCCGGCATACCGACATTTCCCTTTTTTCTTCTGTTCGTCATCATACTATAGTGACAGGGACTGCCCCATATCCTGTTCCTCCTTTGGGAACGGTATCTGAAACAGCCGCAGGATCTCTTTCTGCGATTCAAGCTCCCGTTCTGCGATGAACGCCACAAAGTCCCCATCATCTTGGTGCGCCCGCTCCAACAGTGACACATAATCCAGACGCAGCACAGGCGGAACAATCACTGGCAGGTATCCGTCCTGAATCAGCGCAAGGTTCATAAGGAGCCTTGCTACTCTGCCATTCCCATCTTTAAAAGGATGTAGGAACACAAACCATTTATGGAGCTGGGCTGCAAATTCCACAGGATGATATCCGTCCCGCTTGTTCTCTATCCACTCAAACAGACGCCCCATCTCCTCTTCAATCTTCCCCGGTGCCGCCACAGGATAACGGGAACCTGTAATAATCACCCGCATATTTCGGTAGCGCCCGGCATATTCCGGTTCTATATTCTGGTAGAACAGCTCATGCATCCTGAGCACTGTGTACTCATCAATGCAGCGGTTCTGAAGCGCAGAAAACATAAAGTCATAGGCTTTGGCATGATCCACTGCTTCGAATAGATCTCTGAGCGGCTTTCCGCCCACTGTCAGACCATCCTCCAGAAGCACTTTTGTCTCACTCTCTGTCAGGGAGTTTCCCTCCAAGGCATTCGATGTCCATGTAAGCCCCACCCGGTAATAATCCTTTATCTGTTCCAGTATTTCCCCCTCCAACGGGCGCAGTGTATTGATTTCTTTTTGGAAAAGGTCTATTTTTCTTAGTATTTTCACTCTGTCACCATCCTTTCAGATCTACTGTTATCATACCACAAAACCCTTCAAAAAACAGCATGAAATAAAGGCTGTGTCTGCTTTTCTTATTGGCTGTTTTTATAGATTTCTTTGCCTCATATCATCTGCTGACAGTATTTTTCAGCCTGCGTGTTCTCTCTGTGTCCGTATTTTTCACACTTTTCCTGTATAATTAGACCAGAAACAGATGGAACAAATGCAGAATACCGCGCATAGGAAGAACCCTCACTCTGCACAAGCACGCCCTCCCCGTTGCTGTCTCCTGTCACCAACAGGCAGTGCCATACGCTGTCCCATTCACCCATCAGCTCCCTGTTTTCGTCTATAAAGTCATAATCGTGCAACAGATGTCTGGTAAAATAGTCATACTCCGCATTTGGCAGTACAATCACTTTTTCTATGACACACTCGTTTACTTTCGCTTCCGGTTCCTTTCTCCTGAAATCTGCCCTCATACTTTATCCTCCAATTTATTTTGTTCTTCTTCATAACAACTTATTTCACCACTTTCACTTCATCCTTTCTCACAAAAACCAGTGATCTCATTTCCTTCAATAATCATACTTATCTGTCCTTCCATACACTGATCCTCCATCCACCACTGAAAGACACTCTCCGGTGTTTTCCAGCCTGCGACATCCTTATTGCCGCAGGCTTTCCTGTATTCCAGCATTTTAGCAAATGTACGGATATAGGCGTCCTTATACTTTGGATAACGGGCAAATTCACGCCAGCGCTTCTTGCCTGCCAATTTATTGGCGTGACATTGGACATCCGATACATCCGATTCTTTGAAATCCCTCCCTGTACAACGGATTAATCTCTATCTGCTCCTTTTGGATATACCACCACAGATACTCATCATCCCATTCTAAAATAGGATTTACCAGCGTCTTTGATGTCCGGTAGCAGCTCTCTACCATGCGATGTACCTCAGAATTATCATAATTCATAACAACAATCCCGCCCTTATCGTTTGAGAGAAACAGTTCATCATCTGTCAGTTTTCTTGCTGTACGATCTGGTTTTATAAGGGTGACGAACCCCTGATTCTGCCTCCGGTTCCTGCTCTCGGACTTTCTTACGCCGGTTATCACCTTTTTTCCAGCACCTGAATACTCCTTTAACTCCTCACAGCAGTACCGCATACGGCGCGTGGGTGGTGTCTTATGCTTCACAATAAGCTCCCACATGCTCATGGGCGGATATAAGACGACCACGCCCCTTTTGCTTCTCACATACCTCACAGTCTCCGGCGCGTCCACCGTAGTATGGTTATGTACCGCCTGAAATTTTACCCCGCTTTTCTTTGCAAGATGGAATACTACATCCGAATCCTTGCCGCCACTGTATCCAAGCTGGTAGGGTTCGCCGCCCTCAAAAGTTCTTAATATCTCCAGTGCCTGTTTTTCTAAATCCATTCATTCCCAGAGCAAAGCATGCTTTATCGTCCGGACAAATCTCCCTGCTCCTTTCCTGATATGATTGCTTCACCTGCACAGAATAACAGTTTAAAAAACAGATGCCTCTGGCATCAAAAACTACTGCGGCCTGCCATAAAGCACCTGTTTGTCACTGTCAAATAAATTCCTGTACACTACTTTTCCTTTTGAATAAGAGGCATCCACCACCTTTCCGTTTCCTGCATAAACACCTACATGGGTGATGTTCATAAACCTTCCATTGGGCTTGTAGCTCCAGAATACCAGATCGCCGGGCTGCAGGTTCTGTCTTGATATGGTCAGGTTATGCTCCACCATATAACGCCCCTGCTCCGCTGCAGTTGTGGGAATTATTATCCCTGTCTGCCTGTAACACCACATGGTGAGGTAGCTGCAGTCCACATAGCTTCCCCTTCCCCGGTAATTCTGTGAATATGGATCTCCCAGCCGTGACATGGCAAGTTCTACTACTTTTTTGCCTGCCTCACTTGCAGGGAGATCATAATAAGCAGTCTCCTCTGACATATTCCAGCCATGCCAGTCATCAAAACCATCTCCTTCCTGCGGTGCGGCAGTATCATATTTTGCGAGATACCATACATTCACGGCATTGGACTGCTGCTCATAAGTTGTGGCTTTACCATAATCATTTTTGATGTTGTTAAATATTTCCACCTTGTTTGTGACTGCCACCGCAGCGGTGTAGGTCTCCTCCCCGGTGCTGCCATCTTCATGTTCTATCAGCCTTGTCCTTTCCTCATAATCCACAAAGCAGTCTGCAAAACGGACATAATCCTCCGCATCCAGCCGCACCCTGTTCTCGCCGAAATACAGGGCGTAAAACACCGCCCTGACCAGATCACGGTCGGGCGGCTCTCCCTCTGACACTTCCTCAATCCTGTCAAGGACAGTATCAAGCTCTGCAAAGCTCTCCTGCATCTTTGCGATATATTCCCTGTAGTCAGCAGGCATTTGTGCACCTGCATCCCCTCCCCTGAAAGCAAACCGTACTGCCGCCCGGTTATGGTCCGCGCCGCCGGAAGCCACACTCATAAGGCACACAATAATCAGGATAAGCGGCAGGCACAGGGCGGCAGTTACAGAAGCGATCCCTGTCCATGCTTTCTTACTGCTCCCGGCAGCAATGGCAGCCTTCGCTATGACTACAGCAGATGCTGGGTCCATGTATTCTCCTCCATTCCTTCCAGTTCCTGTACAGCCGCCTCCCTGCAGTGCGAGACACTGTCCATAAGAACCGCTGTGTCAAATCCGGCATCCTGATATCCCTTCCTGATGGTTTCCAGATAAATGTCTGAAGGCATTCCGATGTGATACCTGTCATTCATCGTGTATGCCATGATAGATTCGCATCCATTCTCTGTCTGTACCTTTAGATCCGCTTTGCCGTAAAGCCTTGGATATCCCTCATAAACATCAAGCCTTCTCTCATCATCGGGACCGATCTCCCAGATCAGCACAGGGACACTGGCACCTTTCTTTGGTTCCACCGTTGCCACAGCAGAGCCGTTGTATCCCCGGAATAAAAGCTCATAGTCCTTAATTTCTCCCTTTCCAGCCACCCTGGCTGTCGGACACCGTCCCGCCATCTGACTCAGATTTAGATTGGAGCCATAGGCAATATATTTTTTTCTTTTCTGCATGTTTCTTCTCCTTTAAATTTTTTTGATTTCTAATATTTACAGCGTCATACTCATTGCCTGCGCTTCTTCCTCCTGTGGTTCTTCTGACATTTCTTCTGTCTGAATCCTCTCTGGTTTTGCTGTCTGCACAGCTTCTTTCTTTTCTTTCGCCGCCCGCAGCCGCTCCTTCTGCCGCTGTGCCTGCTCTGGATCTTTCCATGCGATGCTGCCCTCTAAATTCTCCAGCAGGAACTTCCTTGCAGTCTTGAACTCATCACCGATCATGCCAAGACGCAAAAGCCATGTCCGAAACGTATATTTTTCATTGGTGCTTGTGGTCTTGATACGCCCCGCGCTGGACTGGCTGAGCGCCTGTGCGGATATCGCCAGACATAATTGGATATAGGTCTTGACCTTCCCTGCATGCGTGGTGGAGTTAAAGAGACGGAATTCTACCGTCCCTTTCTGGAACACACTGTGCAGGTTCAGGCAGTGATACCTGCTTGTATGGTAATGTTCATAGCTGCCGTCCCTGCCCTTATACCAGATCTTGCTGATCTCCTGCAGCGTCTGCGGTTTCTTACGGTTGAGTTCCTGCAAAAAATCCTCTTCCACCTTCTTACAGTAACGGTACTCCCTGTCCACATCCACCCGCAGCGCCTTATAGATCAGATCCTCCTTGCTGTACATGATGTTCGTGAGGTTGCGCAGCGTTTTTGCATTGTGAGGGGCTGCGTTGATATGTACATGGATGCCGCTGTTCTCCCCTGCCACCGCCCCCGCATGCCGCAGCTGGCGGATGATCTCCTGTATCCTTGGAATATCGCTGTATTCACAAATGGGGGATACAAACTCTACCTTATAGTCATCACCTGCGCGTGTGCCGTCCTTTTTCTTTGCTACGATGCTGGAATCGTACATGACTTTCCACTTTCGGTTTTGCTCATCCATGACACTGTATTCCTTGTAAAAACCGCCGTCATAGTGTGACGGATATCCAAGATATGTACCAATTACTTCTGCCGCTTTCTCCCGTGTAATGCCTGTCAGTTCAATCTCTATTCCAAACTTCTGCTCCCGCATGTCCATAAAACACTTTTCTGCCTCCCCTCTTAAAATTTTTTGTTACTGTAAAATACTATATTTACATGCCTCTCTCTGGCGGCGCCCTCACGCACGCCCTGAATACAGTCATTGTCCTATTCTTCCGCGTTGGAATAAATTTCAGAAATCTATCGTCCACCAGCATTTCCAAACAGTTTTTCCTTATACTCCGGCGCATGCACCATCAGGTTGTAGCGTTCATTGCCGCACTTATACAGGCACACGCCCCTCTGCGGATAACGGATCAGGTTGTATTCGCTCTGCTCTAACTGCAGGGTATCAACATAAAATTTCGCGTCAATGTTTCCCGCATTGAACAGGAATGCGTGGGTAGGAATGGAGAACAGCGGCTTGGTGTACTCCCGGATACCGTCTATGTTAAAATCCTCAAGGTTCTGGCTTGCAAGGATGACTGCACTCTCCTTCTTGCGCACACGCTTCATAAAATTCCGTATATACTCCACCGCTGTCAGGTTCGTGAGAAACAGATAAAATTCGTCAATGCTGGCCGCCGTGTGCCCGTTGGTCAGAAGCTCGTTGGACATGTATGAGAGGATATTGAACAGCATGGCATCCTTTACATTTCTGCTCGCCTGCAGAAGTCCCTTCACGCCAAACGTCAGGAAGCTGCTGTCCGTGATGTTGGTATGCCCGTTAAAGAATTTGGACTCCGCCCCTTTGCACATGGAGTGGAGTCCAAGACAGATTTCCTGCAGTAGTTCTGCGGTATACAGTTCTTTTTTCTTCACGTTATAGTGTTCATATTCCTCCTCCATCAGCTCATACAGATCCGAGAGCACAGGATAATCCTCTGGTTTTAATCCCGAAAAATCCGTATTGTCACAGATGCCCCACTGTTCATACAGCTTTGCCAGCATAATCTCAATGGTGTCAATCTGGCTGTCCGAAAAATTCCTGTATGTCCTGAAAAAATCCTTTAAAAATGAGATATGCTGGCTTAATTTTGAGGAACAGCGGAACGCATACGGTGCCTCTGTGTCCTCTGGGCTTCCGTTTTCGTCCCATGTCTTTGGCTCCAGCACATTGATCCTATACTCCCCGCCCATCAGATCCACAAAGCAGCCGCCGAGATTGCCTGTCAGGTCTGTATACTCGTGTTCGGGATCTAAACAGATGACCTTCATGCCCGATTCCCGCAATGAAGTTAATATCAGCTTTAACAGGTAGGATTTTCCCTGTCCTGAGTTTCCAAGAATCAAAATGTTGGCATTGGTTTTATCATCCGCCCTCTGGTTAAAGTCCACGATGACATTGGTGCCAAATTTGTCCCTGCCGATATAAAAACCATTTTTATCTGTCTTGCCAGAGTAGTTAAACGGGAACAGATTTGCCACGCTGGAGGCTGGCAGTGCACGCTCAAACTGCTCCAAAAAGACATTTCTTCCTGCCGGCTGCACGCACATAAATCCCTGCTTCTGTCTGAGGAGCAGTCTGTCTACATTCAGTTTTGATCGGATCAGCTCTGTCAGCACCTCCGTCTGTAAAAGTTTCAGCTTCTCCACATCTGGTGCAGACAGTTCAAGAAACACAGCAGTGTGCAGCAGCGGCTCCCTGTTGCGGTGCATGGCGGCAATGATGTTTGTCACATCCTGAAGGTTGCTTGCGGCCGTTACGGTCTCCTGCAGGTTCTCCGTGGTTCCCTGTTTCATGCGGTTTTTGTTTGCCGCATTGCTGATGATCTTTTTCTCCTCCGCAGATGTCACCTGCCGTGTGTAAATGCGCAGGGTGACACCGTCCTTCTCCCCAAGGTGGCGCAGGATTGCCTGCTCGTCAGTGGCAGTAGGGTATTCCCTGAGCGCCCATACGCTGCGGTAGGTGTTGCCGCAGACATAGTGATCCGTGTAAAACTGGATGACAGACGGGGCAATCATGTCCAGAAATCCCTTGAGTTTCACCTCTCCCGGTGACTGTGTCTCCATTTTTTTCTTCCTGTCTTTGTTCATTGTATTTGTTGTCATTAAATCCTCCTTCACCATTAAACCGGGCACAAAAAAAGTACCAAACATTCCGTCTGATACTCTTTGTACCCTTTTTTCGTATTTGCTTTACATAGACTGTACTGGCGTCTCCTGTTCCTGCACAGCCGCATGCATCAGGTACCTGTCAAGCTGCTTTTCCTCTAATGACGCTATCATATCAACAAAATCCCCTAATTCTCCATGCGCTGCATACCTGTCCAGTGCGTTGTAGTATTCCAGCCTGTTCTCCTTTGCGATAGATACTGGCAAAAAACCTTTCCCCATCAGCTGGTAGTTCATAAGCAGCCGGGAAGTCCTGCCATTTCCGTCCAAAAACGGATGTATTCTCACAAATTCCGCATGGGTCCATGCTGCAAGCTCGATACCATTTAAGTCCTGTTTCTGTGAAAGTTCCGCATAAAAGTTCTTGATCTGCGCATACATTTCATTTCCTGCGGGCGGCGTATGGCTCGCTCCACTGATAACAACCTCTTCCCGTCTGTAGATCCCGCCGGTAAAAATATTTTCCATTAACAGGGCGTGAATATCTTTTACGATTCCCTCCCCCAGCACAAGCCCTTTGCCGATGCAATCCTTCACATACTGATATGCCTTTTTATGGTTCACTACCTCATAGATCTCCCGGAGGGACTTCCCGCCAATTGCAATACCATCCTCCAGAACTACTTTGGTCTCAAGCAGGGTCAGCGTATTGCCCTCTATTGCTGTTGAATTATGGGTATACTCCACTTCAAAAGCCTTTTCATAAGATACTATTGTCATTTCTGGAAAAAATTTCTTCCCGGCCTCATACCTCTTTTGTTTTTCCAATATTTTAGATAACTCCAAAACCACACCTCATTCCTCCAAATTTTTTACCATCATCGCATTCCTGTAGAAACCAACAGATACAAAATCACTTTTCCTCATCCACATCTTCCTCTCCAAACAGATATTTTGCCCGCAGGTAGTCTGCATGCTCCTTTGTAATCCGCCCTCCCCACTGGCAGGCATTGATAGAGCCGTAGAGTTCTCCCCACAGACAGTCCATATGCGACACCTGCTCCTTCTCTCCCTGTATAAATTCATCCAAGGAATGCTGCAGGCTTTCCGGCAGCCCTGTCTCCAGATACTTTTTATCCCTTGGCCTCCCGTCCTCATCCATGTCATTTCCGGTCTCCAAAAGCACCAGTTCTCCCACGCTGGTCCCAAGCGCTTCTGACAGCTTTGAAAGCAGTTCTTTGCTGCACTGTTCAAAACAGATCTCGCCGCAGCAGAGCTTTGACAGTGTGTCCCACGGCACCCCGCTTATTTTTGACAGGCTGTAACGGGACAGCCCTTTTTCTTTTATGCATTCTAGCAGTGTCAATTCCATCACCTCATGTACATTATATTGATATCTGGACAGGAAAGCAACACAAATATGACACTGCCGGGCGCTCAGTCATTTAAGATAATCCACCGCTCCCCGTCAAATTCCTCAAACTTTTCCGTTGTTACATTCTGTTCAAAATAGACTGCAAGTATCCTTCTGATGTCCTCCTCCTCCGCACGCGCTGCCTTAAATCCCTGCTCCACCAGCATCTTCTCAATACGGTTTAAGTAAGAGAACGTCTCGTGTTCCTTCTGTTTTCCAAGCCGCAGGATCAGTAAAAATTCCCTTGCAGTCGCCATCTGCACCTGCATTCGGTCAAGATGTCCCGCGTCCAGTTCAAGGAGCTTGCGCACCACGGGATTCTCTTCCTCCTCCGCGCGTTTCTTTAAATACCTTTTGTTGTCCTCGAAGTTTTCCCTTGAATTGAGACACATCATCTCAATCTCCGTGATGCCTTTCAGCACAGTCATCAGGCCATAAATCCTTGCCGACAGGCTCTCCTCGGACAATACCGATAAGTTGCTTGGCTGGATCAGGAAAAACACCAGCTCCTCGTTTCTATGGGTGCGGATACTGTAATCCGTCAGCTCCCTGATGCCCATCAATTCTCTTGTGGACTGTTCCCTTTTCTTATTCATCTGGTGTGTACCTCCATTCAAAATACTGCTGTGTTGTCAGAAAATATGCACAGGCATAGCGGATAAAATCCATAATGGTCGTATCCTCCACCTGTATGGTCAAAAAGGCATAGGCTCCTGCAATGACTAACGGGAACCAGACGCCTGCAAAAGCAAACGCAAATACAGAGAATAAAATAATGGTTCCTGTGACCGCGAGGTCTTTGAGCTCCCACAGCCACATGGATGCCTTTGACTTTAGATTATCGGGATAAATATACATTCTTTTCCTCCTCTCCTCTTGATAAGACAGACAATGCCGCATGCAAAAAAATCCGCATACAGCACTGTCAGATTATTTCCGGGCGCCCTGTAT
Organism: uncultured Lachnospiraceae bacterium; assembly: GCA_910586585.1. Classification (GTDB taxonomy): domain Bacteria; phylum Bacillota; class Clostridia; order Lachnospirales; family Lachnospiraceae; genus COE1. The sequence continues at coordinate 61,820 of CAJUKA010000008.1, forward strand.
GCCGCTGGCTGACAGAACGCCCCCTTATGCAGTGTTTTAAACTGCCACAGCCCGCGCCACAGTCCTTGACAGGTTGACTGCACTCTGCGCTGCATACACTCCGCCCATCAGGTTTGCCTTTGTGCTGGTATCCAGTCCGAACTGCCCTGCAATCCTTGGTACTTCCGTGCTGGAAAGCATTAATCCAAGCCCTAAGAGCGGATGATCCAGAAATACGAGAAGCCCTGCCGTCAGTATGGTGGACTGCAAAAATGCCGTGACACAGATTCCGATAACCTGTTTGCACCACTGTGTAAATCCGTCAATATATCCCCTTGGCACGGAAAACATATACAGGCTTCCTACCGCGATCTGGATCACTAGAATACCACCCCGCTTCAGGTTTGCAAAGAATACTTTGATCACCGCATACCCCATCATCACTGCACAGAATATCTGCAGGATGGGATTTCCGATACCCGGAATGGCCGCTGACATCAAAGCCCCCTGCGCCATCTCACCAATGCTCTCCGGGTTCACAAGCCCCGATATGGCGGAGCCAAAGGTGCTCTGCAGGGACACACACAGCGAATACAGACTGACTGGCAGCACCGTGAACAGGCTGACTGCCATGAAGCCCTTCACATAATTGAGCGCTGTATCCTTCACGCTCCCCCTGCCGCCCTGATATTCAATAGCACACTCAAAGGCTCCGACCACAATCCCAACCACGAAAAGCATCCAGCCAAGATACCCAAAAAATGTAGTTACCGCCTGTATCCACGGCAGCTCAAACAGCTCAACGCCCATGTTGTTCATCATTGCAAAGAAGTCATTCAGAAAGCTGACGATTTTTCCATAGATCCATTCCACGATCTGATCTAAGACTACATCCGCCACAAAATCAAATATAAACATTTCACACCACCCTTCTACGCTCACAAGTCACTGCATCTGCTGCATGCTGCCGTCCTGCTCCCCCTGTGTCATTTCCATATCCTGAAAAACAGACAGATACTGGTCTATTCCTGCAGATAACTGCCTGTAATCCCCTTTTGTGGGATGATACACATACCAGTCGCTTTTCCCGTCATCTGCCCATATGCAGGGTATGATGCCATCCTTAAAATTTGGATTGGACACCTTCCTTTTTCCCCAGATATCTGAAAAACGAAGGAGCATGCTGTCCACAACACCTTCCTTTCTGTTAATAATGGATGTTTTGATGCCTTCATACTGATCAGCTGTTCCAGTTGTTACAAATTCTATCCTTGCGCGGATATCTTTGCCGACTGTCCCGAAACAGGCCCGTCCCACATATTTCTGCTCCCTTAATATGGCGCTTTTTTCCATCACTTTTTTCAATTCATTTTCAAAAAAATTCATTCCGCTCCTCCTATATTCCAAGAATTGTCCAGATGTATGTCGGCGCTGTCAGTGTAAACACAAGACAGGCAAACAGGATTGCCGGGGCTGCCCACTCAAACTGCCCATGCTTTCTGTAATCAAAATATGCAGTGCCTAATTTGCCAAAGAAAAACACTGCAAGAATCAAATCAATAGCAGGAAATACCACCTTATTGACCACGGTCTTGATCTGGGCTGATGCATCCTTCCATGTGCCCTCAATCGCCCCTGCCACATCTCCCGAACCGCTTGCACATACAGTCATCTCGAACATAAGGGCGAGCACAAATACCATCATTACAGCTGCCATCCATTTCTTTTTCTTTATCTTTTTAACCATTTTTTTCTCCTTCCTCCGGACAGTTTTGTGCCCGTAATCGAGTAGGGAAGGTTTATCTTCCCCCTACTCACCGCGCCGCCGATGCACCTCTTTAGTGGCATTTTTCCTCTGCATCGGCGTGTGCATAAAAAGAGACTGCATTCTATTACAGCCCCCTTACTTCCTTGATTTAAAATCTCATCCATTTTTCCTTCTGGCTCACTGGTTCTTCCATATTTTACAGGTGCTACTCCACTTTCTGCGGCGCGATATGCCAGTCATCCCATAAATCCCCTTCGATCTGTACGGAATCTGTCAGATTCATACAGAGCATACCGTCTGGCGTCCAGCAGTCGAACAGGTATGTATAAACCTTATATGTACCATCTGGCATCCATATGGGTGAAAAGTGTGTCCTGCGGTTGTAGGTGGAATAATGGTTCTTCTTAAATTCAAATTCCGCACTATTACCATTTTTTGTTCTGTCCAGCAGCCGCCAGTAAGTCTTATAATAAAATTCTGGAAAATAGCTGACCACAGTCTGGGGAGATGTCGTAGCCGCAGGCATACTGGTTAATGCATGCGACTTTACCAGAATGTTTACCCCATAACCGCTCTTCATAGTGGATACCGTAGCTGTAGGTGATTTTTCATCCGTTCTTAGTTCCATGTTCCCTGATAAGGATGCCGCATACTGATTAAGATCAAACGCCCACCAGCCCTCGTCCTCCCAATGCCCATGCACATTACTGCACTCCTCCTCACAGGAATCAGAATGGGATTCTGGATGCCATACCCAGTTTTCCTTCCACCACGCAGACCACACACTCCATAACGCAGAAGTTTTCTGGGGGTTGGATGGTATGACTGCATTTCCTGCATTGTATGAATCATTCCTGTCATCTGCTACGGGATTCGGCGGAGGATTCTTATCCAGATCAACAATATTTGCCGTTATACTCCCTTTGCTTGGGGCACCTCCGCCGCTTACACTGACGCTGATTGCAACTACTTGCTCGGTGGTCGGCGTATGCCATTTGACCCATACAAGCTGCTGGCCGCCTTGAGGATAATACACATTTGTGACTGTATACGTCCTTCCCAGCATGGAAAAGGATACGCTGACCGGATGATCTGGATCACTCTGGCCACCACTCACAGTCACCGCCGTGATCACATCTGTATCCACCCTGTACTCATAGTCTGCCACGATGACTTCCGGTGTTGTAATCTCCGTAAACCGCACAATGCCAAGCCCCAGCGAACTGATGATATCTTCATCTGATACTTTCTGTGTTTTAGAGCCTCCCCATGCCGGATACCCCAAATCCGATGTTTCAAGGAACAGAGCAAGCGGCAGGTTCTTATGGGTGAGGGACGGCATCTTCTTTCTCACTGTCCCGCCTACAAGCAGGTTATATTTTGCTGCTTCTGTGGCTGTAAATGCCACCCTTGTCCCCTGATATGTCACATAGGCTACTGGTTCAATCAACATCTTGTATTCCCCGCATGTCAGGGTATTGAAATTGATTCCCGCATGTCCTGCAACAGACCTTATAACCTGCTCATCAGTAAAATATCTTTTAATCGCTTCCAGACTGGCTCCCCCGCTGGATGTACTGATGATCTGCGGAAGGGACTGTACTGGATTAATATACTTGTAAACTTCTGTAGCTGGCGTAAGACCTGCACCGTTCCTGTACTGGCTTTTACACACTTTTCCAAAATGCATGACGATATCATCTGGCTTTTTGTTGGTGAGGTCAATGGGTGTGGACACTGCGTATCCATCCGATGCCCTCACTACCGTCACTCTTACTCCTTCATCCCTGCTTCTCCAGAAATTTGAACTTGTCCCGCTTCCCAGCCCACCGCCTCCGTGATCAATATTTCCTTCCCCGGCTGCATAAACTGTCACCGGAACAGTGAGCGAAAACAGAATCACAAAAAGCAGGAGCCTTTTTTTTACATATTTCATATTCCCTCCTTTATAGACAGCAAAAGCACAGCTTTTACACTGTGCTTTTCGCTCTTCTATTCTTAATCCATAATGCCTATCTTGTTGCCGTTTTCGTACATATCCTCTGCATAAATGCCCTGTCCTCCACCTCCTTCATTTGGAATCCAGCCAAACCCATCAACATAAATCATCCCGTCCTTTGTATCCCCATGTGCTGGCGTATTATCTTTCGGCATAGTTTCCTTATCTGGCTGTTCCACCGATTCTCCGGGTGTCTCATCTGAAGGCTGTGTCACAGGTTCCTTCGTTGATTCATTCGCCGGCTGTTCCACTGGCTTCTTTGCCTTTTCATCTGCTGGCTGCTCTCCTGATTCTCCTGCATCTCCATTCTCCAATGATGCTGGCGGTCCGCTCGGTTTTTCCTTTTCTGTCTTTTTCGGTTCCGGCTGGATTTCCTGCTCCCTGTCACTGGCTGTTGTTCGCTTGGGATTTTTGTCTATCTCAATCACAAGGGTTTCTTTTGTTTCCATTTCCCCTTCTTCTGTCTCTCTTTCCCCTGTCATTGTAGTCTGATTTTTCCCAATATCAATAACAATCTCTTCCGTGTCCCCGGTATTCTCCCCGATTACAGGTTTCTGTACCGGCTCCTGATAAAGCATTTTACTGATCCCAAAAACCAGCCCTACACATACTGCCGCAAGTCCCACTGTTACCAGCCATTTCTTTGTCTTTTCCTTCATATAAATCCCTCCTGATATGATATTTATTTTTGTTTTTTCAAGCCACACCCTACCACATATCGCTGTACAAGTCTATCATAATGTAATAAGTCTTACGTTATCTGTAACAACTTACTAAAACTTCTCTTTATATGCTGCCCTTACCTTTAAGTTAATTGACAGATCCGACACGGTCTTTCCGCCAAAACGGACCGGAACCTCCAGCCTGACAGAAGCATCTGCATAATAGGTTCCGCCCTCAGATGCCAGCGCCGTGTTGGGAATATCCACCGAAAGTCCGCTGATACGATACTCCCTCTCGCCATCATTATTGAATCTGACATAGCCTTCCCCGTCCTCCTCAAGACCGAGCAGGAAACACAGACGCCCATAAATGTCCCCATAATCCACAGCTGCCGCAAAATCCTCCCCGTCTGGTTCGTATCCGGCCGCATATCCCTCGCGGACACCGTGATAGACTTCGTTATAGTTGTCATTCATCGTGGAAACCACCGCGGATTCCATTGCATCCTTCACTCCTGCCGCGGTAATGACAAGCCGCATGTATTCGCTGACACCCAGAATAATAAACAACATTCCTATCGTGGCTGCCACGGCAAGCGGAACCATGTTTCCGGCAGTGTCCCTCCACAACATTTTTATTTTCTTCTGATACTGTCTCGTTTTCCTTACACCTCACTTTCCAGATATCCCACTTTCAGATATTGTCTCACTTCCAGTACACCTCGCTTTTTCCAGACGCCCTTGCCCTGACCGTTACAGGAAATGATCCAAATCTTCCAAACAGCCCCAGATCTTTGTGCAGGACCAGCGTGACCGTTACCTCCTCATTCAGCTGGATACTGCCGCTCTGTGACCAGTAAACATCTGGGGCAATTCCCGTCTTTTCTTCCAGCACACGCTGCCTTTCAGACGTCTCACTCCCCACCCTGCCGCTGATCTCCGCCTCCCGCACCAGCTCGTCAGCAAAGTTGTCAAGCTGTAACTTAGTAATAAATATGGGAAACAGCTTCACGCCAAGAGCGGTCACAAGCATGATACAGAGTATTATCACTGCCGCATCAATATAGCCCTCTCCGCTTTTGTCTTTTATGATTCTCCTTACAGACTTCATTCTCCCTCCTTTTGCATTTTCCAGTTCTTTAAAACAGCGTACCCATTGACCTGATGATCTCATATCCAATAATAGCAAAATAAGTCGCAAGAAAACATAACAGCATGGCAAATGAGAACACCCTGATCTTGGGTGGAATCTTCGCAGCCTTTGCTTTCAGCCTCTGTAACTCTGCCTGCTTGAAATCATGTGTGAGCATCTGGAAATACACCGCACCGTCATCACCGCGCATCACGCCGATCAGCCCTCTCACCACATCTGAAAGCTGCGGTGAATTAAGGCGTGCCTCAAACCTTGTAAGCGCTGCCTCATAGCTGCCGGAACGCATATCCGCACATACGATATCCAGCTCCCTTCTGAACATTTCTCCTGCATTTTCCTTGTAATGTTCCAGCATGGATAATACATCCCTGCTGTTTTTCAGCTCCTGCGTGATAGTGGACGTAAAGCGGTACAGTTCACCCTCAATCTGCTCCCGCTTCTCCCTGAGCATCTCCTCCGCCTTCCTTGTCTCCCTGTAATAGACCATGACGCCAAGCGGCACCAGCAGGATTGCAATTAAGGGAAAAATATGTAATGCGGAAATGACCAGAATAAAGAGGCTCCCTGCTTTCAGGTATGCATACGCCATATAGACCTCTGGTGTCATTCCAAGACCAGAAGCACGCAGCATGTTGTTCATGCGGCTTCTTTTATAGTCATTGATCTTTATAGAACCAGACAGCCTTACCGCACCATCCATGTACAGGGCATCCACTGTTTTTGACAGCTTTTTATCCTCCCTCGCTGTATCCATCATGGCCCTGCTGGTCCGCAGCGTCGGCAGACGAAACAATCCCGAAAGGAGCTCGAAAAGCCCTATGGAAAGCAGGACAAATACAATTAGTAACAGTATTTTCATTCATTCCTCCTCAAAACTTAGAATATATATCACTTTTTAATACCATAATACAACGGGACTATGACCGGTACTCGATTGGCTTTGTCAGTCTGACCACATATGCTGCTGATACAAAGATGACAATGCCTGTGATACTCAGCATGATCTGGCCGGGAATGGTGTGCATGAGCGTGTCATACCATGACTTGTTCAGAAAATACAGCAGCGGAATGTTTCCCACTGCCAGCACCACCATTGTGATAAACTCCTTTCTTGGCTCAAACACCAGATATTCCAGCTCTGCATTCACAATCCGCATATCAGACAGCTTTGCCACAATGGGTGTCAGCGTAGTCTTTAACGACCTGTCATACAGACATGCCTTTAACGCATCCACCCATTCCTCAAACACATCGCTGGCGATCCTTCCTTTCAGGTTTTCCAGCGCTGCCTCCAGATCCGGATCAATCAGACGGATTCTTGATACAAAATCCCAGAACACATTCTTTACGGGCGGGTTTAAGTATTCCAGATTTTCCTCCACCGAAGTCAGGATATCCTCGCTCCTCAGATATGCCGTCGTAATGATGGACAGCGCGGTTTCCAGCTCTGCCGACACGTCCCTCTTAAAGTGTGAGGCGGTCAGCCTGATATACCAGAACGGCAGGAACATAAACCCTGCCGCTGCTACAGGAACCAAAAAAAAGTTCCCAATCACGACTGCAGTGGCTGCCCCGGCTGCAAATAAAACCAGCGATACTGTACACACCGCCGGAAACAGATCTTCCCTGTCCGTAGATACAAGTATTCCCTGCACTTCCTCAATCTCCCTGCGCAGATAGGATTTCTTTTTCCGTCTGGTCTCCTCCAGTATCTCCTCCCGGATTCCTTTCGGACCATTGAGAATCCGTTTAAAGATATTTCCGGTAAAGTCATCCAGCCTGATCCTGAATAATAAAAATGTACCTGTAATGATGCCAATGCAGGCCATCACCTGTAATGTCAGCATGTTTCCCCGCCTCCTTTGGTAATCCTTAACAGCACGTCTTTTGGCATGCCGTTTTCAAGAAAACGCTTCTTTAATCCTTCGGAAATTCCGCATAGTTTCTTATGTTTCCCGTTAATGATGTATTTGTCTCCCTCCATTCTGTTCTCCGTGATCTCATACCGGAACAGCGGATTAAACTTGCGCTTCCCGTCCTTTGTGATCTCGCATTCCATGATCTCCATCAGCCTTCTCTTCTTATTTTCAAGCTGTTTTGCAAACACAATGATGGGAAACGCCTCCGTCACAAGGTCCATCAGCACCCCGTCGTCCATGTCATATTTACGTTTGCACAGCGTCCGCATCCTGCTGTATGTGGACTCACAGCTGTTGCTGTGGATGGTGGTCAGCACCGTATGGCCTGTCCTTGCAGACTCCTGCGCGGTGTATGCCTCCGAGCTTCTCATCTCGCCCACACAGATAATCTCTGGATTGAAGCGCAGCGCCATGTCAAGCAGCATGTCCTGATCGATGTTCTGCTTTTCATTCTCACTGAATCTTGTCAGGGTGTGGATGACACTGTTTGCCACCTTCCCGTCCTTCTCCCTGACAAGTGCCAGCTCACGGCTTCCGTTCTCTATGGTAAAGATACGCTTGTTGTCAGGTATCGTTGTGAGCAGCCACCCTGCCAGCGTAGTCTTTCCTGAACTTGTGGCGCCCGCAACACAGATGCTGATGCCGTACCGCAGGCACTCTGCCAGAAAATCAAGCATTTCCACCGTTGCGGTCCCGCCCCTTACAAAATCCTCCTTTTCCATGCTCTGCGGGTTTACAATACGGATGGAGGCGGCAATCCCCACGTCCTCGTCCACAAGCGGCGTCTTTAAGACCGCAATGCGGATATTCTTGCTCAAATGCCCCAGCACTGCAGGAGATGCGTTGTCAAGCACCATCCCGGAAACATGGAGCATGCGCCTTACCACGTTGATGGCATGGTCGGGCGATTCAAAGTGTTCCTTCAGCTTTTCACACCGCCCGTCACTGTACTGCACCTCGATATCCTTCCATGAATTGATGTCAATCTCCTCAATTCCCGTACCAAAGATATACTTTGTCAGGAAAGAAAACTCTGCCATTTCTGTATAGAGGTCGTCAATCAGCTGTTCCTGTGTTTTGCCTTTCACTGTGATACGGTAATCACAGATATATTTGGTGATATACCGCTTTACCTGCTGTTTCACCTCATCGCTGCCATCCTCCACAATAAGGGTGGAATATTTGCTGGAAATATACTCCTGCACTTCCTTTAGAACATCTGTAAATGCCCTTCCTTTCTCCTCCGGGGAGAAAAAGAGATTCTGGTTGTTCTTCATACACCAAACACCTCCTTTGCGATTTTCTCGATCTCCTTACGGAATGCACGGCTCTCTTTTAAGCAGAGCCCTGCAAGCAGTTCCCCTTCAAGGTACTGCCTTTCCACCTCGCTGCTGTGCGGTATCTGGAAGGCCACGCTGCCAAGCAGCTGTTCCATATGGCTGCTGGCCTCCTGCTGTTTCACGTTGGAAGCCACTTTCAGCTGCCGGTCTGCATCCCATTTGTTGTCGCGAAGGAGCGGCAGCTGCGAGGACAGGTAGCTGATAGATTTTAAGTCACAGTTTACCAGACGCAGCACGGTGTCCGCCTCCATCAGCGCAACTGCTGACAGGATATCAGATGCAATGGTGCTGGTACAGTCAATGATGACGTAAGGTGCAACCTCCCTTGCCTGCCCGATCAGCTCCGCCGCCTGCTCCTGCTCATAGGGCGGGTATGTGAACACATTCTCTCCTTTTAACATGCCTGTCATGGAAAGATAGTCATTCTTCCGGTAGAACATGCAGTTTTTTCGGATCAGGTTTTCTGTCACATGTGCTGCCGCAAGGATGCTGCCAAGCGACCGCTCCCCCTCAAGGTCTGACGCCGCACAGACACAGGGAAGCGGCGGTGCTGTCATATCTGCAAAAATAAGGAGCACGTTTTTCTTCTTTTTCGCAAGGTATTCCGCCAACTTGACGGATACCACTGTCTTGCCGGAGGAAGGGCTGCCCCATACAGCCAGCACACCTCCCTCCGCTTCCCATGTTTCCTCCACTTCCTGTACCATGTTTCTCTGGAACAGGGAACTTCTCTTAAAATTCAATTACAATTCCTCCCTGTCTGTTGCTGATTCTGTTGTTTCAGATTCTTCTGGATTCATCTCTTCCGATTCTTTTTCCCTGTCTCCTGCTGTATCTCCTGAGCCGGAAGTCCCGGCAGCATTTTCATTTTCGGAGTTTCCAGAGTCTGCATTATAGGACTTCTCCCCGTCTACATTTTCAGTATCGTTTTCCTCCCCGCCATTTTCTTCTTCCAGCATTTCATCCAGCACCTGATCCTGAACTTCTATAAATTGCGCCGCCTTCGTACTCTCGCCCCGGTATACCAGCGACAGATGGATTTCCCCCTCTGCCTCAAGTCTGCCAAGAAGCCTGCTCTGTTCTGGCCGCACCAGCACTGTGACAGTGGAGGGCAGTTCCTTTCCATCCCCTGCCTGTTCCTCCGTGTTGGCATCAGAACCGGATTTTGCAGTCACGGCAATGATCTCCACAAACCTTAATTCGTCAGGAATCACCGTCTCGCCGCTTCCAAGATAATCTGGCGCGATGACAGCGACAATGTCCCCACTTTTTAGTTTCCCCGAAAGTCCCTCTGCAAACGAACTGATGGTGATGGACATTGCCTGCTTCTCACCAGTCAGGCTGTAAAGATATTTATTCTCTGCCGCTGGTTCCACAGATACCTTTTCTGCCACAAGGTAATCACCCACACAAACATCTGCCTTCAGGTATTTTCCTTCTGCATCTGTAATGCTTCTTATCACATTTTCAGGCAGGTTGTATCCGCCTACCTCCACCTCCTGCAGCATGTTCCTTTTTATCTCTTCCCCTTCCTTTACCGGCTTCACAAACCTGACAATGGTGGCTTTCTTTGACAGCCCTGCATTGACAAGCGGTGTGGCTGCAAAACAGATCAACAGGGATACTGCAATGCAGAATATCCCAAGCACAGTACGGTTCTTAAATAATTTCATGCCCATTCCCTCCTAATTTGCCTTCGCATATTTCTTTTTTCTCTTAACTGCCACAATAATTCCTGTTGCCAGTGCTGCGATAACAACTGCCACTACTTTTTTCTTCATACTGATTTCCTCCAATTCATTCATTTTCCAAGCCACAGTAATCTCTGTCTTTATGTGACTCCTTTACATGCATCCTGCTGATATAACACTTACCAGCATCCCAATCCAGAGAAAAGGGGCAAGCGGGTATGCCTGCCCTTTTCCAGTTTCTCTTTTCTTTCTTCTGATTTTTCCTGCCGCCACATACACACTGTGCCAGACAGCCAGCAGGCACAATGCAAGAAACAGACCTGTAAAAGCCCTGTGAAATCCAAGCACTATGCCGCATGCTGCTGTCAGCTTGATGTCCCCGCCGCCGATTCCCCCTGCTGTTATTCCGGCGGTGAACAGCGGCATGCATACAACCAGTCCTGCAATATTTGGCCGTCCCGGCGGAAACAGGCTGGATGCCGCGATAAGACACGGCATCCAGTCCGGGATATTCCGGCTTTTCAAATCCGAAACTGCCGCCAGAAACAGGAACAGGAAAAATAAAATCAATCTGGCCATCTGCTCCTACATCACCATGCTCATGCCGGGTGCTTCTTCCTGATCCATACACTCTCCCTGTTCAATCTCCTCCTCTGGCATGTCATCATTCAGCACGGGGGAAAGTATACTGTTCTGATAGGCATTTAAAATGATCTGGTCAAACTGTTCCTTCATGCTCCTGTCTGCAAAATACACGGAATCCTTATACTGGTCTGTCTGGGGCATCTTGGTGCGGGGCATGGAAACAGTCAGACCGTAGTCATCCTCCTTAATCCTTACATTGCGAATCGTCATAAAGCCCCCGATTTTTACATCCGCCGACGCAAGCACACCCCTCTCTGGGTTGTGCTGCATGATCACCGCCTCCATCTGTAGCTGCTCCATGCTGTTTCCTGCTGTGTTCCCCTGTGTATTGTTCTGGTTTGTTGTTGCTGGCATGATTATTTCCTCCTTCTTTCTGCTGTCTTAATTTGATAAAACAAACAATCAATCAATGTGAATAGCTCTTCATTTTTGTGTACCACTAATACAGTCATTTGTTAGGGAACTACCCGGCGTAATTGAACATCTCCTGAATCCTCTGCGTAAGGGTAGGCATGACCACATCTCCAAACAGCGTGTAGAGTCCCGCCAGCAGGAGTGCTCCGAGCACGACGGCAATCAGAATCTTCACTGCCGTATCCACATAGTTCTCTCCGCGTGTGTCTTTCATCAATAATGCTGCCTTCCTTGCTGCCGCCTTCATGTTCCCTGTTACCTTGTTCATCATCTTTCTCATTTTTTCTTTCCTCCGTTATTGATTTTTTATATAATCGGGCAGGAAAGGCTGTTTTTCCTGCCCGCGTGCCGGGTGTCCGTCAGCCTTTGCTGACATACTTCATCTGGACGCCCGTGCACACAAAAATGCAAGGCACTGATACATCCTGCATTCCTGTTTCAAAGTTACATGCCGCTTCACGACATCCTTATGGAAAGTCAGATCTCCACAGCCTGACCTTCCGTTGCAGACTTCTGTGTGCTGTGATATTGGACCGCGGTTTGCTGTCCCTGAGATTTTCAAAATTCTATCTCCTCATATCCCGATGGTTCCACGTAGAAAAACCGGCTGGCTTTCCCATCCGAAAACTCTACCACATCTGATATAGACAGCGCATGCCCCGCCAAATCAGACGGTGCATGCCGGCCGAACCTGTCCCAGACGGCTTCCAAGTCAAATTTTCCGGCTTCACCCTCATACACAAGAATGTATTCGCTCTTTTGCGGTTGTCCATAGCCCCTCTTTTTTCTCTCTGCCAGACTGACAAACCGCATCATGAGCGGGCTTTCCCGCCCCAGCTGGTAAATACGCAGCCTTTTTTCTGTCGCATGCGCCTTTGCTGTTGTTTCAAAACTTCCCTCTGAAAGACGGTCATACACACCTTCCCTGAATTCGACTTTTGCCCCTTCCTTTTCCCGGATATAACGAACCAGCTCTGCCCTGTCAAAAACACAATCCAGCACAACAATCCCGCCATGCAGATACCCCGCCGGATTTCCGTAGTAAAAAAGGACTCCGTTCTCAAAATAGATGTTTTTCATGTTTCCCCACCATCCATGCTGCGCAGGTATGGGAGCAGCTGCCTGTCCAGAAATTCCCTGTCCTCACAGTATAAAAACATTTTTGAAAGCCCGATCAGGAAAGGTTCCCCGTCAGGCGTATGTATGGTGATGATACTCCCTTTATCACAGCTTTTAATAAAAGCGGCAATGGAAAACAGGCTTCCCTCCACAACTGTTTGGCACACTTCATCATCTTTCAGCTCAAATGCCTTGTATTTTTCTCTTAACAACTTTTTCCTCCTTCCTGCTGTTGTGCCAGTTTCAGGATTCTTGCTGCCAGCTCCACCTGTTTCTCACGACCCATTGTCTTTACGGCGGCATTCACATATGCCTCGACTGCCTCTGAGTTCTGGCTTCCTGCCTCTACAATCTCCACCTTTGACACCGATATCTTTCCACTGGTTACCGACAGTTTTACGATATCCCCGCCCTCCATCTCTGCCATCTGGCGCATCTCCTTTGGGATCAGCACCCTTCCCTTTTCATCCAGCAGCTTGTAGACTGGTTTCTTCAATGCTTACACCTCCTATGCTGCCTCACGCTTTCCCTTCCTCTGTTGTGCGCAGGATAATCCTGACCTTGTCCTTTGAAATACCCAGTTCACCACACAATGCAAGCAGTTCCTCTGGAATTTCCACTTCCCCTGATGTCTGCTCTGGCATAATGATGATCTTCTGGTTCTGGCACACAATGTCAAGGTCTGCACCCAGCGGTATTCCCGCATCTTTTAACAGTTCCTGCGGAATCTGGAATGAAATCTCCTGTTTGCCAGCAGTCTCACCTTCGTCCGCTCTAAAAATCATAAATTCTCTTGATTCATTCTTCAGACTCTCCCTGTCTGCCATATAAAACAGTTTTACAGCCTCACCAGTACCGATGCCTGCCTGTTCCAGAACAGCTGCCGGAACCTCTATGCACCCATTCCTGTTCATTTTTCCTTCCATCTCAACAAACTGAACCATGTTCTTTCTCTTCTCCTTTCCTGTCACTGTCCTGTAAAAAATCCTGTGTCTCTTCATCTTTTGCAGATGCATCACAGCTCTTTTGAAGCGCCTTTCCTGATAAGGCTTCCTGCCCGCCATACAGTTCAAATAAATTCATCTGCACCGGAAGGCTGTCGCGCCTCTCATTCATGTCATAGTTGGCAATCAGCACCTCTGGAAATTCACTCCCGTTGTCATACCGCTGGGCAAGGTTGTTGAGCCTTGTCACTGCTTCAATCTTGAAATTCTGATACAGCCTGCGGATATATTCGCAGTCATTATAAGAAACCATGAACTTTCCTTCTATCCCTGCAAGCGTATCCCGCAGCCTTGCATGGTCCTCTTTCCGAAATACCACCTCGTAATGCCCTTCTGTCTCAAAATACGGGGGATCGCAGTAAAAAAAGGCATTCGGTCTGTCATACTGACGGATGAGTGCCTCAAAATCTTTATTCTCGATGACTGTATCCTTCAGCCTGCGGTTTGCCTCCCATATCGTACCAAAGGTTTTTCGGATGTCAAAAGGCTGGCAGCCATAAGACGTACATCCACTTCCATAACTGTAACGGATAATCTTGTAAAATGCCGCCGCCCTCTTTACATCGTTTGGCTCTGCTTTCTCCATCAGCAGTTCCCTGATTTCTTCCGCCTCCGGCTCCTTTAAAAAGTGCGTGGCAATCTCAAGCTCTTCTGAGAGATGCTCACTCTGAAATTCTTCCATTGCCAGAAACTTTCGGAGGGTTACAAACTCGTCCCTTGAATTTAATGGCAGAAATGACAGCTCCCTTAACAGCGCCATCGGGCGTTCCTTCACACAATAAAAGAGGTTTGCAAGATTTGAATTGAAATCATTGTAAACCTCCATACACTTATCCGGCGGCTTTCCAAACAATACCCAGCCGCCCCCGCCAAACACCTCTATATAGCGGCCGTATTCTCTGGGCATGCGCAGGTAGATCAAGTCGCGCAGCGCTTTCTTGCCGCCCACCCAGCTGATAATGCTGTTCAAATTTTATCATTCCTCCTTCACAATCATCTACTGTTCTTAAAATACTGCACAAAATTACCAAGAGAAAAACCGAACCCTTTCCTATCCGGCTTTTCTATCAGAGTCTAATCAGTAAATACTTATTTTTCCTTCTTCCCTGTCATAATAATACAAAGAGTATGACAGGATCTCCTCTGGCTCTACCTGTGTGTCATTGATTTCTTTTAACATATTTTTGACCTTTTCCCATCCCTCCAGCGTTTCAGCCGGCAGGATCAGGAGCTCATGGACTGATGACGGGATCATGAAAAAGCTGCTGTCAATGGTGTCTGATATGTCTCTCATGATGTCGGGATACAGCATACAGGCCGCCCCCTCTACCACACTTTTATTACTGAGTACATACATTGGCCCACTGTCTGCAAGTTCTGCCATGCACCTGTCATAATCGTATTCCTCTGGATTCTCTGTTTCTTCGAGCTCACACAGCACCTCCGCCATACTTTTAAGCTGGTATGGCAAGATCTGCGGTGTATTTTTCTTTGCTGCCTGATACAGTTCTTCCACCGAAATGTCCCACAGCTTCATATGTAAGTTGTGCACCTGTATGGTTGCATATCTGGTCTCCTCCTGTGAAACCATACAGTGAAATACGATGGACAGGTCCAGAAATTCCATATGAGGAATATCCTCCAGCAAGTCCGCATTTTTTTCTGTATTGATGAGCCTGTATACGATATTTTTCCTGACACTGTCAAAATTCAGGTAAGGTTTTATATCAGTCACCATGCCCATCTTTTTCCCTCCTCAAGCTCCTTCTCCAGCCTCCTGTTCTGGCAGTTTTCGGCCAGCTTCGTGATAAACAGTTTCAAACTGTCTGTCTCAAAATCCATATAACATCCTCCTTTGCTTTTGATCAGCACACACACTACTACATGTCTGTGCTAATAGCCAGCATAATCCTGAATGTTTATAGATATTTCACAAAGATACTGTCATTGCTGCTTCCTGCTGTATTTCTGTCTCTTCCAATGTCATTACCTGCCATGAATCCCCACTGTTCCAAAAACTGACATAAAGATCTCCGTATTCACTTCTGATAGGATACTGCTCGAAACTTTCTCCCCAGCCGTCACTCATCTGTCCTATCCAGTAATCCTTCAGCACATGGATATCTTCTTCTGTCAGGGGGGCATTTGTCTCGCATCTTAGGACACCATACAGTTTTCCGCCAAGCTCACAGACAGACGGCCATGCAGCATAAACTTTTGCTGCCACCGCCCTGTTCTCATGGAAATAGTGCATCAGTCCCCTTGGCTGTGATTCAAGCCACTGGTCATGATTGATGGCTGCCATGATCTGTTTTTTACAGGCTGTCAGATCTTCTGGGTACACTTCCTCCATCTCTTCCTCTACATCAAGCCTTCCCAGCAGCGGGCTGTACAGACAGAATTCATTGCAACTTCCCTCCGTCCTCTCCAGCTGCTCTGCAAATTCGCCCTGATATTCCAGATATTTATGGCACGCCCTTACTGCGCCGATAAAACCGCCCTGCATATACCTGCTCTCCACCAGTGTGTTTTCCCTTTTGTCAGCGGCAAATCCTGCATAGTTCATATACGGGAGCAGACTTTCGTCCACTTCAAAAAGGCCAGACTTCTCCACAAGGAATCTTCCGTGCTCCTCGTCATTGTGAACAGCCGGGACAATCTCAAACTCATGCAGGTACTCTGCAACATATGTGATATCCGTATATTTTTCTGCACCGACAAACTCCGCTGCCATCGCCAGACGCTCCATCTGTTCTGGATCAAACTGGCTTACCTTCTGGCACAGTTCATTAAAGTATGTCAGTTCTTCCACACAGCAGAGTCTCTTTGGCTCTGGCACAAGCCTTTCAGGAAGCCGCAGGTTATGAATCTCTTCCACCCTGCATTCACATAAATCCCGTATCTGAAGCCTTGACTTCATTCTGTCCACGGAGAAAATATCGGTGGGCAGGTACAGATACTCCCGGTCTCCGGCCTGATTTTTCACTTCCACAACTGCCACGGTCTCTCCCGTATCATACCAGTATTCGGGGAATGTCCTGCCGTGATACACCTCCTGCATCACAAAGCCGTTTTCTACGAGAACACCATATGGAAGAATTTTACAGTTCCCTTCTGCCAGAATCTTCTGTCCATATTCCAAAAAGTCTATCCGCCGCTCCTCATTTTCCGATATTCCTAAGTATTTATCCATATAAAGGCGTCTCCCAACCTGTTCTGGATTGGAAAAATCCGTGAGCAGGGAAAGTCCCTGCATGCTGTATGTAAGGTTAATGAGGTCTTTGATCTTCTCTATTCCCTGCTCATATGCATATACGCCCAGCACACCCTGCTCATATGCTGTAAGACTGTCAAGCCTTTTTGCAAAGAAATTAAGCTCATCCATATTTATGCTCTGCCCCACAAGCCTCCGTAAAGGGCTATGTTCTCCCCATGCTGTTTCCAAAGTACAGCACATGTTTCCATTTTTATTTCCAAGCCGTTTCATCTGCCATGCCAGCTCTGCATCTTCCATGGGCAGCTCTACGTTCAAAGATTTTCCGTTTTCCGAAACTCTAATCCGCATTCCATTCCTCCTGTTTGGTCATACCCACGCCGCACTTCTGAATCACAAATGCATTTACAATCAGCCGCAGCAGCCTGTCTGCAACCAGTTCGCGGTCTGCAAGCTCTGACAGACGGATATGCTTTGTGCCATTGTGGACATCCTTTGCCGCATGAAACAAAATATACTGTTCCAGTGTGACGCCGCCAAGCCGGATACGATCAAAATAAATCCCTGTATCTGTCACGTGCCGCTTTGCCCGTTCCCAGAGGCCATCATCAGCAGACAGAAGAAATACTGCTGCGGCATAATTCGGATGGCTGCAAAAAATGTCTGCCCGCTTTCCCCGCATCAGCAGAAGGTACTTTTCCTTGTGTGCAGGACTGCTGAAAATAAGCTTCTGCCCCGCTTCACAGAAGATTTCTTCAATCCTTCTTTTTAAATGTTCCATCTGCATCCTGCTGACCACACAGTCCACAATCTCTAAGTAGTTCCCACGGTTTCTCCACTCTGCCTCATTCATGATCCAGATACCGCCGCCCCTTGGACGGTATCCCGGTGGCTGCTGCATCTGTCTTTCTAGCACACATAACTGTGGGCTGCTGCAAAATAACTTTGACATCTTGTTTCCTCCTCATTTTTTACACTTTTTCATCTGTGCATATTTCCTTTCCGTGTACAATCGAGTAGGGAAGGCTGCTTCCCCTACTCGCCACGCGACCCGTGCGCCGCCTTAGCGGCATAATTCCTCTGCACGGGTCTGCGCATAAAAAGGCGGCGCCCGCTTCATTTCTAAAGTAAGCACCGCCTCACAGATCCAGACGCATCTCATTCTCTTTGTTCCCTTCTTCCATTCCAATTCCCTGCGTGTACAGCCGCAGGTATTCATCCACCATGAACAATTCCCCTGAATAATCCAGATCCTCGCTGGGATAATAACTGCCACTCTCCTCCATTGGAATTTCTTCCTTTGACAGAATGGTTCCCCAATGGTTAACCAGCACATGCGGCTTTACTTCACACGCAATGCCCTGACCGCCGTCATCATGCCGCACGTCATAACAAAACAAATCCTTCGGCACTGTTTTCCGGTCTACCCTCGCACTTGTAAACAATACTGGATACGCATCCAGCATGGCAAGCTCAAATGTTTCCTTTTTTGCATCTACCATTTTTACTCCTATTCTTTTTTGTTTGTTGATTTCAGACTGCACATAAATACAAACCAGCCTACATGTTCATCTGCATACCGCCTTCCTGCTCATCAGCATCCAGCAGCCCATCCTGTACCTGCTCCACCTCCTCTGCACCCAGTATCATATTCGCCGTCGGACGAATCCCATCATCTGAAATACGTCCAGCCAGCGCTTCGAGTGCGATGCTGTTCATCTTGTTCTGCACATAGCTTTCAAACTCTCCCTTCGCCTCAGCCACAGTTTTGTCCATCTGCTCCTGAAATAACTCATTCAGAAACGGAATGTCACTACTCAGTCTTTGGCCTGCATCTTTGAGTACATTCACAATCCACTCCCGGTCACTCTTGCTCAGCACACGCTTTTCATCAAGCAGTTTCTTTACTTCCGCCGCCTCTTTTACCAGCTTTTGGGCGATATCATCCGCAGCGTCCTCGACCTCCCTCCTCATTATTTTTTGTTTATCCTCGTAAGGACACTTTGGAACAGGCTGCCCTCCGATGTTCGTGATTGTAACCGGAACGCCATCACCCATGTTCAGCGACGTGATCGCTTCCGCAAACTGAGTGTAGGACATATCCACCTCTACGATGCAGTTTTTCCTGCTGGTCTTTACAAAGTACCTGTCCTGACTGTCCTCCCGCTCCATAAATCCATTTGAGATGGTCAGCCGGATAACATCGTTGTGCATAATCGAACTGCCAAACAGCGCTGTACCGGTTCCTCCAATCGATGATCTCGAAAGCTGAATCATCCCATAGCTTGGGTGTTGTTTCTTCTCCATTTTTACCTCACCTCCTTTCCGCATTTTTCATCATTTTTTCTCCAAATTCTGCCTCAAAGCGATTTTCACCCCGTGATCGTCGTTAGACGAGCACTTGCATCTATAAAATCGGGCAAAAAAAGAGGGCAAAAATTGGTTGGATTTTTCGCCAATTTTCACCCTCAAACCACAAGATGTTGTGGTTTTTAGTGCCAAATTCTTCATTTTTCCACAAGCTGCATCATTATTACTGACTCTACGTGCACCGTCTGCGCAAACATGTCCACCATTCTCACGCGTTTAACCTCATACCCATTTTCACACAAATATTTCAGGTCCCTTGCAAGCGTCGCGCTGTCGCAGCTTACATATACTACCCGCTTGGGCTGCATCTTTACTATCGTTTGCAGACACGCTGGATCGCAGCCCTTACGCGGCGGATCGATACAAATGACATCTGCATGAATTCCTTTTGTCTCATATAGATTCGGCAGCACTTCTTCTGCTTTCCCTACATAGAAGTCCACATTTTGGATTCCATTTCGCGCAGCATTTTTCCTTGCATCAGTTATCGCCTGATCTACAATCTCAACCCCGTAGACATGTTTCGCCTGCCTTGCCATAAACAAACTGATAGTTCCGATTCCGCAATACAAATCCCATACCGTTTCTGTTCCGGTTAGCCCAGCATACTCCAAGGCAATACTATAAAGTTTTTCTGTCTGAATGGGATTTACCTGATAAAAAGAAAGGGGAGAAATTGCAAACACAATCCCTTGTTTGTTCTCGTGATCGCACCTGTCATGGTTTTGGGCAATCTCTTCTGGTGTTCTAGGATAAATAACATCAGATATGGTATCATTTCCCCAAAGCAGGCGGCATTTTCTTCCCATGATAACATTTGTTTTTTCTTTATTTATATTGATAGAAATGCTTGTTATCCCTTTGATTGTACACAAAAGCTGAGTTAGCTTTTCTTCAAATGGAAGCTTGTCCGCATTGATAATCACGCACACCATTATTTCGCCTGTTGCAAATCCTTTTCGAATTAAAACATGGCGGACAATGCCCGTTCCTGTACTTTCCATATAGGGCGAAACATGATACTGTTTCATATAAGAAAGAATCATTTCCAAAACTTGTCTGTTTTCTGCCGCTCCCAAAGCACAGTCTGTATTCGAGATAATAACATGTGTTCTCTCTGCATAGAATCCCGCAATTGGCTCACCATTTTTATTAACTCCAATCGGAAACTGCGCTTTATTACGGTAATAAAACGGCTGTTCCATCCCAATAATGGGTTCCATCACCGCTTCCAAAAATGCTTTTGAAAAACCGCCAATCCGAATCAGATTATTTTTGACCATATTGGTTTTCAGCATTAACTGTGCTGGGTAGGCAAGCGATTGTATCTGACAGCCTCCACATTGTTTATTATAAAGGCATTTGGGTTCCACTCTTTGGCTGGAAGGGGTAATGATTTTCATTAGCTTGGCATAGGCGTAGTTTTTTTTCACCTTCATAATTTTGGCCTCAACTACATCACCAATAACAGCATCCTTCACAAAAAAAGTAAAGGATGTCTCGTCTTGTATTTTTCCAATGCCTTCGCCATGTACTCCCATGTCTTCTATAACAATTGTTATTATATCATTTTTCTTAAATTCCATAAATTTTATGATGTCTCCCCTTGCCAACGTTTCATTCTTTATCTGATTCTCTTTTATAACAGATGTTTTTTTATCTACTCCATTCTGCTGACTGCTAAATTGGATTCAAAGAACTTATTGTATCCAAGCCAGCCTGTTTCCTTTGTAGACTCTAAAAGTTCCTTAAATGTTTCCATTTTTGCATCTGTATTGTCAGCATAACACAATGCAACTGCCTCAATAATCGCCGGTTTTTTTGGCGATCCAAACTCATACTCCCCATGATGCGCTAAAATGCAGTGCTGCAATTCCATCGCAAGAATAGATGGGAAATTTGGAATTTCCTTGATTTTTGCCCCAAGCATTTCGGAACCTATTACAATATGGCCCAAAAACTGTCCTTCATCTGTATAATCATTAACTGGGAATGCACTGATTTCCCTTGTTTTTCCCATATCATGAAAAATTGCGGCAGTTAAAAGCAAATCTCTGTTTAATATCGGATATTGTTTGCAATAAAAATCACAAAGCGCAGTGACCCCTAATGTATGTTCAAGTAAGCCGCCAATAAAACCATGATGTACGGTTTTGGCAGCGGAAGACTTACAAAATTTCTGTGCAAATGTCTTATCCTCGACAAAAAATTTCTTTAGTAAAGTTTTCAGATATGTATTTTCAATGCTTTCAATAAAAGCGATAAGCTGCGCAAACATTTCATCAATATTTTTCTTACTGACAGGCATGTATTCCCGCTCATCATACTCACTTGGCTCACACCTGCGCACGCGTTTTACATTTACCTGCAATGCGCCGTTAAAGCTGATGACATCACCATACACCTCAATATAATCAAATATTTCAAATTCTCCGATTCCTACATTGTTTGGTTCCCATATCTTGGCGTCAATCGTACCTGTTTTATCCTGCAAAATTACATTATCATAGTTTTTTCCATTTTTTGTTACTGCTGAACTTTTGTATTTGCAAAAATAAATATCAAAAATCCGGTCCCCATCTTTATACTCTTTGATATATTTCATTTGATTGTATCCTTTCCTATTTATATATTAATGTATTCCCGCAGTCTCAAACCCAAAGAGACTCCGAGCATACATCATATTTATTTTTTGTCTCTTTCTTCTCAATAGTGTGCTGATTTTTCGGCTACTCTTTCTTCACTGGCTGCACTGTAAACTGCATTTCCTCATAAGAATCTAAGCTTGCGCGCTGCACTATTATTCTTATGCTTCTCTCTGTGGAAGCATTCCTGAGTGCATTCATATATTCTGCCGTGCTGCTAACCTCCTGTGAGCCAATTTGTACTAAAATATCTCCTTTTTGAATGCCATTCAGCATTGCCGGCGAATCCATATCTATATCAAAAATATATGCTCCCTGCGGAATTCCCAGCTCCATTCTTGTCTGGTCTGTTATGTCCTGCGTATAGATTCCAAGATAAGGAATATCTTCACCATTTGAGAGCTTCGCAATGATTCCTTTTAGCTCTGTGATTCCAATTGCTGACAACAGATTTTGTGTATCGCTATGATTATGGCTGTTATCTATAATGCCAATCACTTCTTTATCCATATTTACCAAAATACCACTTGGCGTAGTTCCTGCATAAATATCTGTTGTGATTAATTGATATTCGTTGTCTGCCATAGAAATTGTATTTCCCTTTGATGTCACCATTCCATAACAAACGGTATCTTTGTATCCAAAAAGATTGCCCATTGCTATCACAGGCGTTCCAGCAATTCCTGAATAAGTGGAACTTCCCAATTCCGCCACCGTCACATAATCCAACGTTTCACTTTTGATAAATTTCAGATCAACTGCCAAAACTGCCAAATCCGTATTTTTATCATATTGTTTCATTTGCGCATCGGCGTCCACTTCATTGCCAAAGCTGACTTTTATTGACTCTGCATCGTCCAAGGGAGATTTTCTGCTAAGTATTAGCAACTCCTTATTATTATTTGCGATAATTACACCAGCCGTCGTACCTTCGCTTTGGTAGGTATTGTTAAACCAATCTACATCTGAATGAAGCGCTGTGACTGTTACCATACTGGATGACAAGTCCTGGTAAACTTTAAAAAGCGCATCATACTGTGCCTGATAGGGTTTTAATAGATCAATTGCCTCGCTTATCCCTTCATTGGTACCATCGATTTCCGGTTGTTCGCTCTCTTCAGAAGTCTCGCTTAAGTTCTCACTTTTATTTTCTTGCTCTGCATCTTCAACTTGTGCCGATTCTGTTGCCGGAATCATATGACTTTCCCGTATTGATGACTGGCTTTCCTCGGAAGTGGCACTTTCCAATTGGCTTTCTTCCTCGGAAGTTTCTGTTTCCTGGCTTGTAGTGGTTCCCTCTGTCAACATATCCTCTGGAAGCATCTCATTTTGTTCTGGCGGAAATGTAACTTCTGCCGGCTCTTCCTCTGGATACAACCAATTGTTTAAAACAGGTTCTAAGAGCAAAAATGACAGACATGCCAGCAAACCAAAAAGCACTGCCAGAGATGCCGTAATTACTGTTCTTCGCAGCAGCTTCTTTTTGTTGATAGGACGCTCTTTTATCTTTTCCTGCAAAAATTCAAAGTCGCTTGCTGACTCAGGAAGATTTTCTTTGTTTTTGTCACTCATTCTATTTATGCCTTTCCATACTTCTTCTTGCACTAATTGTTTTGCTTTTCTCACCTTTATACAGTATAGCCGATACTGTTTCTATGGTCAATGAAAATTCACTGTTACTACAGTTTACCCGCATAATCAGCGCAACAGTCCGCATAAGCAGCTCCGATATCCTACTGTTTTAAATTTGTGTTCACAGAAACCGATAAGTTCCTGTTTCTTAATATTTTAAAGTATGTTATACTGATATCATTCCGGTAAAAATAGTAAATAAAAAATTGAGCGCCAGCGTGCTCAATCTGCATCCGCAATTTCCTATAAAATAAAAAAATTGAGTGCCAGCGTGCTCAATCTGCATCCGCAATTTCCTATAAAGTAAATAATTGAGCGCCAGCGCGCTCAATCTTTCCTATTATATAAAATGGAGGGTTTTATGAACGACAAAGCACTACGAATCTTAGAATATCCTAAAATTATAAATCTTTTAACCGAAAAAGCAAGTTCTGCACCAGGAAAAGAGCTCTGTGAACGTCTGCTGCCAGTGACTACATTATCTGAAATAGAACAGGCACAGCAACAGACGGCCGATGCCTTTACCCGACTGGTAAAAGGCGGACGAATCCACTTCAGCGGAAACAAAGATATCCGTTTCAGTATCAAATCGCTTGAAATTGGAAGTTCCCTTTCTGCTTCAGAGCTGCTGAAGATATGCGCGTCCCTTGCTTGCGCTTCCAGAGCCAAGGCTTTTGCACGTTCCGAACACGATGAAGAAATCGTTGACAGCCTGCAGGCATACTTTGCAAACCTTGAGCCACTAACTCCGCTTCAAAACAAAATCAACAGTTGTATTATCTCCGAAGAAGAAATTGCTGATGATGCCAGCTCCACGCTCAAACATATCCGGCGCAGCATCAATCTGACAAATGAAAAAATACACAGTCAGCTTAGTGGCATGGTAAATGGAAGCCTTCGCACGTATTTACAAGATGCAGTTATCACAATGCGCAATAACCGTTATTGTATTCCTGTCAAATCAGAGCACAAAGGCAATGTTCCTGGTATGGTTCACGATCAGTCCTCTACCGGTTCAACACTGTTTATCGAACCGGCTGTTATTGTAAATCTGAATAACCAGCTAAAAGAACTTGCCATTCAGGAACAGCAGGAAATTGAGCGGATTCTTGCCGAATTAAGTGCAGAGGCCGGCGAACATACAGAGGAACTTGCAAATAACTTCCGGCTCTTGACAAAACTTGACTTTATTTTTGCCAAAGCAGGACTTGCGCTTGATATGAATGCATCACGGCCGTTATTTAATAACAATCGTTATATTAATATTCGTAAAGGACGGCATCCACTGCTGGACAAAAAGAAGGCAGTTCCCATTGATATTCATCTAGGAAAAGACTTTAACCTTCTTGTCGTAACAGGACCCAATACTGGCGGAAAAACAGTTTCGCTCAAAACGGTTGGTTTATTTACGCTTATGGGGCAGGCAGGTCTTCATATTCCGGCTCTGGACCGTTCTGAGCTTGGAATTTTTACGGAGGTATACGCAGATATTGGAGATGAGCAAAGCATTGAACAGAGTTTATCCACATTTTCTGCCCATATGACAAACACAATTTCTATCCTGCAGAATGCAGATGAAAATTCGCTCTGCATTTTTGATGAACTTGGCGCTGGAACAGATCCTACCGAGGGCGCAGCACTTGCCATCGCCATTCTGAAACATCTGCATAACAAAGGCATACGCACAATGGCTACAACACATTATAGCGAACTCAAAGTTTTTGCGCTCACAAACTCTTATGTTGAAAACGCCTGCTGTGAATTTGATGTAGAATCATTGCGCCCTACCTACAGGCTGCTGATTGGTATTCCAGGCAAAAGCAATGCCTTTGCCATCTCTTCCAAACTTGGGCTTCCTGACGAAATTATTGAATCTGCAAAGGAACACATCAGCCAAGAAGAAGAAAGCTTTGAAGATTTACTGACAGATTTGGAATCCAGTAGGCGTACTATCGAAAAAGAACGCAATGAAATCCAAAGCTACAAGGCAGAAATTGCCTCTTTAAAGCAAAAATTAGAGCAAAAGCAGGAACGTCTTGACGCACAAAAAGACAAAATTATGCGAAAAGCCAACGAAGAGGCTCGAAAAATATTGCAGGAAGCAAAGGATCTCGCAGATGAGACAATTCGAAATTTCCAAAAGAGCGGTGCTGGGCAACCCTCTATAAAAGAGTTAGAAAAAGCACGCACAAAGGTCCGTGATAAGATTGATGAAAAAAATAAAAAACTTTCTGTCATAGAGCCAAAGCCAACACATAAAGTCCTAAAACCTAACCAGATCAAACCAGGAGATATGGTCAAAGTTGTATCTATGGGATTAAAGGGCACGGTTTCATCAAAACCAGATGCAAAAGGGGATCTTTTTGTACAGTGCGGCATTATACGCTCCAAAGCGAATATCAAAGATTTAGTCCTTATCAATGAGGATTCTATGACAAATACCTCGAAATACAAAAAAGGATTTCATTCTTCAAAAAGTTCAGAAGGCGGGCATATTGGCATGTCCAAAACGGCGACGCTTTCTACAGAGATCAATTTGCTTGGACAGACTGTCGATGAAGCGATTGCAGAACTAGACAAATACCTTGATGACGCCTATTTGTCACATGCGCCAAGCGTTCGTGTTGTACACGGCAAGGGAACTGGAGCACTCAGACAAGCTGTTCATCAGTTTTTAAGACGCCTTTCGTATGTCAAATCGTTTCATCTAGGCGAGTATGGCGAAGGGGATTCCGGCGTAACAATTGTTGAGTTTAAATAATAAAAGCTACACAGAAACGAGGAAAATTATGGGTAACAAACAAAAAATATTAATTGTAGATGATGATGAAAATATTGCAGAGCTTATTTCGCTGTATATGACAAAGGAATGTTTTGAGACAAAAATTGCCTATGACGGCGAATCAGCCTTGCAGGAAATCAGTGGATTTTCTCCCGACCTGATACTTCTTGACTTGATGCTTCCGGGAATAGACGGTTATCAAGTGTGCCGCGAAGTCCGCCAAAAGTCGCAGACACCAATTATTATGCTCTCTGCAAAGGGAGAGGTATTTGATAAGGTACTTGGCCTTGAGTTAGGCGCAGACGATTACTTGGAAAAACCTTTTGACACCAAAGAGCTTGTTGCACGTGTCAA
Source organism: uncultured Lachnospiraceae bacterium (assembly GCA_910586585.1). Taxonomy (GTDB): domain Bacteria; phylum Bacillota; class Clostridia; order Lachnospirales; family Lachnospiraceae; genus COE1. The sequence goes on from CAJUKA010000008.1 coordinate 88,510, forward strand.
AGCCGTTCTCCGGCGTTACAAGGCTTCCGCACCTTCTGCACCGGTATCAAATGCCAAGCAAGTGACCTATCCCAGTCTCACCATTAATCTCACAAACTACTCTGTTATCTATAATGGCAGAACTGTTGAAATGCCCCCCAAGGAGCTTGAACTTCTTTATTTTCTTGCGGCTTCTCCCAACCGTGTTTTTACAAGGGAGCAGCTCCTTGACCAGATTTGGGGATATGAATATGTGGGCGATACCCGAACTGTCGATGTTCATATCAAAAGACTTCGGGAAAAAATCAAGGATCATGAATCATGGCGCATTGCGACTATCTGGGGAATTGGTTACAAATTCGAAGTCAGAAACTAATGTATTTTTGATAACAGTTCAGCCATACAAAATGAATATACAACCCGAAAACTTATGAATGGGCATGGCTGAACTGTTGCCTTTTTTACTATTTATGAACGTTTTAGAAAGGAATCGAATCTAAGTGAAAAGAACACTCTATTTAAAATTTGTGCTGGCATATCTTATTTTTGCATTTTTCGGTTTCATTGTAGTCGCCACCTTCACCTCAAGCATGACTCTTGAGCATATGAAGCGGGAACGGGCGGATACCTTATATAAAGAAGCTCTTCTAATATCGGATTCCTATGCTACCGATTTGTACAACAGCGAAATTACTCTTGAATCCGTCTGGCGCCAAATAGAAGCAATCGGCACCTTTGTCGATGCTTCCATTTGGATTGTCAATCCTTCTGGGCTGATAGTCCTTGATTCAAGCACCCCGCCTGACATTGAAAATTCAATTACCATTCCGAATTTTAGTCCAACGATTACCCAAAGTTCCTTTTATACTGTTGGGAATTTTTTTGGTATGTTTGACAAAGAAATGATATCTGCCTTTGCACCGATTACATCTCAATACAAAGTCAAAGGCTATGTTATTATTCATGCATCTATGGAAAGTTTGCAGCGTTCCTGCAACTCCCTTTTGAATATTTCATATATAACACTTGTTATTCTTTTTTTGCTGTCGCTCATTATTCTGCTCTTTTTTACTGAAATGGTTTATCTTCCACTTCGTAAAATTACACATGCTACCGAACAATACGCAATCGGAAATTTCAGATATGAGTTTCAGCTAGACAGCGAAGATGAAATTGGCTATCTTGCCGCTTCTCTGGCATATATGGCAAACGAAGTTGCAAAGAGTGAAGACAACCAGAAACGTCTTGTCGCAAATATATCCCATGATTTCCGCTCACCGCTCACCTCCATGCGCGGTTATTTAGAAGCGATGCTTGACGGAACGATTCCGCCTGAAATGCACGAAAAATATCTTTCTGTCGTGCTCAATGAAACGGATCGCCTAACCGGACTCACAAACTCGCTGCTTACCCTAAACAATCTCAATACCAAGGGAATGATTTTGGATAGAAGCAATTTTGACATCAATCAGGTTATTAAAAATACCTCCGCATCTTTTGAGGGAACCTGCCGGCAGAAACTTATTTCGATTGAACTAGTACTTACCGGAGAAGAAATGTTTGTGAATGCAGATCTTGTCAAAATCCAGCAGGTTCTTTACAATCTGGTGGACAACGCCATTAAATTCAGTCACAAAAATTCTTGTATCAAAATAGAAACGATTGAAAAATCAAATAAGCTGCTGGTTTCTGTGAAAGATAATGGAATTGGGATTCCAAAGGACAGTGTACGCCTTATCTGGAACCGCTTTTATAAAACAGATCTCTCGCGTGGCAAGGACCGAAAAGGTACTGGACTTGGACTTTCTATCACCAAGGAAATCATTCAAGCCCACAACGAAAACATCAATGTTGTCAGCACAGAAGGCGTCGGAACAGAGTTTATCTTTACACTAGAAAAGGTTGACGATGATTAACAATCATGCTGATACATTCATTTTTGAATCTACCTCTACAGGGATTGCTGATCACGCGCTGTCTGCTCTGCTCAATTTCCCAGCAGGCAGCATAACGGTGATCTGTACGGATTCTAAATCCGGAGCTGCTGCGACGATTCTTCCCTTTTGCGCTTCTACCATTGCCTTTGCAATTGACAGTCCCAATCCATATCCTCCTTTCTCCGAATTTCTTGACTGCTCTGTTCTGTAAAACCGGTCAAAAAATTTTCCCAACTGCTCCTCGTCTATTGTTTGTGCATGGTTTTTTACAGACAAGATAATTGTATGGCTTTTTTTCTCCAGTTTTAACAAAATATCTTCAAAACTGCCATCTTCATTTGGTTTTGTATATTTAATTGCATTGTCCAAAAGAATACTTGTAATCTGCCGGACGCTACCCTCATCAGCATGACAACAAAGCATGGAAGCTATCTCTGTATGAATCGCCATTCCCTTGCTGTGTGCTAGTGTCTGAAAAGACGAAGCAGTTTCACTGACAACATCGGATATCGAGAAATCAACGATGGAAAATTGCTGCCGATGCTCGTCCATGCGCGATAAGCATATCAAGTCGTTTGTAAGCGCCGTCATCCGCCTAGTCTGTGCGCAGATATCCTGAATCCATTCATTCTCCCCCTCAATTTCCATAGAAAGAACTTCTGCATCCGCATCTATAATCGTAATAGGCGTCTTGAGTTCATGCCCTGCTACAGCAATAAATTGTTTTTGCCTTTCATAGCTTTCTGATACAGGCTGCACAATTTTCTTGGAAAAAAACACAATTATAATAAAAATACCCAAAAAACCCGCAAAGGATATCAGGCAATGTATAAAAGTCGTAATTTTAAAGGTATACAATTTTCTTCCGCAATCTAAAAAAATAATATGTATGTCCTCTTGTGTTAAAACCTTTGTAAAACGAAATTCATCCAGAAATCCTTTTGTGCTTTTGCTTTCCTGGGCCAGTCTTGCATATTGCTGCGCATCCTCATCATCTACCATCATAATGCTTTCCGTATTGACTTCCAGAATCTGTCCATCTGACGATATATCTGCTATAAAAAACCTTGCCTCATATATTTGTTCAGGAGACAACATTTGTTCTTCCCAAAATTCGCTGAATACGCGATTATCCTTATTTTCCAAAAAGGCTCTTTTTTCACGCGGCTTTTCATGTGGAGTTTTATGCGGCGGGGAACCGCCATTCTCTGCAATCATTTCAAGAACTCTGTCCGCATTTGACACCAGTTCTCTGTACGTAAGCAAACTGCTGGATATCACAATAATACCCAGCAGCAGCAAAAGCGAAATCGTTGATAGGAGGATAAATTTTATTCTCAGTTTCTTTATCATACCCAATAAACCTCTTGATTTCTGTTATAACAATTCCAAAGAATAGCCTAAGTTGCGCCTTGCCTTAATCTCCACGTCCGCCTTAAGTGCCGCAAGCTTTTTCCTCAAATACGAAATATAGGTCCATACAACCTGGCTCTCTGCATTGGATTCAAATCCCCATATTTTATTCATAAACTGTTCCGCTGAAAGAATCTGCCCTGCATTTCTCATCATAAATTCGAGTATTTGAAACTCCTTGTTTGCTAGTGTAATGCTTCCAAACGGTGACGACAATACAAACGCGGCGCAGTCCAGTGTAATGTTTCCAAAATGCAGGCAGGAATCTGGCTGAACCCCTGCAATACCGCTTCTGGTCATGGCACGGATGCGCGCCAATAGTTCTTTCACTGCAAATGGTTTGGTGAGATAGTCATTTGCACCGCTGTCTAGTCCCAGCACTTTATCATCAATTTCCGCTCTTGCGGTCAGCATCAGCACCGGAACACAGTTTCCTGCTTTTCTAAGATGCTGGAGAACGCTGATTCCATCCATGCGAGGCATCATAACATCAAGTATCACGCCATCGTATTCATTTGTTTCCAAATACTCCAGAGCTTCTACCCCATCACAGGCCAAATCGACAGTATAATTATTCTTTTTTAATATTGTTGTTACCGCTTTGGAAAGCGATACTTCATCCTCTGCAAGCAACAGACGCATACGTAAACCTCCTAATTTAAGTCGCTGCGCGACGGCACTAAAGCTACAGTCCCTTCGACGCACCCCTTCTGAGAGAAACTTTCATTCGAAAGGGCCTCTTAAAAGTTTCTCTCGTGCGTCT
>CAJUKA010000009.1 GCA_910586585.1 uncultured Lachnospiraceae bacterium
TAGGTCGAGGGCTTATCCTGGAAGGCAGAAGGCGAAGGAATGCTTATAGGGAAGAAAGAAAAAATAGGATAGATAAAGAAGTAATCTGTATTCGGTTTTGAGGGAATTTCTCTTAACTTAGATGAATAGAGTAAGCGGCGAAGTAGCTCAGTTGGCTAGAGCACGCGGTTCATACCCGCGGTGTCGAGGGTTCAAATCCCCCCTTCGCTATTTTTTTGTTTTATAAGAGATTTTAAGTATAAAATGATATAAGTTGTTACCATAATATTTTTTCCTAAAATTTTATTGACTTTATTTTATAAAGGTGATAAAATTTTAGAGTATTCAATTAGAACTATGCGCTGACTTGTTCTGCAAATCATTCCATTTGAATTGCAGAGAGAGTCAGTTTTTTTTGGGGTCATGGAGAATACACAAATATTTTAATGGAGGTTCTGAATATGAATAATGGAACAGTAAAGTGGTTCAATGCTCAAAAGGGATATGGATTCATCACAAATGAAGGTACAGGAGAAGACGTCTTTGTACATTTTTCAGCAATTGTTTCAGATGGATACAAAACTCTTGAGGAAGGTCAGAAAGTAACCTTTGATATTGAACAGGATCCGAAGAACAGCTCTAAGCTCAGAGCTGCAAATGTTACTCTTGCTTAATTGAGTGATATTTGAAGAATAAGATTTATTTTATATAATAGAACTGACATCATGCGATGCCTGTCGTTTGTCGGGCCGTATGGCCATTACAAATATTTGTTGTAAATATAAGTAGGATGCGTCTCGCAAAGTAAAATATAGTCTTAGAGCCCCCTGACAGGTTTTACCTGGCAGGGTTTTTTATGCACACGGCGTCCAAAGGAAAAATGTCAGCAGAAGCTGACGGACGCCGGCGCGCGAGTAGGGGAAGGAAACTTCCCTACTCGATTGCACAGGGGCACGATTAGGCAAATAATTTATCAATTCTTGCCATTGCCTCGATCGTATTTTCACGACTTCCAAACGAAGTAAGGCGGAAGAATTTTTGCCCATTTTTTCCAAATCCAGCGCCAGGCGTACCAACAACTTGAGCGTTGTTCAGAAGATAATCAAAGAATTCCCAGGAATCCATGTCATTTGGACATTTAAACCATATATAAGGAGAATTGATTCCCCCGAAATAGGTAATATTTTTTTTGGAAAGTCCATCAGAGATAATTTTTGCATTTTCCTGATAGTATTTAATATTTTGTCTACATTGCGCCATTCCTTTAGCTGAAAATACAGCAGCGGCACCTCTTTGAACAATATAGGATACCCCATTGAATTTGGTGGTTTGACGACGATTCCACATAGCATTCAAAGATAAATTCTTCCCTGTCGATGCTATGAACTTTAAATCATGAGGAATAATAGTATATCCACATCGCGTTCCTGTAAACCCAGCTGTCTTTGATAAAGAACAAAATTCAATAGCACAATTTTTGGCGCCTTCAATCGCATAAATACTCCTGGGAAGGTTTTTATCAGTTATAAAACATTCATATGCGGAATCATACAGAATAATGGCATTGTTTTCAAGTGCATAATCAACCCATTCTTTGAGTTGTTCTTTATTATAGGCGGCTCCAGTCGGATTGTTTGGGGAACAAATGTAGATAATATCTGCATGAATATTGTAATTAGGCATAGGAAGAAAATGATTATCTTCATTTGCATCAATAAAGGTAATTTGTCTTCCATTCATTATGTTTGTATCAACATAAACAGGATAGACAGGATCGGGAATAAGAATAACATTGTCCTTGTCAAAAAGATCGGTAATATTTCCAGTATCACTTTTGGCGCCATCAGATATAAATACTTCACTTGATTCGATGGATACATTATTTTGGCAGTAATAGTCAACAATGGCACTGCGAAGAAAATCGTATCCTTGCTCTGGGCCATAGCCTTTGAAGGTTTCTGCACTTGCGAGTGCATCTACACCTTCATGAAGCTGCGTAATCATTTCAGAACCAAGAGGGAGCGTAACATCGCCAATTCCCAAACGAATTACTTTTTTTTCGGGATTAGCGGCTGTATAAGCATTTACACGGTGGGCGATTTCTGAGAAAAGATAACTTTCTTTTAGATTTAAATAATTTTCATTTAATTTTGGCATAAAATCTCCTCCTAACTTTTAGCCGTTATATGACGGTTATTAAGGTAAAGTCGCTTTGACAAACTCATGTGTGATTAATTTTCATGTGTCTTTGCAGCTTTACGCTGATTGAAAATTTGTCCATTGTTTTTATTCGCCAAACTACAATGGAATATAGTTGTTCTTATTAGGAACACTAAAATAATCATAACGTTATTATTGTTATTTGTCAATTATCATATGTCTTATTGAAAAAATTTATTGATTGTGATAAGTTTATTCGGGAAGAATAAACTAAAATTAGGATTTGTGTTTTATCACAGAATATTAGATTCAATATGGAAAGGAAATGGTTATAATGATGTTTGAGCAGGAAATAAATGACGCAAAAAGAGTAGTTAAGGAATTTTTGGAGCAGGTGGAACTGAAACCAGGATGTCTCGTAGTAATTGGCTGTTCGACAAGTGAGATTGCGGCGCATAAAATTGGGTCCTATTCAAATGTGGAACTTGGGGAAGCTGTATTTTTAGCAATCTACAAAGCATTTCAAGAAAAGCAAATAGCAGTCGCAACACAATGTTGTGAGCATCTTAACAGAGCGCTTATTTTGGAGAGGAAGGCTGCAGAACAGTTTGGTTATGAGGAAGTAAATGTGATACCACAGCCAAAAGCAGGAGGTTCATTCTCTACAGCAGCCTGGAAACATATGGATGATCCAGTGGCAGTAGAGCACATACAGGCTCATGCAGGAATTGATATTGGAGATACGCTGATAGGAATGCATATAAAGCCAGTAGCAGTTCCAGTGAGAATAGAGCATCCTGTAATAGGTGGTGCGCATATTGTCTGTGCAAGAGCAAGAGCAAAATATATTGGCGGGGAAAGAGCACACTATAATGAGGATTTAGAATAAACTTTGAAAAAGTTCTTTTCTAAAGTAGGGATTCTATGTTATAATCAATGCATGTATAAATATGAATAAAAAAGCCGGAAGGGTAACAAATGTCTCAGGAACAGAACAGGACGCAACTTGATAAGAATGTTACATCTGATGAATCGACAGACAGAAAAAAATGGAATTTTGCAAATGTGATTGTGTCGATACTTGTACTTATGATGATTGCTGTCTGTATTGTGATGCTTGTGCAGGTAATTCAGCTTGGCAAAAAAGTGGACGGGTTAGAAGAAAGTATACAGGCGCTTCGGGATACAAGTGCGAATATTGGGGATACGGAATCATTTGGAGGGATATTTGAGATACCTGATGTAGATGCCAGTATGCTGTATGAGTCCGAAGATGCAGATATTGAAAAAGTCGCGAAGCTTGAAAACAGTATTGTATGGGATGGAGCAGACGACAAAAGTTCAGGGATTAAAAAAGTTTACCTTACATTTGATGATGGCCCAAGTCAAAACACAGACAAAATTCTTGATATCCTAGATCAATATGGGGTCAAGGCAACCTTTTTTGTAGTAGGAAAAAAGAATTATGAGAAACAGTATAAACGCATTGTAGAAGATGGACATACTTTGGGTATGCATTCTTACAGCCATAAGTACAAAGAGATTTATGCATCCTTGGATGCCTATAAGCAAGATTTGATGAAGCTTCATGACTTTTTGTACGAACTCACAGGCACGGACTGCAATATCGTGAGATTTCCAGGAGGAAGCAGCAACACAATAAGCCAAGTAGATATGAAAGAGCTTATTGCATATCTTGATGAAGAGAATATGATATATTTTGACTGGAATGTATCAGGAGGAGATGCTATGGGGGATTCTGTCAATGCAGATCAGATAGTAAAAAATGTACTAGATAATATAGATAAATACAATAATGTAGTAATTTTATTTCATGATGCAGCCGGAAAAAAATCAACGGTTGATGCGCTGCCTCAAATCATAGAAAAGATACTGGCGTCAGAGAATACAGTGATGCTGCCGATTTCAGAAGATACAGTACAGGTGCAGCATCTTCACTAAAAAGTAATAGCACTATTTAATAAGAATATATAAATGCAAAACAAAATTGGAGGATAGTTTATAATGGGTTTTTTTCAGGATTTAAAACAGGATTTATCACAATCAGCAAATGATTTGGGAGTTGAAGATACAATGGTTGATCTGAACATGAATGCAGAGGGTGTATCAGATCCTGGAGATTTATTTGGAGGCGTGACAGATACGGGATTTTCTGATTTTGAGACAATGATTAAAAAAGACGCAGCCGCTCTTGAAGACGAATTAGCAGCAGGAGCATTGCCACAAACGGAAAATGAAACAGCAGCAGAATTATCTTTTGATGATAGTATTAATGTCGGTGAAGGGCAGATTCAAAATGATGCAATCACAACGGCTGCTCCAATGATGGCATCGAATATGGAGCTTGTCAACTCAGGTATTGAGCAGCCAATGCAGGAAGTTGAAGCAACAAATATCAGCGAGCCACAACAGATGGATATGCAGCCAGAACAAACGCCAAATGAAGCAGTTCAAAATATTTCAGAACCTGCATCTGCAAGTGAGGCATCGGTACCGCAACCTGAGACAGAGCCAAATGCTGCGGATTCTAAGGATACTGCAGTGATTACAAAAGGTATGACGATAACTGGCGATGTAACTTGCAGTGGAAATATGAATTTAATTGGAAATATTAATGGCAACATTGATATCTCTGGAAAGCTGAATGTGACAGGAAGTATCACAGGAAATTCTTCTGCCGCTGAAATTTATGCAGAATCTGCACAGATAAATGGAGAAATAAAGAGTAAGGGCACTGTTAAAGTTGGCCAGAGTTCTGTTGTGATTGGCAATATTTTTGCTTCAAGTGCTGTAATTGCAGGAGCAGTTAAGGGGGATATTGATGTCCATGGACCTGTAATTCTTGATGTATCAGCAATTGTAATGGGAAATATCAAATCAAAGTCTGTACAGATCAATAATGGTGCGGTAATTGAAGGTTTGTGCTCACAATGCTATGCGGATATCAGGCCAGCCTCTTTCTTTGATGATGTGAAAAAAAATAGAAAATAAAAATTAGGAGCCAGCAGATTATGAAAAGAATACTATTGAAACTGAGTGGAGAGGCGCTTGCAGGCGAAAAAGAAATGGGGTTTGATGAACCTACCATCACAGCAGTGGCAAAACAAGTCAAAGAAATTGTTGACAGTGGTGTACAAGCAGGCATTGTAATTGGCGGAGGGAATTTCTGGCGCGGAAGAACAAGCAAGACAATTGACCGCACAAAAGCGGATCAGATAGGAATGCTTGCCACTGTTATGAATTGTATCTATGTATCTGAAATATTTCGATCGGTAGGTATGGACACAGAGATTTTCACACCTTTCCAATGTGCATCTTTTACAGAGCTTTTTTCAAAAGACAAAGCAATCATGGCGCTTGAATCAGGGAAAGTAATATTTTTTGCAGGCGGTATAGGGCATCCGTATTTTTCAACAGATATGGGAACAGTACTCAGAGCAGTTGAAATAGAGGCAGATATGATTTTGTCAGCCAGAGCAGTTGATGGCGTATATGATTCCGATCCAAAGTTGAATAAAGATGCAAAGAAATTTGATACAATATCAATTATAGAGGTTATTGATAGAAAGCTTGGCGTGATGGATTTGGCAGCAGCAGTGCTTTGCATGGAAAATAAGATGCCAATGACTATTTTTGGATTGAATGAAGAAAACAGTATAATAAATACAGTAAGAGGAAATTCAAATGGTACTGTAATAACAGTTTAAAGCTGTTGTGTGACATGAGGGTTTTATAAACTGTATCAAAAAATAATAAATATTCAGGAGGATATAGAAAATGGACGCAAGAGTAAAAACATACGATGACAAAATGCAGAAAGCTTTTGATTTTCTTTTATCGGATTATCAAACAATACGTGCAGGCCGCGCAAACCCTCATGTGCTTGATAAGGTAAAGGTTGATTATTACGGAACAATGACACCAATTCAGCAGGTTGGTAATATTACGATTCCAGAAGCTAGAATGATTCAGATAGCTCCGTGGGAAAAGAGCCTTATCAAAGCGATTGAAAAAGCAATTTTGGCTTCTGATATTGGAATTACTCCCAGTAATGATGGATCTGTAATTCGCCTTGTATTTCCTGAACTTACAGAGGAACGCAGAAAAGACCTTGTTAAGGATGTGAAAAAGAAAGGGGAAGAATGCAAGGTAGCAATTCGTAATATCAGACGAGATGCAAATGATTCTTTCAAAAAGCTTGCTAAGACAGAGATATCAGAGGATGAAATTAAGGACTTAGAAGATGCTGTTCAGAAGATGACAGACAAATATATTAAGGATGTTGATAAAGCTATTGATGAGAAGTCTAAAGAAATTCTTACGGTATAATTTGTTATATTTATTGCACTGAATTCATTGAGTAAGGAAATGCTCGAAACAAAAGGGGCGTGCAGTGCCCCTTTTTGCCTTAAATCGTTGCTGTAAAGCGACGATTTTTTCGCACTATGCAAAAATTTTGAAATTCGATGAAAAGCGACTTTACACTTTAGTGCTATCACGCAGTGATTAAAAAAGGAGGAGTAGGAATGAGTGTACCCAATCATGTAGCAATCATTCTTGATGGAAATGGCCGCTGGGCCAAAGCGAAAGGGCTTCCGCGTACAGCCGGGCACGTGCAGGGGGCAAAAACGCTTGAGCAGATATGTGAAGATGCCTATCATATGGGAATTAATTACCTTACGGTCTATGCGTTTTCAACAGAGAATTGGACAAGACCTGACAGTGAGGTGGCAATGCTGATGGAATTGCTCAGAAACTATATGAAAAACAGTATCAAGCGGGCACAAAAAAATAATATGTGTGTGCGTGTTATCGGTGACAAATCAGGTCTTGCAGAGGATTTGAGAACAAGTATCGAGAAGTTGGAACAGGCTACACAATACAATACAGGGCTTCATTTTCAGATAGCAATAAATTATGGAGGGCGTGATGAGATTAGAAGAGCTGTTGTAAAGCTTGCAGACAAAGTAGCGGCTGGAGTGCTCAAACCGGAGGAGATTGATGATAAAAAGATTGCAGCGGAACTTGATACAGCAGGTTTGCCAGATCCTGATCTATTGATAAGAACATCTGGCGAACAGAGAATTTCCAATTATCTGCTATGGCAGGCTTCTTATGCAGAGCTTTATTTTACTTCTGTTTTTTGGCCCGATTTTGATAAGAATGAACTTGCAAAGGCTGTGGAAGTATATGAAAAAAGAGATCGAAGATATGGCCTTGTTGAGGAGGAGTAATGTATGGCTTCTAATATTCTAGGGAAAATAAGTAAAGAAAGAACTATCAGTGCGGTATTGCTTGTGATAGCGGCACTTGTTTCTATTCTTCCAGGCGGCATCATATTGGCAGTGGTATTATATGGGATTTCTATTATTGGTTTCTTGGAGCTGACAAAGGCGTGTGGTATTCGGCAGAAAGATAATTTGGGGAATTATAAAAAGATAAACAGCCTTGAAGTAATGGGCTTAATTATCATTACGTGTTATTATTTTGTAACTTTTTTGACACAAAATACTTCGTATACTTTAATGATAATGATTATGGCATTGATAGCACTGATGTTTGCCTATGTATTTACCTTTCCTAAATATCATGCCAATCAGGTAATGAGCACGTATTTTTCATTGATATATGCACCTGTGATGCTGTCATTTGTCTTTTTGACAAGACAGTTGGAGAATGGTATTTATTTGGTATGGATGATTTTTATTAATTCGTGGATATCAGATACTTGTGCATATCTTGTGGGAGTGATGATAGGAAAACATAAACTGGCTCCTGTACTCAGCCCCAAGAAGTCCATTGAAGGTTCTGTTGGCGGAATTGTCGGCTCTGTATTGGTTGGCGCATTATTTGGTTATTTTATGGATGTTACTTTGGAGACGCAGCAGCTTGTGCTGATTTTGCCAGTTGTGGGCGGCGTGGGTTCTGTGATTTCCCAGGTTGGTGACTTAGCGGCATCTGCGGTGAAACGAAACTTTGAAATAAAGGATTATGGAAAACTCATACCTGGTCATGGGGGTATTATGGACCGTTTTGACAGTGTGATTTTTACAGCACCAATTACTTATTTTTTAATTATGATTCTTCTTGAAATAGGACAAACAGCATTTTAATATACTATATCATAGATGTATTCTCGGAATCTCCATTATACTTGATATTGCGAGAGTATATCGTGGGAAAAGGAGTATTTTTGTGAAAAAAATAGCAATACTAGGTTCTACAGGTTCTATTGGTACACAGACACTTGAGATTGTACGAGACAATCCTGATATTCAAGTAGTTGGTCTGGCAGCAGGGGCCAATATTGATTTATTGGAAAAGCAAGTAAGGGAGTTTAAGCCGCGTCTTGTGTCTCTTCAAAGTGAAAAGATGTGCAAAGAATTAAAAATACGACTGTCTGATATGGATATTGAAGTGCTTCCCGGAATGGAAGGCCTGCTTGGAGTTGCAGAGATGGAGGATTCTGAAATACTGGTAACAGCCATAGTGGGTATGATTGGTATTCAGCCAACGATTGCTGCGATTAAAGCACATAAGGATATCGCGCTTGCAAATAAGGAGACACTTGTTACAGCAGGTCATATTATTATGCCGCTTGCTGCGCAGATGGGCGTATCCATTCTTCCGGTTGATAGTGAACACAGTGCAATATTCCAGTCTATACAGGGAGAAAACAAGGAGCGAATCAGTAAACTTTTGATTACTGCATCAGGAGGACCTTTTCGCGGAAAAACCAAATCAGAACTTGAGCATGTACGGCTTGAAGATGCATTGAATCATCCGAACTGGTCAATGGGCAGTAAGGTAACAATTGATTCAGCAACACTTGTAAATAAAGGACTTGAGGTGATGGAAGCCAAGTGGCTTTTTCAGATGGATCTGTCTCAGATTCAGGTGATTGTGCATCCGCAAAGCATTATACATTCTATGGTTGAGTATGTTGATGGGGGCATCATCGCACAGCTTGGGATGCCTGATATGAAACTGCCAATTCAATATGCGCTGTTTTATCCCGACAGACGTCCTATGACGGGAAAGAGAGTAGATTTTTATGAACTTGGCAGTATTACATTTGAGAAACCGGATATGGAAACATTTCCGGGTCTGAAACTTGCTCTGCGGGCAGCGCAAGAGGGTGGAAGCATACCGACTGTTTTTAATGCCGCTAATGAGTGCGCAGTAAGTCTGTTTTTAGAACGGAAAATAAAGTTTTTGCAAATTCCGGAGATTATTGAATTGTGTATGGATGCACATAAAAAGATAGAAAATCCAGATGTGGAGGATATTCTGGCAACACAAAAGGAAACAATGGAATTGATTGGTATGAAATACGCTCGAAGTCTTTTTGTGCCTGATATTTGAGAGTGCATACATCGTAAAGGGAGGAAAAATGGAGGTATGATTGTAACAATAATCGTATTTGTTCTAATATTTGGAGTGGTGGTAATAGCGCATGAATTGGGACATTTTCTTATTGCAAAATTGAATGGTATTAAAGTATTGCAGTTTTCTATCGGAATGGGTCCTGATATTATAAAGTTTACCAAAGGGGAAACGAAGTATGTGCTGAAGCTTTTTCCAATCGGCGGCGCCTGTATGTTCGAAGGTGAGGATGGTGTTTACTCAGTAGAGAATGAGACAGAGAACCCAAACGGTGATAAAAAGTCTGAAAAACCGGAGGGCGCTTTTAATGATGCCAATGTCTGGGCTAGGATTGCAACGGTATTTGCCGGACCGTTTTTTAACATTATCCTTGCATTTTTATTGTCGCTGATTGTAGTTGGATTTTCGGGTGAGGTGATTCCTGTTATCAATTCTTTGTCCGAGGGATATCCTGCGAAGGAAGCAGGGCTAAAAGAAGGGGACCTTATTACCAAAATGGACGGGGAGCGCATATATCTGCAGGGAGAGGTTACCTTTGCATCAGCCTTTAGCAAAGGTGAGCCAATGGAAATTGAATATAAGCGTGATGGAAAAAAATATACAACGACGGTTACACCAAAGTTTAGTGAGGAGGACAACAGATATTATATAGGCTTTCAAATAGGTGAAACCATCAAGTGTAAAGGCTTAAATTTGATAAAATACAGTGCATATGAAGTGCGATACTGGCTGAAAACAACAGTAAAGAGCTTATTAATGTTAGTTCAAGGAAAACTTTCTGCAAATGATTTGTCAGGACCAGTAGGAATTGCGGTAACGATTGATGAAACGATAGAGGTGGCGAAACCATATGGTTTGCCAACGGTTGTTTTGACAATGATCAATTTTGCGGTGCTGCTCAGCGTCAATTTAGGCGTGATGAATTTGCTGCCTTTGCCAGCGCTTGATGGCGGCAGACTCTTGTTTATGTTTGTGGAGGTGATTCGCGGGAAGCCTGTTTCACCTGACAAAGAAGGAATTGTCCATTTTATAGGTTTTGTGGCGCTTATGATATTGATGGTATTTGTACTTTATAATGACATTGCAAGGATTTTTTCATAATAAACAAAGAGAGGAATAAAACGATGTACAGAGAGCATACAAAAGTAATTCAGATAGGCGACAGAGTAATTGGCGGCGGAAATCCTGTTTTAATACAATCCATGACAAATACAAAAACAGATGATGTAACAGCTACCATCAATCAGATTAAACGACTTGAACAGGCAGGCTGTGAAATAGTCCGATGTACGGTACCTGGAATAGAGGCAGCAAAAGCATTGGCACAGATCAAAAAGGAAATTACAATCCCCTTGGTGGCAGATATTCATTTTGATTATAAGATGGCGATTGCAGCAATAGAAAATGGAGCTGACAAAATCCGAATCAATCCAGGAAATATAGGCGGACGGGAAAAGGTCTCAGAAGTGGTAAAGGCTGCTAGGGAGCGGATGATACCAATTCGCGTGGGGGTAAACAGCGGCTCCTTGGAAAAAGAACTTATAGAGAGATACCATGGTGTTACTGCGGAAGGAATTGTAGAGAGTGCGCTTGACAAAGTGCATATGATAGAAGATTTTGGATATGACAATATCGTGATTAGCATCAAATCCTCGGACGTAACAATGTGTGTCAAAGCCCATGAGATTTTGGCAGATAAAACACAATATCCGCTGCATGTGGGAATTACGGAATCGGGTACGGTTATGAGCGGAAATATTAAATCTGCAGTGGGATTGGGTATTATTCTTTATCAGGGGATTGGTGATACCATCCGAGTATCTCTGACAGGAGATCCCGTTGAGGAAATCAAGTCTGCCAAGCTGATACTACGTGCGCTTGGGCTTAGGACAGGAGGGATTGAAGTTGTTTCATGTCCTACGTGTGGTCGGACAAATATAGATTTGATTGGCTTGGCAAATCAGGTAGAAACAATGGTTCAGGGATATGATCTTGATATAAAGGTAGCAGTAATGGGATGTGCAGTCAATGGACCAGGTGAAGCAAAGGAAGCAGATATTGGAATAGCAGGCGGGATTGGAGAAGGTCTTTTGATTAAAAAGGGTGAGATTGTGAAAAAAGTTCCAGAACATGCACTTTTAGATACATTAAAGTATGAGCTGGATCATTGGGAAAAAACGAAATAAACGATTTTGGATAGAAGTAGACATCAGCGGGAGGATGGATGGAAAAGGTATTTTTTGAAGCATTTCCGAATCTGAAATTAGATGGTATGCTAAAAGATTTGTTTGAACAAGTGGTGGTGGAACGAATTACAGCAACCAAACGAAAAGATTTTCTGCGCATTTACATCAGAAGCGAACGGTTGATAGAAAAAGAAAAAATATATCTTGTTGAAAGCGAAATAAAAAAGCAGTTTTTTCCTCAAAATTATATCCATATAAAATTATATGAGAAATTTGTGCTTTCGGGGCAGTATAGCCCCGAAAAACTGCTGGATACATACAGGGAAAGCATTCTTATGGAATTAAAAGGGTGTGAACATATGCTTTATATGATGTTCAAACAGGCAGATATCAGCTTTCCCCAGGAAGATATCATGGAGCTTGTTCTTGAGGACGGTGTAATTGCAAAGTCCAAAGAGGATGAGCTTATTGCGATTATGGATAAAGTGTTGAATGAGCGGTGTGGATTTCGAGTTAAGTTCCAGACTGCATACAAACCAGCAAAAGAAAGCAAATACAAAAAAGAAGATGAAATCCGCATCAAAAAGATTGTGGAGGGAATCCGTAATCGTTTGGTAGGTACTGCAAGAGAAGATGAGATAGTTGATTCTCAGCATACAACCAATCTAAATATAGAAGAATCGACCATTTCCATGCCAGCGCCAGTACCCAAAAAGGAAGCGGCTTCTTATGGTTCAGAAAAGAAGTCATTTGGCAAATTTGAAAAAGGCACAGAGAGAAGTTCTCAGAGAAGACCGCTTAAACGTTCAGACAATCCCAATGTTATTTTTGGACGGGATTTCGAGGATGAGAGCATTCGCATTGAAGAAATCTGGGGCGAAATGGGCGAAGTGACAATCAGAGGTAAGGTGCGTACATTAGATACACGTGAACTTAGGAATGAACGTACAATCGTAAGCTTTGAGATAACAGATTTTACAGATACAATCAAAGTAAAGATGTTTGTGCACAATGAACAGTTAAACGAATTGATGAGCGATATTAAATTGGGGGCGTTTTTGAAATTAAAAGGCGTCACGGTGAACGATACATTCGACAGAGAACTTACGATAGGTTCCGTCGTTGGTGTCATGAAAATACCTGACTTTACTACAGGTCGCATGGATAATAGTGCAAAAAAACGTGTGGAGCTGCATTGTCATACAAAGATGAGTGATATGGATGGAGTTTCGGATGTGAAGGATATTATCAAACGTGCCAAGAAGTGGGGACACAAGGCGCTCGCTATCACAGATCATGGATGTGTACAGGCTTTTCCTGATGCAAACCACGCTTTGTCTTCGGATGATGATTTCAAAATAATCTATGGTGTAGAAGGGTATTTGGTAGATGATCTGAAAAGAATTGTAACGAATGATAAAGGGCAGAAATTAGATGAGACCTATGTAGTGTTTGATATTGAGACAACAGGTTTTTCTCCTGTCACAAATCGTATTATTGAAATTGGTGCGGTGAAGGTGGTAAATGGAGAGATAACCGACAGATTTTCAACGTTTGTCAACCCAAAAGTTCCGATTCCTTTTGAGATTGAGAAATTGACAAGCATTAATGACAGTATGGTGATAGATGCGGAGACGATTGACTTGGTTCTTCCAAAGTTTTTGGAATTTGTGGGAGACGCAGTGTTAGTGGCGCACAATGCCAGTTTTGACGTCAGCTTTATTCAAGAAAATGCAAAAAGACAGAAAATTGCAGTGGACTTTACCTATGTAGATACGGTTGCTATAGCAAGAACGCTGCTTACAGGTCAGGCAAAATATACGCTTGATGCAGTTGCAAAAACCTTGAAAATATCACTTGAGAATCACCACAGAGCGGTTGATGATGCAGAGTGCACAGCATTGATATTTGTCAAATTTAAAGAAATGCTTGAAAATGATGGGATTATAACACTTTCTGATTTGAATGAACTGGGAAAATCAAGTGTGGAAGCAGTCAGAAAACTGCATTCATATCATATTATTATTTTGGCTAAAAATCAGACAGGACGAATCAATTTGTACAGGCTGATTTCGCAGTCACATTTAAAATATTTTTATAAAAGGCCGCTGATACCCAAAAGCCTGATAGAACAATACAGAGAAGGGCTGATTATTGGAACTGCCTGTGAAGCAGGAGAACTTTTCAGCGCCCTTCTTGATGGGCAGAGTGAAGAACAGATTGCCAAAATTGTGCATTTTTATGATTATCTTGAGATACAGCCTATTGGAAACAATCAATTTATGATAGAGTCTGAACGCCATCGGAATATTAATTCTGAGGAAGATTTGATAGCACTAAATAAAAAGGTTGTAAAGCTTGGCGAACAGTTTCATAAACCTGTGGTGGCAACTTGTGATGTACATTTTCTGGACCCGGAAGATGAAATATATAGGCGTATCATTATGACAGGCAAAGGGTTTAAGGATGCAGATAATCAGGCACCGCTTTTTCTGCATACTACGGAGGAGATGCTAGAAGAGTTTGCACCCTATCTGGGAAGCGAAAAAGCAGAGGAAATTGTAATTACAAATACGAACAAAATAGCAGATATGTGCGACAAAATAGCGCCAGTACGTCCTGACAAGTGCCCGCCGGTTATTGAAAACAGTGATCAGCAGCTGACAGACATTTGTTATAGAAAGGCACATGAGATGTATGGTGATGTGCTTCCGGATATTGTTGAGGCAAGACTCAAGCGGGAATTGAATTCTATTATCAGCAATGGTTTTGCTGTGATGTATATTATCGCACAAAAACTTGTTTGGAAGTCGGTTGAGGATGGATATTTGGTAGGTTCACGCGGATCGGTTGGCTCTTCTTTTGTGGCTACGATGGCTGGAATCACAGAAGTGAATCCGCTCAGTCCGCATTATTATTGCAAAAACCGCCATTACAGCGATTTTTATTCAGAGGAGGTCAAAAAATTTGCAGGAATGGCAGGCTGTGATATGCCGGACAAGGATTGTCCAATTTGCAAACAAAAATTGATAAAAGACGGTTTTGATATTCCTTTTGAAACATTTCTTGGTTTTAAAGGAAATAAAGAACCAGATATCGATCTTAATTTTTCAGGTGAATACCAAAGCAAGGCCCATAAATATACAGAGGTTATCTTTGGATATGGGCAGACATTTCGCGCTGGAACAATAGGCACGCTGGCTGACAAAACAGCTTATGGATATGTGAAAAATTACTATGAAGAACGCGGAAAACAGAAGCGTACTAGCGAGATAAACCGTATTGTGGAAGGCTGCGTAGGAGTAAGGCGCACTACAGGACAGCATCCCGGCGGTATTGTTGTTTTGCCAGTAGGGGAGGAAATTGATTCGTTTACGCCAGTGCAGCATCCGGCAAATGATATGACAACAGATACGATTACAACACATTTTGATTATCATTCGATTGATCACAATTTGTTGAAGCTTGATATTCTTGGACACGACGATCCGACGATGATTCGTATGCTTCAAGATTTGACAGGGATTGATCCAACAACGATTCCACTTGATGATAAGGAGGTTATGTCCCTTTTTCAGAATACATCAGCACTTGGAATCGCTCCGGAAGATATCGGCGGGTGCAAACTTGGGTGTCTGGGAATTCCGGAATTTGGCACAGATTTTGCGATGCAGATGGTTATTGATGCGCAGCCAAAATATTTTTCTGATCTTGTTAGAATATCAGGGCTGTCGCATGGAACGGATGTTTGGCTAGGGAATGCACAAACCTTAATTCAAGAAGGAAAAGCAACGATTTCAACTGCCATCTGTACGCGAGATGATATTATGACGTATTTGATAGGTATGGGGCTTGACTCAGAGGAATCTTTTAAGATTATGGAGGCTGTGCGAAAAGGAACTGTCGCAAAGGGAAAATGTGCAAACTGGGACGAATGGAAGAAAGATATGCTCGATCATAATGTGCCTGACTGGTATGCATGGTCGTGTGAAAAGATACAATATATGTTCCCAAAAGCTCATGCGGCGGCCTATGTTATGATGGGATGGCGCATTGCATATTGCAAGATAAATTATCCGCTTGCATATTACTGTGCATTTTTTAGTATCAGAGCTTCGGCGTTTTCTTATGAAATTATGTGCCAGGGCCGCGAGCACTTAGAACGCAATATGGCTGATTATAGAAAACGAAGCGATACTTTAACAAATAAGGAACAAGATGCACTTCGGGATATGCGTATTGTGCAGGAAATGTATGCAAGAGGATTTGAATTTGAACCCATTGATATTTTTATAGCACATTCAAGAAACTTTCAAATTACAAATAATAAAATTATGCCTTCTCTAAGCAGTATAGAAGGACTTGGTGAAAAGGCAGCAGATGCAATTATGGAGGCAGCAAAAGATGGTCCTTTCCTTTCAAAAGATGATTTTAGAAGCAGAACAAAAGTTTCAAAAACAGTGATCGACTTAATGGGGGATTTGGGACTTCTGGGTGAAATTCCAGAATCAAATCAAATCAGTCTTTTTGATTTAGTGGGATAAAAGGATATTAAATCAACGTGGAGGAAATTATTAAATTTTTTTCTGGAGAGGAAAAGAATTTTAAGGGATTTTTCTCCACTTTTTTAATTTGACAACAAGATATAGTAATTTTTTTGTTAAAAAAGCAATATTTAGAAGAAAAAATTGGGATAATGTAATTTTAACATGATTTTTTATTCGGAATGCCATTGAAGAAATGCTTGTTATTTTGTCCTTTTTCATGTAAAATATATTTTGAAGTGGTGAAAAGTGGAACGAAGTGGTATAGTGTGGTGGTGATTGGTATGTTCATGGGTGAATACAATCATACGATAGATGCGAAAGGCAGGCTGATAATCCCCTCTAAATTCCGCGAAATTCTTGGAGATAATTTCGTTGTAACAAAAGGGCTTGATGGCTGTCTCTTTGTATATGACAACACAGAATGGACTGCTTTTGAGGAAAAACTCAAAGCTTTGCCACTGACAAATAAAGAATCCCGTAAATTTGTTCGCTTTTTTCTGGCAGGTGCTGCGAATGTTGAAGTGGATAAGCAGGGAAGAATTCTGCTCCCCGCTGTGTTAAGAGCGTTTGCAGCTTTGGATAAGGAAGTCATTTTAGCTGGTGTGGGAGGTCGAATTGAAATCTGGAATAAAGAGAAATGGGAAGAAGTTTCAGAATACGACGATATGGATGATATCGCGGAACATATGTCAGATTTGGGATTAATGCTGTAATAGGAAAGGATGCGAAGATGGAGTTTAAACATACGTCGGTTTTGCTTGATGAGACAATACAAGCATTGAACATTAAGCCGGGAGGTATTTATTTGGATGGTACCCTTGGCGGCGGCGGACATGCCTATGAGGTATGCAAACGACTGAATGAAAACGGTTGTTTTTATGGGATTGATCAAGATGCATCAGCAATAGAAGCAGCAACGAAACGATTAGAGAAATTTGGTGATAAAGTTACAATTTTCAGAAATAATTACTGTAATGCAAAGGCATTGCTTCAGGAAAAAGGAATAGCAGGAGTGGATGGAATTCTTCTTGATTTAGGAGTTTCTTCCTATCAGCTTGATACGGTCGAGAGAGGGTTTACTTATAAATATGATACGCCCCTTGATATGCGCATGGATCAAAGACAGAAGCTGACAGCCAGAGATATTGTAAATGACTATGATGAGTCGTCATTGTACAGAATGATTAAAGATTATGGTGAGGATCAGTTTGCAAAGAATATTGCAAAGCATATTGTTCAGGCAAGATCTGTCAAACCAATCGAGACAACATTTGAACTCAATGCTATCATAAAGGCAGCAATACCAGCCAAAATGCGTGCAGTAGGCGGTCATCCGTCCAAAAGAACATTTCAGGCAATCCGGATAGAATGCAATCATGAATTGGATGTACTAAAAGATTCTTTGGAGGATTTGGTTAATTTATTAAATCCGCAGGGAAGACTATGTGTTATTACATTTCATTCGCTAGAAGACAGGATTGTGAAAAACTTTTTTAGGACGATGGAAAATCCATGCACATGTCCGCCGGAATTTCCGGTTTGTGTATGCGGAAAGATTCCATATGGTAAAGCAGTACCAAGAAAACCAGTTTTGCCATCACAAAAAGAGCTGGAGGCAAATTCGAGATCGAAAAGTGCAAAGCTGAGGACTTTTGAAAGAATTTAGTCCATTAAAGAACTGTCAAAAGACAGGGGAAACATTGGAACTTCTATAATAAAGGGAGGTTTTTGGGTCTAATATTTTTTCGGAATGATATGGAGGTAACAATGAGGAATGCTGGTTCATCATCTAGGACAAGCACAAGCAGAAAAAACAGAAGTGCAAAGGGCAGCAGTAAGCGTTCTGATGAAAGATATACGTATGTAGAAGGGAGCGCGGTTCGTAAGTTACAGGCTGCACCTGCAAAAAAAGAAAAAACTCAAAATCGGACAAGGGCAGTACGCAGATACAAAGTGAAAGCTGTTCCAATGAACAGAGGATATATTGCGGTGATGGCGATAGCGCTTATCATTGTATGCAGCGTGCTTATGGGTTATGTGAAATTACATTCAGATATTACGAACCACATTTCAAGTATTTCGAAATTAGAGAGTCAGCTGAATGAGATGCGGCTTGCAAATGATGAGACATATACAAAAATTATGAGTAGTGTTGAGTTAGACGAAATAAAACGTATTGCAGTGAATGAATTGGGTATGAAATATGCGAAGGAAGGACAAGTTATCGAGTATACAGGCGAAGGAAATGACTATGTACGCCAATATAGTGAGATAGCAGATTGAATGTATGTGTAAGGTGATTTGATGGCAAGAAGAAATAGTCGAAGAAATAAACGAAGGGTTAATAAAAATGTCAACAAAGTAAAATCTTTAAAGCTGGCAGTGATGATGATTATCATTCTGCTGGCTTTTGCAGGGTTAGGGACAAGATTATATGTCATTGCGTATGATAGTCATAATGTTTATCAAAAGAAAATTTTGTCACAGCAGCGGTATGATTCTTCTACATTGCCGTTTAAAAGGGGAACGATAACCGACGCAAATGGAACAATTCTTGCGGTAAGCGAGAAGGTATATAATGTAATTCTTGATTGTAAACTTATGCTGGATGACAAAAAAAATGAAGAGCCAACACTGACGGCGTTATCAGAATGTTTTGGTCTGAATTTAACGGAGCTGAAACAATATGTGAAAGAGAATCCCAGCTCACAATATCGTGTTTTGAAAAAGAGAATTACCTATGATGAAATGAGTCCTTTTCTCGATAGAAAAAATGAGCATAATAAAAAAGCATCTCAAAAAGGAAATGAAAAGATGGGAAATATCAGCGGCGTATGGTTTGAGCCTGAATACATCAGACGATATCCAAACGACACACTTGCCTGCGATGTGATTGGATTTACAGGAACAGATAATAATGGTACCTATGGGCTTGAAGAATATTACAATGATATACTGAATGGAACAAATGGCAGAGAGTATGGTTATCTGAATGATGATTCCGTTTTAGAGCGCACCACAGTGCCGGCTGTGGACGGAAATTCGCTGGTGAGTACCATTGATGCCAACATACAGGCAATTTGTGAAAAATATATCAAAGAGTTTAACGATGAGCACAAAGATGAGGCGCGGGAAGGTCTTGGTTCATTTGATACCGCAGTCATTATTCAGAACTGTAATAATGGTGATATTTTGGCTATGGCGAGTTATCCCGATTTTGATTTGAATAATCCAAAAGATTTATCAGCGTACTATACACAAGATCAAATTTCTCAGATGGAATCAGATGAAACATATTATGATACATTAAACCAGCTATGGCGAAATTTTTGTATATCAGATACGTATGAACCTGGTTCTACAGCCAAAGCACTGACATTGGCTACTGGTATTGAGACAGGAAAAATTGTCGGCAACGAATCGTATCAGTGTGGAGGAGTATTAGAGATAGCAGATCAACGTATTCGATGTAATGTCAGAGGGGGGCATGGCACCCTTGATGTAAGCGGATCGCTGGAACAGTCCTGCAATGTCGCTTTTATGAAGATGGGGGAAGCAATCGGCGTAAAAAATCTGGTACAGTTTCAGCAAATTTTTAACATTGGCTTGAAAACCAATATTGATCTGGCAGGAGAGCCAAAAACGGCCGGCTTGGTGTTTAATGAAAGTTCGATGGGGCCAACAGAGCTTGCGACATCTTCTTTTGGGCAGGGATATAATGTGACAATGATCGAAATGATAACAGCATTTTCTTCTGTTATCAATGGCGGATATTATTACGAACCGCATATGGTAAGTAAAATTACAAATTCCAATGGAGATACGATTAAGAATATAGAGCCAAGAGTACTGAAACAAACAATCTCTTCTTCTACCTCAGCACAGATGAGGCAGTATCTTTATGCTTCTGTTGCAGAAGGAACTGGAAAATCTGCACGGCCTGCAGGCTATGCGATAGGTGGAAAAACAGGAACTGCTGAAAAAGTTCCCCGTGATCACAAGCATTATGTTGTTTCCTTTATTGGCTTTGCTCCGGCAGATGATCCGCAGATTGCAATTTACTGCGTTATTAATGAGCCGAATGTAGCAGATCAGGCTCATGCAACATATGCCACAGGCATTGTGAAAAAAATTTTGACAGAAGTGCTTCCTTACCTGCATATTACCAGAACAGAGGAGATGACAATTGCAGAACAGGAGGAAATTGATAATATTCTTGGCAATATTATGCAAAATGATACGACATCGGAGGAAGGAGAAGAAGGTGAAAATTCAGAAAATGGAGGCCAAGAGGGCGGCGAAGGCACTGGAGGTGAAAATGGAGATACACCAAGCTCGTCAGAAGGGGATGGTTCAGACCCAACCAGCAGCGGCCCTTCGTATACGGTAGATCCTGATACTGGTGAACTAGTGAATCCTGATACGGGCGAAAAGGCGGAGATGGATTATGCCATAGAAGATAATGAATCAGATGATAATAATAATGACACGCAAGCAGGTGACGAAAATCCAGATAATGCACAGTGATTTTTGTATAAAAGGGATACAATAGATGTATCTGCCAGGAATATATTATTCTCTGCAATAATAAACTAATAGTAATACGACATAAGCAGAGGCAGAAAATGGCAGTGAAAAACAGTACCGGGAGACGGAACATGACAATACAAAAGAGAAAGACATTTGTGTTTTGTGTATTGTCTGTGACAGCGCTCCTGCTGTTGGGGGTACGTGTAGGATATTTGATGATAATGCGTTCTGAGCATTATACAGAGCGTGCTTTGGATCTTCATGAGAGGGAACGCGACATCAAAGCTGCAAGGGGACGGATTATAGATTCCACAGGTACAGTACTTGCAGACAACAAGACTGTTTGTACCATTTCTGTTATTTACAGTCAGATAAAGGAACCAGAAAAAGTGATAGAAATGTTGTGCCGTGAATTGGATCTTTCTGAGGAGTATGTGCGTAAGCATGTAGAAAAATATAGTGCCAGAGAGCGTATAAAGAGCAATGTAGACAAAGAAACTGGTGACAGGATACGAAACTATGACTTGGCAGGCGTAAAGGTAGATGAGGATTATAAACGGTATTATCCTTATGGAGAACTTGCTTCCAAGGTATTAGGATTTACCGGAGGCGATAATCAGGGTATTATAGGACTAGAAGTAGCCTATGAAGAGTATCTGACTGGAAAGAAGGGGCAGATTTTGACGCTCACAGACGCCAAAGGAATTGAGCTTGACGGAATGGGGGAGCGCAGAAAGGAACCGGAGGCAGGAAAGGACTTGTATATCAGTCTGGATGTCAATATTCAGAAATATGCTACACAGCTTGCAAAGCAGGCATATGAAACAAAGCAGGCGGCAGGGGTATCGATTATTGTGATGGATGTGAACAATGGTGAAATTCTTGCCATGACCGATGTACCAGAGTTTGATTTAAACGAACCCTTTACGTTGATTGAGGAATACCAGGTGCAGCAGCAGACGGTACCAGAACAAAACGCAGAAGATGCGCAGACAGAGGTAAAGCAGGAAAGCAAACAGGATTTGCTGAATAAAATGTGGAGAAATGGCTGCATTAATGATACTTACGAGCCGGGGTCTACGTTTAAAATAATCACGGCAGCGGCTGGACTTGAAAGTGGATCAGTAACGCTGAATGACAATTTTTCCTGCCCAGGATTTATTATTGTAGATGATCGAAAAATACGTTGTCATAAAGTCGCAGGACACGGTGCGGAAGATTTTACCCATGCGGTTATGAATTCCTGTAATCCGGTATTTATCACTGTAGGACTACGGATTGGAGTGGAGAAATATTATGAATATTTTACGAAATTCGGGTTAAAGAATAAAACAGGTATTGATTTGCCAGGTGAAGCAGGAACCATTATGCATCAGCCTGATAAAATCGGTGAGGTAGAGCTTGCAACAATTTCCTTTGGGCAGTCTTTTCAGATTACACCAATACGTCTGATGACAACGGTTGCGGGTCTGATTAATGGAGGAAAGTTAGTGACACCGCACTTTGCGGTAAAAGCAGTAAATGCAGACAATACCGTTGTAGATGAATTTTCATATCCAGTATCGGAGGGAATTGTATCCTCAGATACAACGGAGAAACTTAAATATGTACTAGAGCAGGTGGTGGAGAACGGCGGCGGTAGAAATGGCTATGTGGAAGGGTTTCGTGTGGGAGGCAAAACAGCTACAAGCCAGACACTTCCTAGGGGAAGCGGCAGATATATTGCTTCTTTTCTTGGATTTGCACCGGCAGACAATCCTAAGATTATGGCACTTGCAATTATTGATACACCACAAGGAACATATTATGGCGGACAGATTGCTGCGCCAATAGTCAGACAGCTTTTTGAAAATATACTTCCATATTTGGAAGAAATAGGGTATAATTGAGGACTGGTATGCGCACTGAAGCATACAGAGAGGTATAAAAATGCTTGATATAAAGGATAAAAGAGTCATTATAGTAGGAACTGGAAAAAGTGGTATAGGCTCCACCGTATTGCTTGAAAAGAATGGTGCTTTGCCGCTTGTCTATGACAGCAGCGAAAAGACTGATAAGGCGGCTGTAAAGGAATTCATCAGTGAAAAGCTTGGGTGGGAAACCAAGTCAGAATTATATACAGGAGTATTTCCGAAAGAACGAACGAAGGATGTTGAGCTTGCAATACTTAGTCCAGGAGTTCCGGCGGACGCGGATTTTGTGTTGTATATGAAAGAGCAAGGGATTCATATTTGGGGGGAAATAGAGCTTGCTTATCATTTTGCAAAAGGCCGGGTTCTTGCAATTACTGGAACAAATGGAAAAACAACAACAACATCGCTTGTGGGACAGATCATGCAGGATTATTTTGACAGTGTATATGTTGTCGGTAATATTGGTTATCCATACACCGACGCGGCGCCGCAAATGAGTGAAGATACCGTTGCTGTAGCAGAAATATCAAGCTTTCAGCTAGAAACGATAGAAGATTTTCACCCACAGGTATCAGCCATTTTAAATATTACGCCAGATCATCTCAACCGTCATCATACAATGGAGAATTATGTAGCAGCCAAGGAAGCGGTGACAAGGAATCAGACAAAACAAGATGTCTGTATTTTAAACTACGAAAATGAATATACAAGGGATTTTGGCAGCAGATGTCCAGCTTCCGTTGTATATTTTTCATCTGCACAGACACTTGAAAATGGCATTTATCTGAAAGATGAAGAAATTTATCTGGCAAAAGATCATAAGACTACAAGACTATTAAATGTGAAAACAGGTATGAATCTAATAGGAATTTGCAATATAGAAAATGTCATGGCAGCAATTGGAATCAGTATGAGCGCAGGTGTCCCGATGGAGAATATTCTCGCTTCCATTCAGCAGTTTGCGGCGGTAGAGCACAGGATAGAATATGTGGCTACCAAAAGAGGCGTGATGTATTATAATGATTCAAAAGCGACCAACACAGACGCCGCGATACAAGGGATTCGCGCTATGGATAAACCTACGATATTAATAGGAGGAGGGTATGACAAAGGGAGTGCGTATGATGATTGGATCCAATGCTTCGACAAGAAAGTAAAAAAATTGGTGCTGATTGGGCAGACAAGAGAAAAGATAGCGGCATGTGCACAAAAATATGGATTTCCAAAGGAGGATATTTTATTTGAGGATACATTTGAAAAGGCGCTTGATACATGTGTGAGAGAAGCGCAGGCGGGAGATGCAGTGCTGTTATCTCCGGCATGTGCAAGCTGGGGAATGTTCCCGAACTATGAAGTAAGGGGAAAGCAGTTCAAGGAATATGTAAACAATTTAGGAGAGTGATACCGTGGCTAGACAAACGGTGAAATTCCGAAGCAGCAAACACAACATGGATTATGTGTTGTTGGCGGTCGTGTTGTTTTTGGTTGCATTTGGTCTTCTGATGATCTATTCGGTCAGTTCATATGAGGCGGGGGTGGAAAAGGGGGATTCTGCGTTTTATCTCAAAAATCAGGCACAATCAACCATGGTTGGTTTTGTTGCTATGTTTATTATGATCAAATTTCCGTATAAGCAGCTTCAGAAATTTGACGTGCTTGCGATTCTTGTATCGGCTGTGTTGGTGATTCTTGTTATAACACCGCTAGGTATTGAGCGAAATGGCGCGAGGCGCTGGATTAATTTAAAAGTTACTTCTTTTCAGCCGGCAGAGGTTGCAAAGATTGGCGTCATTGTCTATCTTGCAAGTATTATTCAAAGACTTGAAAGTTTGGGAAAAAATGTGATACGCACGCCAAAGGGGCTTGCCGTGATAATGGTTCCCCCCACCATAATAGCTGCTTTGATTTATTTTCTGACAAATAACTTGAGCTCAGCGATCATTGTAATGGGAATTGCGGTTGCTGTGTTATTTGTAGCGGTTCCTGATTATAAGTGGTTTATTGGCATCGGTGTGGCAGGTGCAGCAGCGGTAGCTGCTTTGGTTACATATGTTACAAAAGCGGATGCGTCAGGAGCAAACTTTCGTTTGGGACGTATAAAAGCTTGGTTAGACCCAGAATCTTATAGTACAGATACCGCTTTCCAAACAATTCAGGCATTGTATGCGATAGGCTCCGGAGGCATCTGGGGGAAAGGGCTGGGGCAGAGTATGCAGAAAAGAGGATTCTTGCCGGAAGCGCAAAATGATATGATTTTCTCTATTATATGTGAGGAACTTGGATTGTTTGGCGCTTTGACAATTATTATGTTGTTTGTGGTATTGATATGGAGTTGTATGATTATTGCCAACAAAACGATGGACAGATTTGGGTCACTGCTGGTAGTAGGCGTAATGGCGCATTATGCGATACAGGTAATATTAAATATAGCCGTTGTGACCAATACAATCCCTAATACAGGTATTACACTTCCCTTTATCAGCTACGGCGGTACATCTACTCTGTTTCTGCTCACAGAGATTGGAATTGTGTTGAATGTCAGTAAACATTGCAGATAAAGTGGAATTTTCGTTAGGGCGCCGCATATAATATTATAATTCATATTTTTATGTGGTGAACCCTATGGCCCATTTTGACAGAACTAATGAGTCTATACAGATGGAGGGCAGAAATCCGCTCGATGGAAGAATACAGATACAGGGGTCCAAAAATGCAGCGCTCCCAATTTTGGCAGCATGTATGCTGATACCAGGGAAATGTCTGCTAAAAGGATGTCCAGATATAACCGATATAGGATATATGTGTAGTCTCTTGAAAAGTACTGGCGCTGTTGTCCGCACCAATTCTTTGGAAATGGATTCCGGTTTTTGTGCAGAGATTGACACGCAAAATGTGAAAGAATACAGACTTCCAGGAAAATATGTATCGGCAATGCGCTCGTCCGTTGTATTAATGGGGGCGATGCTTGGAAGATTGGGTGAAGTTTGTGTAAATTACCCAGGAGGCTGCGTTATCGGTGAACGGCCGATAGATTTGCATTTGTACGGGCTTGAAAGACTTGGCGCACAGATATGGACAGAAGGAAATCATATACATGCATATGCAGATGAATTGAAAGGTACCATTATCAAGTTTCCATTTTCTAGTGTGGGTGCAACCCAAAATACAATTTTAGCTGCTGTGACAGCACAGGGGACAACAATTATTAAAAATGCTGCCAAAGAACCAGAAATAGTTGAGCTTTGCAAATTCTTGAATAAGGCAGGCGCAAATATCGAATTTCCCCCTGATTTTATGACACATGGGATTCTTGTGATACATGGAGTGGAGCTTTCAAGGCTGCATGGAGTGGAGTATGAAATTATTCCAGACAGAATCGTTGCAGGCACTTATATGTTTGCAGCATTGGCAGCAGGCGGAGAAATAGAGCTGGAAAATGTTCCCATAAGACAGTTGGACCGTGTATGTGATATAATAATAGGCATGGGCGCAGAAGTCGAAAAATGGGAAGAAGAGCATCAAATTCGAATCAATGCATGTGACAGAAAGAGAATTGTGAATATTCCTTACATAGAAACAGATATTTACCCTGCTTTTCCAACCGATTTGCAGTCGCCGTTGCTTGCAGCAGCATGTATGGCAAAAGGGAGGCTGACGGTAAAGGAACAGATTTTTTCAAGCAGGTTTCGGATTGTTGAAGAATTGCAGCGAATGGGAGCGGATGTCACCATAGAAAAAGACACTGCAATTGTGGCAGGGGGGAGGGAACTTGTAGGATGCAATGTTATTGCCGGAGAACTGCGGGGCGGAGCTGCCTTGGTGATAGCCGGGCTGTGTGCCAGAGGTATTACCACCGTTGCAGATGCAAGGTATATCAGGAGAGGATACCAGGATATTGTGGGAGATCTTGCAAAGCTTGGAGCGCGTATCCGCTATGTCAATAAATGACAATAGTAAGAGATAACAAATACGGGGAAACGATCGTAATGATAAATAAACCTGAAAGAAAATCAGAGAGAAAAACAGGAAAAAGAAGCAGTAACATCACAAAAATGCCAGATACAAGGCTGAAAGTGCGTATTGTTATTGTATTGGGTATCATTAATGTTTTTTTGATTGTCTCGTATTTTATATTGAGTTACTATACCGTTAAGAATGTTCAGGTGGACGGCAATAAACATTATTCTGCAGATGAGATAAAAGCGATGATTATGACAGGATATTTTGGAGATAATTCTCTCTATCTTTCCCTGAAATACAAAAATAAGGATATCGAAGGCGTTCCGTTTGTGGAGACAATGGATGTGGTAGTGCAATCCAATGACACAATCAGAATTATTGTATATGAAAAGGCGCTTGCAGGATACGTGAAATATCTTGGCAGATGCATGTATTTTGATAATGAGGGAGTTATTGTAGAAGCGTCGAAAGTGACAACAAAAGGAATTCCTCAAGTGACAGGTCTTAAATTTGATCATGTTATGCTTCATGAGAAGCTTCCGGTTGAAAATGAGCAAATTTTTCAAAATATCCTGACAATCACAAAGCTTTTAAATAAATATAACGTGCCATGCGATAAAATACAGTTTGATAATAATTATAATGTTACTTTAGGTTATAACCGTGTACGGGTTAATATTGGGCCTTTAGAAAATCTTGATGAAAAGCTGATGAAGCTTCCTGAGATTCTACGCTGGCTGGAGGGAGAGGAAGGAACTCTTGATTTGCAAAACTATACAGTGGACCGAAAAAACATTACTTTCAGGCGCAAAAAATAAGTGCTGTTGGTATGAAACGATTGTACAATATGCATGTACAGGATTGCCTGGAAGGGGCAGATTGTACAATTATTTTTATGACATGGATGTCCGGTATGAAATAAGTTGTTATAAAAAACAGCAGTTATTATCTAAGAATAGTACAAAATGGCGATTTAAAGCTAATATGTTCGGACTATCAATATAAAATAAAAAGAAAAGTGAAAAATAGGTTGATTAATTGCAAAAAAAATTATATGATAAGTTAGATGGAATTTATTAGGAAGTATGAAGGAGGAAGGAAACTTGCTCGAAATTAGATCAAATGAAACAGATGCAGCGGCAAGAATTATTGTGGTAGGCGTAGGCGGAGCAGGGAATAATGCCGTAAACCGAATGATAGATGAAAAAATTACTGGTGTTGAATTTGTAGGACTCAATACAGATAAACAGGCTTTGCAGCTTTGTAGGGCACCAAAGCTTTTACAGATAGGAGAGAAACTGACAAAAGGACTTGGCGCGGGAGCAAAACCTGAAGTGGGAGAAAAAGCAGCCGAGGAAAGCTCAGAAGATATCAAAGAAGAGCTTAAAGGCGCAGATATGGTATTTGTTACATGTGGCATGGGCGGTGGTACTGGTACTGGTGCGGCCCCTATTGTGGCAGCAATTGCAAAGGATATGGGGATTTTGACCGTTGGTGTTGTCACGAAGCCTTTTAAGTTTGAGGCGCGCACACGTATGACAAATGCGCTGTTGGGAATAGAAAAGTTAAAGGAGCATGTTGATACGTTGATTGTCATTCCGAATGACAAACTGCTTGAGATTGTAGATAGACGGACAACCATGCCAGATGCTTTGAAAAAAGCAGATGAAGTACTTCAGCAGTCTGTTCAGGGTATTACAGATTTAATTAACGTACCTTCTGTTATTAATCTTGATTTTGCGGATGTACAAACTGTTATGAAGGACAAGGGTATAGCACATATTGGTATTGGTTATGGAAAGGGTGAAGACAAAGCCGCTGACGCGATAAAAATGGCTGTTGAATCGCCGCTTTTGGAGACAACCTTAAGTGGTGCAACAGATGTTATTCTTAATATTTCTGGTGATATTTCTATTTTTGATGCAAGTGAGGCAGCAAATTATGTGCAGGAACTTGCGGGGGAAGATATTAATGTTATCTTTGGCGCAATGTACAATGAGGATATGTCTGATTCCTGTACAGTTACGGTCATTGCGACAGGGATTGTTGAGGGTGTCACGAATCCTCGCGGTATGAACAATATCAATAATATGGGAAGGATTAACAGTAATTTTTCGGTGAAACCAACGAGTATGCCACAGGCACCTGTTAGACCAAGGCCGCAGCCTCCTGCTGGATTAAATGTAATACAACCAAATGCACAGCCACCAAGCGGGCAGGTGAAGCCGCTTCCGGGAATTACGCCTCCAACTGATTTAAGAAGTAATGTGAAGGAACAAACTTTAAATATACCTAATTTCTTAAAGAGGTAGTGAAAAGATAAGGAAAAAGATACATAATAGTGAGTGGTCGTTAATAATAAAAATTAAGTCGAAAAATATAGGTGGTTTCGTCCCATGCTTTGACAAAAAAGCATGGGATTTTTTTGGTATAATGCACACAGGCGCACAGAGGAAGAAGCTGCAAAGCAGCGTGCGCCTGGCGCGGCGGACAGAAGGGAACTGTCCGAAAAAGAGACACAGGCGCACAGAGGAAGAAGCTGCAAAGCAGCGTGCGCCTGGCGCGGCGGACAGGAGGGAACTGTCTGAAAAAGAGACACAGGCGCAAAAATGTGTCCAAATGACAAATACAGGAACGTCCGAAATGGAGGTGATACGAATTTATGAGGTATACATTGATATATATTTTATTGAAAATGTGAGTATGGATGCACAGTTGCTGTTGTTGACGCTGTTGTTGTTGAAGGAAAAGATAATTCCATGGAGGTTGA
Source organism: uncultured Lachnospiraceae bacterium (assembly GCA_910586585.1). GTDB lineage: Bacteria > Bacillota > Clostridia > Lachnospirales > Lachnospiraceae > COE1. The sequence continues at coordinate 29,453 of CAJUKA010000009.1, forward strand.
TTCTGGCATCACTGATTGGTGGTGTGGGCTCTGTTTTGATTTTCTTGTCAGGGATTCACTTTGGGGTCGGATATATCTTTGTGGTAATTTTGCTAGATGCATTTATTTTGTTTCTCTGTATGAAGAATGCATGGAAGCGAAAAGCATTGTTTCAAAGGCTTATTATGGGGATTATCTATCTGCATGGAATGGCGTTTGCATACACAAGATTTATGGAGTGTGCAGATAGACTTGATGGCAGAGGCACAGCGCGTATTTTGGCAGCGGCTTTGGTCTTGGGGATTGTGATTTTCATACTTATTTACCGTAGATTTATGGAACGTGGGCGGATATACAGGGTTGTTTTGACGCAGGAGGATGAAAATGTTGAGTTTAGAGCACTGTTTGACACAGGAAATTTGTTGACGGATCCTATATCAGGGAAACCGGTATCTGTGATTGAAGAGACAGAACGGATGAAACAATGGCTAGAAAAATATCCGCAGAAATATAAAGTGATTCCTTATCAGAGTATTGGAAATGAGCATGGTATTCTGGAGGGAATGACAGTGGATGAGCTGATGATACAAAAAGAAGAAGAACAGGTGGTGAAAAAAGAAACAGTTATCGCTCTCTATAAGGGAAAACTTTCAAAAAATGGAGCCTTTCAAATGATATTAAACCATAACCTTATATAAAGTAAAGAATGAAAGCGGGGCTTAACATGATTTTAAAACTATATTTACCAGGCAAAATGCGGCTGTCTTTGAGCAAAATCAATCCAAAAGGAGCCGCAGGAAACGAAATACATTATATAGGGGGGTCTGAAGTTCTGCCGCCTCCACTTGAAGGAGAAGAGGAAAATAATGCGATTAATGGACTTGAGACAGAATATGCAAATGAAGCGAGGGCACTTTTGATAGAGCATAACTTAAGACTTGTTGTGTATATTGCCAAGAAATTTGATAATACCGGAGTTGGTGTTGAGGATTTGATTTCGATTGGTACAATAGGGCTGATAAAGGCAATAAATACATTTAACAGAAGTAAAAATATAAAGCTTGCAACCTATGCATCAAGATGTATTGAAAATGAAATTTTGATGTATTTGAGAAGAAATAATAAGACAAAACTGGAAGTTTCTATTGATGAACCATTAAATGTGGATTGGGATGGAAATGAATTGCTGTTGTCTGATATTCTTGGTACAGATGAAGATGTGATTTATAAAGATCTTGAAAATGAAGTGGAGAGAAGCCAGTTAAAGAGGGCAATTTCAAAACTAGGAGAACGTGAGCGAACGATTATAATGTTGCGATTTGGACTTAATAATCCCGACGACATGGAAATGACACAAAAAGAAGTAGCGGATTATTTGGGAATATCACAATCTTATATTTCAAGGCTGGAAAAGAAAATTATGAAGCGGTTAAAAAAAGAGATGGTTAGTTAAAACAAAAAAGAATTGTTTTTTGTTTCAATGGGTTCTATAATCGCAATTTCCTATTATATAAAAAGATGTATTTACACCTCTTTATACATATGTCCAATCAAATATTTGTTATTTAGAAGGGCATAGATCTATTAGGAGGATATCAATATGGCAATTGGCAAAGTTGAAATATGTGGTGTAAATACGTCGAAGCTTCCGGTACTCAAAAATGAAGAAAAGCAGGAGCTTTTTGACCGGATAGAACAGGGTGATATGGAGGCAAGGGAGGAATATATCCGTGGAAATTTAAGATTGGTATTAAGTGTCATTAAAAGATTTTCACAGTCAAATGAGAATGTTGATGATTTGTTTCAAATAGGGTGTATTGGTTTGATCAAAGCAATTGACAACTTTGATTCAAGTCTTGATGTTAAATTTTCGACCTATGCGGTTCCAATGATTATAGGTGAAATCAGACGGTTTCTACGAGATTCGAGCAATCCGATTCGTGTGAGTCGATCGTTAAAAGATACTGCCTACAAAGCGATTTATGCGAAGGAAAATCTTACCAAAAAAAATCTGAGGGAACCAACAATTATGGAAATATCTGAAGAAATTGGAATTCCCAAAGAAGATATTGTGTATGCCTTAGATGCAATACAAAATCCAATGAGCTTATATGAACCAGTATATACAGAAGGCGGAGATACACTGTATGTTATGGATCAGATTAGCGACAAAAAATGCAAAGAAGAAAACTGGGTTGAAAATATTTCCTTAAGCGAGGCAATGAAACGGCTTGATGAGCGAGAGAATGAAATTATAAATCTTCGTTTTTTTGAGGGGAAGACGCAAATGGAGGTTGCAGAGTATATTGGAATTTCTCAGGCACAAGTATCGCGGCTGGAAAAAAATGCTTTGCGCACGATGAAGAAATATTTGGCGTTCTAATGACAAAAAATTTGAAAATTTTTAAGTGACAGATAATATAAACTATTGACTTAATCGTAGAAACAATTTAAAATAAACATTAAGTAGTTAATAGAATATTAGTGAAAGGATGTTACTTATGAATTATCAAAACAAAATGGGTCGCAGATTTAGTGTTAAGTGGCTGGTACTGTTGATCGCATCATTTCCAATGTTAATTGCGTGTATTGTTGTTGTTACCATTTCTACGTTAACATTGAGACAAGGCATGGAATCAGAAACATTTAAAACGTTGAAAGCATTGGCAACAGGAACAGAGATTGCTTTAAATGGAGCTTCTAGTGGTGAATACTCCATGCAGGGTGAAGAGTTGTATAAGGGTGATGTAAATCTTTCTGTGGAAATGGGAGATCTTGTTGACCGGTACGCCGCTCAGAATAATGCTGAGTTAACTTTATTTTTTGGCGATATCAGACGTGCGACAACGATCAAAAATGCAGAAGGACAAAGAATTGTTGGGACTGCAGCAGATGCTAAAGTTGTTGAAGAGGTGTTAAATGCCGGAAAAGAATATTCCAGAAATGATTTTGTGATTGATGGAAGTCTTTACTATGGGTATTACATACCTGTAAGGGACAATTCAAACAAGATTGTTGGGATGATCTGTGCAACAAAAGATAGAGAGACAATCAGGGATTATATTTCAAAAAGACAAAGTTTTATTGTTGGAATGGCAATTCTTATCTATATTATTTGTATCACAATTGCAACAATTATTACAAAGAAGAGAATTCAGTATCCTTTGGCAAATCTGTCAGAAGTTGCCAGAAAAATGTCAAGAGGTGACATTAAACTTCATGTGGAAAGAACTTCCAATGATGAGTTTGGTGATTTGACAGAAGATTTTGCACGTATGATTGATAATATTGGAGAGCAGGTTCGTATTACAGAACAGGTGGCTGAAGGTGATTTGACAGCAACCTGCGAGAAGGCCAGTGAAGATGATGCACTTGGTACAGCAATTATTAAAATGCTTCAAGATAATAATAGAAACCTGTCTACAATACGAGATGCAGCAGCAAGAATGACTTCTGGAGCGAATGAAGTGGCAAGCGCCAGCAACTCTCTTGCACAAGGTACTACACAGCAGGCAAGTGCAATTGAAGAGATCACAGCATCAATTGAAGAAATTGCAAATGGTGCAAAAGTGAATGCTGGGGACGCAAACAAAGCAAACGAACTTGTTCAGAATACAAAAGATGGAGCAATTCGCGGAAATGCACAGATGAAACAGATGATTTCAGCAATGCAGGATATCAATGAATCATCTGAAAACATTTCAAAGATTATGAAGGTAATTGATGATATTGCATTCCAGACAAATATTCTCGCATTGAATGCTTCTGTTGAGGCCGCTAGAGCTGGAATTCATGGTAAAGGATTTGCGGTAGTTGCAGACGAAGTTAGAAGTCTGGCAAGCAAATCTGCAGAAGCTGCAAAAGATTCTGCTGAGATGATAGAAGATTCTATCAAGAAGGTTGAGATTGGTTCTAAACTTGCAGTTGAGACAGCAGCAGCTCTTGAAGAGATTTTAGGTTCCGTTGAAAATATTGCTACAATTGTAAGTAATATTGCCGAAGCTTCTGAGAATCAGGCAAGTTCAGTAGGACAGGTTAATGCAGGTATCACACAGATTGCAGACGTAGTACAGACAAACTCAGCAACATCTGAGGAGTGTGCGGCTGCAAGTGCAGAGCTTTCCAGTCTTGCAGGACAGCTTCAGCATGCAGTAAGCAAGTATAAGCTTCTTACTGGCAGGGGCAGAAAGACTGACTTTGATGATGAAATGATGGTATCTAGCAGCAATGATAACTTTGTTGACAATGAGAGTATTATTTCACTTGATTCCGACTTTGGAAAATATTAAAAGTTTATAGCATGTTATTTTCTACCCCGGTAATAAAAGATGCCGGGGTAGTGTTTGTGTTGCACTAGGAGAAAAGATGGAAATATATGCGACTAGAATTGATGAGACAAAAGAAGAGGAATTAGAAAGACTGTGCGACCTAATTGACCGAAAACGGTACGATAAAGTTTCTGCAACGAGGCATAAAGCGGCGCGAAAAAGAAGCATCTGTGTAGGACTTTTGCTCAGATATTCTTTTTTGAAAGCAGGTAATTGTGAAGAGGAATGGATGCAAGTAGAAATAAAACAGGGAGAATATGGGAAGCCATTTCTTACAAATTATCCAGATTTTCAATATTCTTTGTCACATTCTGGGGAATGGGCAGTATGTGCAACAGACACCAAACCAGTAGGGATTGATATTCAGGAAATGAAGCACTGGAATCTCAACCTGGCAAAAAGGTTTTATCACGAAAAAGAATACGGCAGACTTCTTAATCAGGAAAAATTTAGCACAAAGAATCAGACAAAAGCATTTTATAGTATGTGGACTGCAAAGGAAAGTGCAGTCAAACGAAGTGGCAGGGGAATCGGGGCTGGAATCAGTCAGTATATAACAGCAGAGGATTATAATAGTATCTATGATGCGGAGAAGAAACAGACAGTTCATATAAAAGTATATGATGATTTTGAGGGATATATTGTTTGTGCGTGCAGTGACGCAGGGATTTTTCCCAATGAATTAAAAGTGATTGATTTTTCAGTGCTTTGTAAAAATTGAATGGAGGAAAACAGATGCTGAAAGAAAATGGAAAAAATACTGTTAAAAAAGGTGAAGTAATATTTGCAGAAGGGGATACGCTCAACCAGATTGGCATTGTACTTGCGGGTAAGGTATTGATGCAGGGGCAGTATGTGAAAATGATAAAGGCCCAAGGAAGCTATCTGGCATTGAATTTATTGGACAGTTCAACATATAATGCGACTTTTACAGCGCTTGAAGATTCTGTGATTTATGCAATACCAGCCCAAGGAGAGCTGACAATTCGGAATGTAATTGCTAAAAATGCGGATTATCGGGCAATTATGATTTCTTCGCAATTTAAGATGGCGGTGGATCTTTATAGAATTAAGTCAAGTCTGAGTGAACGAGCACAAAGAATGTATTCATTTGCACAGAGAAGTTATGAGGAGTACAAAGGAATATGCAAGGAACATGCAGTTCCTGTTATTGGTATTGAGGAATTTGAGGAGCTTCAGCCATATGAAGAGACAGAGCACGTGAATGAGTATCGAATGGGATATTATGAAGAGGGTGCCAAGATTCCTCTGAGTGCAAACAAAATGTATTTTTCTTATAGTGAAGAGATGGTAAGCTTTCAGGTAAACGAGATTATTGAGCTTGTAACCTCCTTATTTGACGGATGTGCTGCAATATCAGAATATATCAGAAATCTGGCAGAAGTGATGTGTTTGAGAGCAAGAAATAATCTGTATGATTATACCTGTGTAAAGGGTCAGGAAATCAAGGAAAAAGGCGATATTCCAAATGAATTGCATATGTTGTTGAGTGGAATTATTGATGAAATGAGTTTCCAGTATAAAGAATTGAAGAATCAAATGGTAAGTCTGCCAGATTTTGATGTGGAGAAACTCAAACATAAGATGGAACAGCTTTCTTCTGGAACAGCACCAGTAGTGGAACAGAAATCCCAGGAAGAGAGAGAAGAAGAACTCAAAAGCGATGTGGCATCTTTGAAAGGGTCTATGGATCAGGTTTTGAAATTTGCAGCATTCAGCGACGAGGACAGCGAAGCACTTAAGAAAAATGTGGATCATTTAGTAGAAGTACCAGATAGGATGTCTGTGGAAGATGATGTCAAAAAAGCGAAAAAGACTATCACACCATTGGTATTTAAACTTTATTTGTCATGTTACCGCAAGATAAGGGAAGGGATCGTACATCCGCCAAAAGCAGTAGAGCTTTTTATGAACTTTGGAATGCTTGATGAACGGCTGCTTGATGAAGAACATTTGATGTTTTTGTGTGGGATTGAACCTGAAAAAAATGAAGGACCTTGCAAAGTTGTTACAATGACAGAGTGGCTTGATCTGATTCAGGAAGGAAAACGCGAGCCATCAAAAAGTGAGTTTGACGAGGATTATGTGGAGAATCTTCGTTCGCTCAAAAAGCAAGGTGAGATTACAGAAAAAGAGCAAAAGGAACTTTTTCAAAATATGGACAGACGCGTTGAGTATGAAGTGATGAATATGCTTATGAGCAATTCGCGTACTGTTTATGGGCAGCCGACCTCCTATATGCCGATTTTGTATAAAGAGGCAATATTTGGATATCTTGATAAGATTTTGGTGACTAAGAAGAAGATTAATGAGAGTGTGCAGCGTCTCTTAAAGATAGATTATTCTGTATTTTACAGAGAGGTTATTTACTCCAATAATGATCTCAAGATTATTAATGAGACTGTTATGAAAAATGTATACCCAGATGTGATACTGTTTCCGTTGTTTGGAACAAATGCATCGATGTGGCAGGAGATTGGCGGAAGAAATAAAGGAACGCCAGGGCGCTTCTGTTTCCCGGTTATGACAAGTTCCAATATAGATGATTTGATGGTAAAGATGTTTGGGCGGTTCCGTTGGGAGCTTTGCCGTTGTATCCAAGGTATGGCATGGAATGATGTAAAAGTCAAATCACTTACTTCTGAATATATGGATTATATCCAATTCTACCGCAAGAATAGGGATTTATCGGATGAAGCACGTGATAAAGTGAAGCTGCAGATTCAAAAAGCAAGAAATAATTCAAGAGAAACGTTTTTGATTGACTATGAATCATGGGTCAAAAATGAATCAAATGGTTCCATGAAAATGAACAAGGTGGCAAGAGAACTGCTGGCAACCTATTGTCCATTTGAAAAATCAATTCGTATAAAGCTGAATGCACAAAGACCTTATGAGGTTGCACAGGCTAGGAGTTTTAGAAATGCGCAGAAGAAAAAACAGGAATTTGAAGTGAAGATTAAAGCGCTGCAGAAAGCAACTCCAGAAGTACCAGCAGAGATGATGAATACGTATCGGTTTTATGCTGAAATGTAGTTAAATAAATAAGTTGGGACGGAAACGCCCCAACTTATTTATTTTATTTCATCAGCATCAAAATTGTCTGCTTCTTCTGTCGAAGGTTCTTCAGGAGCAGGAAGGTGCAGAACTACTGTTTCGATACGATTTTTTTCGACTTTTTTGGCAGTTAAGGTAATGCCGTCCTTGGTGACAACAGATTCGCCCTCTTTTGGAAAGCGGTCTAGCAGTTCAATCATAATCCCGCCAATAGAATCATAATCTTCGGAGTCAAGTTTTGTCTCAAGCGCATCATTGATATCATCTAGTTTCATCCGTCCGCTGACTTTGTATTCGTTTTCACCGATTTTTTTCAAGAGCTCGGCTTCATCTGCGTCGAATTCATCGCGAATTTCTCCCACAAGCTCCTCCAAAAGATCCTCTACAGTAATCATACCAACTGTAGCCCCGTACTCATTTAAGACAAATGCGACATTGGAGGTAATCAAACGCATTTCTATAAGAAGATCCGCGGTTTTTTTGTACTCATAGGTATAATAGCCTTCACGCATAATATCACGTATTTTAAAATGTTGGGTATCATTTATTAAGAGAAAATCTTTGACAATAACAATCCCAATAATATTGTCTATTTCATTTTCATAAACAGGAATTCGCGTATACATAGATTCCCGAAAGATTGCTAACAGTTCCTTGTAAGTAGCATTTACATCCACAGTTGTCATATCAATGCGCGGAATCATAATATCTTTTGCCACAGAATCGCCAAATTCAAACACATTATATATGAGTTTCTTTTCTTCTTGCTCAATGACACCGTCTTCATGGCTGACATCCACATAAGTTTTGAGCTCATTTTCTGTCATAATGGCGCGGCATGAAGAATCAATGTGCAGAATACCAAGAAACAGCCCCGATATCTTATCAATAATAAATATAATGGGGGTAAGTAACTGCATCAATAAATAGATAACCCTTGAATATGCCAGAGACAGTTTTTCATTGTTGCACATAGCCCAGGTTTTGGGAACAATCTCACCAAAAACCAGAACAAACATCGTAAGAATTCCGGTACCAATACCAACAGCAGCATTTCCCCAGACGCGAATAACAAGAGAAGTCATAAGAGAGGAAGCGCTGATATTAACGATATTGTTTCCGATAAGTATCGCACTGATAAGTTTACTTTTGTTGTCGAGAATTTTTTGAAGCGTCAGAATTCTTCGGGTGGGATTTTCATCTACAAGAGCGCGAACCTTGACACTACTGAGAGTAGTTAGGGCAGTTTCGGCAGATGAGAAAAAACCAGATAATATGAGAAGAACGACTAGAATAACGATTTGTATGGCACCAGGGGTATCCAAAGTAAAATCACTCCTTTAAAAATTGTTTGATGCGACGCCCTGTATGGCATAGCATATTTATTAGTATATCAGCATAAATTATAACAGTGTTAATGAAATAATACAAGATAAAAATGGAGGTAGTGATTGTGAAAAATGCATTAAGTACTGAGCGGTTGGTGGCTTTATTAAAATGTCTTATGGCGGCGTATTTGATAACGGGGGTGCTGCTTCTTCTGGTGGCAGGTCTGCTGTACAAGTTTTCTCTTGGTGAAAAGGTTATTGATATCAGTATTATTGTAATTTATTGTATCTCGTCGCTTTTAGCTGGCCTTTTTTTCTCAAAAGGTGCGTCTAGCCGAAGATTCATATGGGGGATGTTTGCAGGGGCGGCGTACTTTGCTGTTATTTGTGCAGTATCTGCAGTTGTAGAGCCTGATTTTGCACCCATAAGTAATTCCAGCATTACAACATTGCTGATTTGTCTTGGTAGTGGAATGCTAGGAGGAATGATGGGATAAAACAGGTTTACATAATATGGATGAAAATATTTTGTAAAAAAACTTTATTTTTTGTCAGGATATGTTATACTGACTAAGACATGCGACACACCAAAACAGAAGACTTATCTGTTTTGAATGAAAGTACAAGGAGAGGAGTAAGACAATATGAAGTATTCGTTACACAAAAGAGCAGCAAAAGTAAAAGCACTTCTGATGGCACTAATTATAGTATGTTCTGTATCTGTTCCGCAGCTTACGGCAAAAGCTGCCCCTAATGAAGTAGCACAGGCGGCGCTGGGAATTGATGTATCACGTTATCAGGGACAGATTAACTGGGACATGGTAGCAGCATCCGGTGTACAGTTTGCGATTGTACGGGTTGGATATCGTACACAGAGTACAGGTGTTTTGAATGAAGATCCTTATGCAAGGTATAATCTTCAGGAGGCACAGAGGGTAGGTATCAAAACAGGAGCTTATTTTTTCTCCGCTGCGGTCAATGAGGCTGAGGCAGTTGAAGAAGCGCTTTTTACAGCGAATTTGATTGATAAGTACAAGATAACATTTCCTGTGGCTTATGACTGTGAAGGATTTCGCAACCAAACCAGCAGACAGTATGGATTGGATAAATCAGTGCGGACAGCACTTGCGGTAAAATTTCTTGATACCATAGCGGCAAGAGGCTATACGCCAATGTTTTATGCATCAAAAAATGAGATGACAGACAGCAAAGACTGGGATATGAATATTTTGAATAAATATAAAGTATGGGTATCGCAGTATCCCACCGATCCATTTCCGATCACTCCTGCAAGCAGCTATACGGGTGTGCAGGCAATGTGGCAGTATACAAGCAAAGCGCTGATTCCAGGAATCAATGGCAATGTCGATATGAATGTATCTTATTTTAATTATGATGGGATTGCAGAACCCAAAGATCCAAGCGGCGCACCAGTGGTAAGTGCGGCGGCAGCAGCAAATGTTCAATATATTGAGGTCAATGAGGTGGTAACGCCTAATACATTGGTAAATCTCAGAACGGTGCCCAGCACAGACGACCCGGCGACCATTGTTGTTCCAATTAATCCAGGGGATATGGTATTCCGCACAGGAATAGGAAATAATGGCTGGTCCAAGATACTGTTGAATGGGCAGACATTGTATGCCTATACATCTTATTTGCAAAAGGTTCTATAAGGAAAAATAAAAAAGTACTTTTCTAATGAAAAAAAATATGATATACTACTTTACATTATAAAACTTCAAGGAGGCAATTAAGATGAAGCACATTAAGACATTAACTACCAAAGATTACAAAGAATCTGTGAAAAAGGGTGGCTGCGGAGAGTGCCAGACATCTTGCCAGTCAGCATGCAAGACATCCTGCACAGTTGGAAATCAGAGCTGCGAAAATACAAAATAGGTATTGAGGCAGAATGGCATTGTAGTTTGCCAAAAAGGTTTCACAATAGAAGAAGTGTAGACAAGCAGCGATTCTCATCAAAATCGCTGCTTGCTTTGTGCACATGGACATAGTAATACAGAGAATGCATAGATGAAAGTGACAGGAAGGAACAGATTAAATTGATACATCAGTATAAGAATAATGGATACAACATTGTACTTGACGTCAATAGTGGTTCTGTACATGTGGTTGATGATATGGTATATGATGTAATTGCCTGTATTGAAGAGGATAACCTTGAAAATATAGATAAAATTACCATGTATCAGCATTTAAAAAAGAAATTTACAGACAGGACAGAGGACTTATCTGAGATTGTCGATGAGATATATGAGTTAAAAGAAAATGGAATGCTCTTTTCAGAGGATATTTATGAAAAGAGTATTGAAGCTTTTAAAAATCGTGAGACAGTAGTGAAAGCACTTTGTTTACATATTGCCCATGACTGCAACCTCAAATGCAAATATTGTTTTGCAGAGGAAGGGGAGTATCATGGGCGGCGTGCGTTGATGAGTTATGAGGTGGGGAAAAAGGCACTTGATTTTTTGGTGAAGAATTCAGGCAGCCGTGTCAATCTTGAGGTGGATTTTTTTGGCGGCGAGCCGCTTATGAACTTTCAGGTAGTAAAAGATCTGGTAGCATATGGCAGAAGTCTTGAAGAACCATATCACAAAAAGTTCCGCTTTACGCTTACAACAAATGGAGTGCTTTTAAATGACGATATCATAGCATTTGCGAATCAGGAAATGTCCAATGTTGTACTCAGCGTAGACGGGAGAAAAGAGGTTCATGACAGAATGCGTCCGCTTGCCGGCGGACAGGGCAGCTATGATTTGGTGATTCCCAAATTCAAAAAAGTTGCTGAGAGCAGAAACCAGACAAATTATTATGTGCGTGGGACATTTACGCATTTTAATAAGGATTTTGCCGCAGATGTCTGTCACCTGGCGGATATGGGGTTTGAGCAGATATCAGTAGAACCAGTAGTAGCTCCTGAATCTGATGCGTATGCTCTTGTTGAAGCAGATATTCCTCAAATTTTAGAAGAGTATGACAAACTTGCTGTTGAGCTAATCAAAAGACATAAAGAGGGAAAGGGATTTCAGTTCTTTCATTTTATGATAGACTTGAAAGGAGGCCCATGTGTTTACAAAAGATTGTCGGGCTGTGGTTCAGGGACAGAGTATTTGGCTGTGACACCATGGGGAGATTTGTATCCATGCCATCAATTTGTTGGACAAGAAGCGTTTTTGATGGGGAATGTGGATGAAGGAATAACTCGTACTGACATTCGTGAACAATTTAAGGCATGTAATGTATATTCAAAGGAAAAATGTAGGAATTGCTTTGCAAAGTTCTATTGCAGTGGGGGCTGTGCAGCAAATTCTTATCATTTTCATGGAAATATCAATGATGCGTATGACCTAGGTTGTACGCTTCAGCGAAAACGTGTTGAATGTGCGATCATGATAAAAGCTGCTTTGTCTAATGAAGAGGCATGAGCAAAAGAAAGTAAAGGAGTAAACAGGCAATGAAAAAGAACAAAGGTATTATTACTCTGATTGTTACCATGTTTATTATTGTAGCATTGGGATATGTAGCAATTTGGGGAATTGGTACAGAAAAGGCAGGCGCCGCATCAGAGATTAAGAAAGGACTTGATCTTGCAGGCGGTGTAAGTATTACATATCAGGTGGTGGGAGACGAAAAGCCATCGACGGAAGATATGAGTGATACCATTTATAAGCTGCAAAGAAGAGTAGAGGTTTACAGTACAGAGGCACAGGTTTATCAGGAAGGAAATGACCGTATCAATATTGAAATTCCTGGAGTATCTGATGCAAACACGATTCTTGAGGATTTAGGAAGACCAGGTGCACTGTATTTTATTGCACAGACAGATGCTGATGGAAATGAGAACTATTCCTACACGGGAAGCGGAGCTACTGGCTACTCCCTAAACAAAACAATTGAAGAGTTACAGGAAAATGGGGGAATAGTACTTGAGGGTACAGATGTTGCTTCTGCACAGGGAGGATCTGCAAGTGATTCTCTGGGAAACAGCCAGTTTGTAGTTGATCTTACCTTCACAAAAGAAGGCACTGCAAAATTTGGCGAGGCAACAACAAAGGCATTTGCCAATGGACAGTCAATCGGTATCTATTATGATCAGGACTTTATCAGTGTGCCAGATGTAAGAGCAGCACTAACAGACGGTAAGGCCCAGATTACAGGAATGGGAAGTTTTGAGGAGGCAGATAAGCTTGCAAGCCAGATTCGTATTGGTGGTTTGAAGCTGGAACTGGAAGAGCTTCGTTCGAATGTGGTAGGTGCACAGCTTGGTGAGGAAGCAGTCAGCACCAGTTTGAAAGCTGCATTGATTGGTTTGACTGTCATTGCAATATTTATGATTGTAGTATATCGGATTCCTGGGCTTGCGTCTGTCATTGCACTAGTGATCTATACGATTTTAATTGTTCTTTGCCTGAATATGTTTGAGATTACACTTACTTTGCCAGGTATCGCTGGTATTATTCTTTCTATTGGTATGGCAGTAGATGCGAATGTTATCATATTCGCCCGTATCCGAGAAGAACTGACAGAAGGAAGAACTGTGAAAGGTTCTATTGATACTGGTTTCAAGAAAGCACTCTCAGCCATTGTAGATGGTAATGTGACAACGTTGATTGCCGCACTTGTGCTGGCGCTTAAGGGGTCAGGCACTGTCAAGGGATTTGCTTATACCCTTGCACTTGGTATTGTACTTTCTATGTTTACTGCGCTGTTTGTTACCAGATTGATTCTTAAGTCATTTTTTGCGCTTGGGTTAAAGGATGTTAAATACTATGGAACAAACAAAGAGAAAGCGACAATTAGCTTCCTTGGCAAGAAGAACATGTTCTTTGCAGGTTCTATTGCAGTGATTGTTCTTGGATTTGTATTTATGGGAATAAATGGCGCCTCTACAGGAAAGGCGTTAAATTACAGCCTTGACTTTGTGGGTGGTACATCTACCAATGTTACTTTTAATGAGGATATGGACCTTGCCTCAATTGATGCAACGGTTGTTCCTGTATTTACATCTGTAACAGGTGATGGAGCAGTACAGGTACAAAAAGTAGCTGGATCAAATGAAGTTATTTTCAAGACAAGAGAACTTAATGTGGACGAGAGACAGCAATTAGGAGATGCATTGGTTGAAAATTTCGGAGTAAATAAAGAGCTTATCACGGCTGAAACCATCAGTTCAACTATCAGTTCAGAGATGAAGAGCGATGCAGTGATTGCAGTGGTTATAGCAACTATCTGTATGCTGATTTATATTTGGTTCCGGTTTAAAGACATTCGCTTTGCAGCTAGTTCTGTCGCAGCGCTATTGCATGATGTGCTTGTTGTACTTGCTTTTTATGCAATTGCGAAAGTATCTGTGGGCAGTACGTTTATTGCATGTATGCTTACGATTGTAGGTTATTCTATTAATGCAACAATTGTTATTTTTGACCGTATCCGAGAAAATTTTGCTGCAATGCAGAAAAAAGATGTGCTTGAAGAACTTGTCAACAGAAGTATCAGCCAGACACTTTCAAGAAGTATCTTTACTTCTTTGACAACATTTATTATGGTAGCTGCATTGTATGTTCTTGGTGTTACATCAATCAAGGAGTTTGCATTACCACTTATGGTAGGTATTGTATGCGGTACATATTCTTCTGTATGCATTACAGGTGCGCTTTGGTATGTACTTAGAACAAAAATCCAAAAGGCAGCAAAATAGAGTTGTTTGTAACAGTTGTTTCATAAAAAATATCACAGGCTGCAGCAAATATTGCTGCAGCCTTAATATATTCTAGGTCTTATTGAACAGGAGGGTATATGAATACAACATTTCAAAAAAAGTATGGAATATCAGCGGCTGTTTTGAAATATATAGCAGTGGCAACGATGCTGGTGGATCATTTTGCATTGGCAGTTTACAGACAGACACAAGGTTATAACCCTGCTGTTTATCATGCAATGAGAAAAATTGGCCGTATTGCATTCCCGATTTATTGCTTTTTGCTTGTGGAAGGATTTTTTCATACCAAAAATGTATCAAAGTACATTAGAAACTGCTTTCTTTTTGCAGTGATTTCTGAGATTCCTTTTAATATGGCGGTTTTTGGGAAGGTGATATATCCAAATGGACAGAATGTATATTTTACACTTACAATAGGATTATGTGCCCTAGTGATTCTGGATAGATTTCGATATCACTATAAAATAAACAATATTTTGCTGCAAATGATTGTGATTGGTAGTTCTGCACTTCTTGGGGAGCTATTGGAGGTGGATTATCACTGGAAAGGTGTCTTATTTATTATCATGTTTTATTATATCAGAAATATGCAGAAACCGATTCAAATGATTGTGGGAATTTGTGCGTTTGCGTATGAGGTTACAGCGCCTTTGGCATTGATTCCGATTCATTTATATAATGGTTTGCGCGGAAAACAACGGAAATATTTATTTTATGCGATTTATCCGGTGCATTTATTGATATTTGGGCTGATCAGACTATATCTGAATGGAACTTTGTATCTGAATTAGTATTTTTGAGGTCAACCACGAAAAACTGAAGTGGAAAATGGCAAAACGAAAGGAAAGGAAGCAATGTATACATATGAGATAAATGCAGGTTATAGTATCATGGACGAAACACTTCATATGACAATACCTGCAATGCTGAACTGTTTTCAGGATGCTGCAATTTTTGAGGCTGAGAACAGTAAAATAACCGTTGAATATCTGTATAACAGAAATATTGCATGGTTGTTAAATTCCTGGCAGATTGTGATAGACAGACGGCCAAGACTGAATGAGCGGATAAAAATAAGGACAGCACCCTATGATTTTAAAGGTTTTTTGGGATATCGGAATTTTACTATTACAGGTGAAGCGGGGGAGGTGTTTGTCAAAGCGTCATCTATCTGGACACTGATTGATACCAACAGGCTTTGTCCTTCCAAGCCGACACAAGAATTAATCGACGGATATGAACTGGGCAAAAAACTAGACATGGAATATGCACCACGAAAAATTGCACTTCTTGGCAGTGGAGAAGAACAAGGGTGCTTTACTGTCAGAAAATACCAGATTGATTCCAACCAGCACATGAACAATGTGGAATATGTAAAACTTGCGATGGAAACATTGCCCCAACAGGCTGTGATAAAAGAGCTTCGGGCAGAGTATAAAAAAGCGGCTCATTTTGGCGATCAGGTGAAGGCAATTGTCATTGCAACAGATGATAAACACCAGGTAGTGCTGAATGATACAGAAGATGAGACTTTTGCAATTGTAGAGTTCCGTTTTGCGGCTGGCAACAGTGCGCAATGGTGACAATACCGTTTTTGAGAATAGGAGGATCTATATGAGTAAATGGATGGTAGCAGCAAAACGGGCGGATTTTGGCGCTATTTCTGAGAAATATGGGATAAGTCCTGTACTTGCACGCATTATTAGGAATCGAGATGTGGTGGAGGACAGGGATATTGATAAGTTTTTAAATGGTACCAGAAAGGAATTATATGCGCCGAATCTTTTGAAAGATATGGATAAGACAGTGAAGATTCTGCTTGAAAAAATAGATGCAGGGAAGCATATCCGTATTATAGGTGATTATGATATAGACGGGGTGTGCTCTACTTATATTTTGTACAGAGGGCTTACAGAATGTGGGGCTTGTGTGGATACTGTCATTCCACACAGGGTACATGATGGGTATGGCTTAAATGACAATCTGATACAAGATGCATTTGATGCAGGGACAGATACCATACTTACCTGTGATAATGGAATTGCTGCATACGATCAGATAACCTTTGCAAACTCGCTGGGAATGACAGTGATTGTGACAGATCATCATGAAGTCCCATATGAAGAAGAGGCGGGGGAGCGCAGGTACAGAGTGCCGCAGGCCGCAGCAGTGGTTGATCCAAAACAGGAAGATTGCGGATATCCGTTCCCTGAGATTTGCGGTGCAGTGGTTGCTTATAAACTAATACTAGCATTGATAGCAAGGAAACATCACAATGACTGGAATGAGATAATGGAATCCGATTTGGGACTTGAACTTTTGGAGTTTGCAGCGTTTGCAACGATTGGCGATGTAATGGAGCTAAGGGATGAAAACCGCCTCATTGTGAAAAGTGGTTTGGAGCTTATGAAGCATACACGAAACGTTGGTTTAAAGGCGCTGATGCAGGTTACAGGCATTGACGCGGCGCGTCTCAAGCCTTATACAATCGGTTTTGTACTCGGTCCATGTCTCAATGCAATGGGGAGGCTCGACGCTGCTGCGAATGCACTGGAACTTTTTAAGGCAGACAGTATCGAGAAAGCAGTACTGCTTGCAGGGGATTTGAAAGCTATGAATGACAGCCGCAAAGAACTTACGCAGAATGGCGTGGAAGAGGCTATGGAGCAAATAGAAAACAGTGAGCTTGGAAAAGATAAGGTGTTGGTAGTATATCTTCCTGATGTGCATGAGAGCCTTGCCGGTATTATTGCTGGAAGAGTGCGGGAAAAATGCTGTAAACCAACGTTTGTTCTAACCAAAACAGAAGATGGCGTGAAAGGCTCCGGCCGTTCTATAGAAGCGTTTCATATGTATGATGAAATGACAAAATGCAAGGAACTTTTTACGAAGTATGGCGGTCATAAATTGGCAGCAGGATTATCGCTTCCTGAGAAAAATGTAGCTGTTTTTCGGCGGATGCTAAATGAAAACTGCCATCTTACAGAGGAGGATTTTGAGGAGAAGGTGCTGATTGATGTGCCGATGCCTATGGATTATGTGACACTTGATTTTGTAGGTGAGTTAAATAAACTGGAACCGTTTGGAAACGGCAATCCCAAACCGCAGTTTGCGCAAAAAAATGTGCATTTCATCAGTGGAAGAATACTTGGAGCGAATCAGAATGTGGGAAAATATGTAGTCAAGGATGAGACTGGCAGATCTTATGATATGATATATTTTGGGGATATAGAGGGATTGAATGTCTATATGGCGCGCAAATATGGACAGGAGGCAGTGAAAATGCTTTATGATAAAAATACAGATGACATTTTACTGTCGGTGATATATTATCCAGAAGTAAATGAATACCGAGGGAATGTATCATTGCAGATGGTGATGAAATACTATATGTAGAGACAGATTAGAGTATGCTAATGCCTGAATGGTGCAAAGCAGGATTTATAGTTTGTTAAGAAACATTATCTTATTTTTATGATTTAAACACACTTCTGACACATTTTATGAGTATAGTAATATACAGATAGTTGAAGCACTCACTATCTCCCCCCTCATAAGAAAATATACGATAAGAGTCAGGTGAAAGCCTGGCTCTTATTGTGCGTACTGAAAGTATAAAGAAATTTTCTGTAGATAAAAAGGAATTTTAAAATCTGTATGGAATATTAATATAAGAAGTATATCGGGTTTTAATGGAGAATAGGAGCGATATATGACAATACGAGAAAATCTTGAAAGGCGGGAAAGTGAGTACTTAAGTCCCTATGCGACATTGAGTGCCAGGTCAAAGGGCAGAGACAAGGAGGAGGAGCAATGTGATATCAGACCGATATTCCAAAGAGACAGGGACAGAATTCTTCACTCAAAGTCATTCCGGCGCCTAAAGGATAAAACACAGGTTTTTTTGTCTCCAGAGGGAGATCATTACCGAACAAGACTGACGCACACGCTTGAGGTATCACAGAATGCAAGAACGATAGCGAGAGCGCTGCAGCTTAATGAAGAGCTGGTGGAAGCGATAGCGCTTGGGCACGATCTTGGCCATACCCCATTTGGTCATGCTGGTGAGAGAGCACTAAATGAAATATGTCCATATGGGTTCAAGCATAACGAGCAGAGTGTGCGTACTGTAGAAATTCTTGAAAAAGATGGAGAGGGCTTAAACCTTACATGGGAAGTAAGAGATGGCATGAGAAACCATCAGACCTCTAGTATGCCCGCGACGCTGGAAGGAAAAATTGTGCGATTCTCAGATAAAATCGCATATACATATCATGATATGGATGATGCAATCCGTGCAGGCATTTTAAAGGAGAAAGATATTCCTAGAGAAATTGGCGAGGTTATCGGCTACACACCCAGAGAGCGGCTTAACAATTTTATTCATGATATTGTGACAAACAGCAAAGGGACAGACGATGTACGAATGTCTGATGATGTAGAGTTTGCTATGCGTGATTTGCGGCACTTTATGTATGATAAGGTATATAGCAACTCTGTGGCAAAGTGTGAGGAGAACAAGGCAGTTGCACTTATCAAAACATTGTATGAGTACTATATGCATCATACAGATGAACTTCCCAGTTTTTTTGTGGAATTAGGGTTTCGCGGGGAACCGAGGGAAAAGGTTGTGTGTGACTATATTAGTTCTATGACAGACCGGTTTGCCATTGCTTTGTATGATGAGTTGTATGTGCCAAAGTTCTGGATGGGATAAAAATAAGAGCATATGTTCTTCTGATATGATTTTGGTAGGAATGGGAGAGTTAGATAGGAATGTATTATCCAGAGGAACTGATAGAGGAAGTAAGGCAGAGAAATGATATTGTCGATGTGATATCTGGTTATGTGGGGTTACAAAAAAAAGGCAGCAATTATATGTGCTGCTGCCCTTTTCATGGCGAGAAAACACCATCGTTTTCCGTGAACCGGGCAAGGCAGATATACAAATGCTTTGGCTGTGGCGAGGGCGGAAATGTATTGACATTTGTCATGAAGTATGAAAACTGCACGTTCCTGGAAGCAATGAAAATACTTGCGCAGAAAGCCGGGGTTGTACTTCCGGAGGCAGAGTATTCTGAGGAGGCAAAAAAACGGGAAAGCAGACGGCAAAGACTTTTAGCAGTCAATAAAGAAGCGGCAAAGTTTTATTTTTATCAGCTTCGATCTGACAGAGGAATCAAGGCAAAAGAATATTTGGACAAGCGCAGTCTTTCCGATGAGACGACGAAAAATTTTGGACTTGGCTTTGCGCCTGTCAGAGGTGGGGAGCTGTTGGTTTATCTCCACCAAAAGGGATTTACAGATGATTTGATTCGTGATGCAGGGCTTGCAAAAACAGATGAAAAAAAAGGGACAACCACTCATTTTTGGAATAGAGTTATGTTTCCCATACAGGATATTAATCATAGGGTGATTGGGTTTGGCGGTCGTATTATGGGAGATGCAGACAGTGGACCCAAATATTTGAATTCACCTGAGACAGAGATTTTTGATAAGAGCAGAAATTTGTATGGCATGAATTATGCCCGAAGTGCAAGATCGGGAAACATCATACTATGCGAAGGGTATATGGATGTCATCAGTATGCATCAGGCTGGTTTTACGCAGGCAGTGGCGTCTCTAGGAACCGCTTTTACATCTGGACAGGCTGGCGTCATTAAGAAATATACAAAAGACGTTTTTCTGGCATATGACAGTGACAATGCAGGCGTCAAGGCCGCGCTTCGTGCAATACGGATATTACGCGATGCCAGGATGTCGGCCAGGATAATCAGCATGGAACCGTATAAAGATCCAGACGAATTTATTAAAAATTTGGGACAAGCTGCATTTCAGGAACGTATAGACAATGCGGAAAATTCATTTATGTTCGAAATACGTATGCTTGAGAGGGAGTTTGACTTAAGCGATCCCGAAGGAAAGACAAATTTTCATAATCAAGTGGCAAGAAAGCTTTGTGAGTTCAGTGAAGATGTGGAACGTGAGAATTATATAGAGGCGGTGGCAGACAAATATTATATAGGATTTGAAAAATTAAGAAAATTGGTTGTGACAATGGCGGCACAAACAGGGGGATATGCAGTGCCGTTATCTGAACAGCCAAAATCAGGGATACAGCGCAAAAGAAAAAATACTTCTGAGGAAAATGCAAAAAAATCGCAGCGGCTTTTGCTTACATGGATAACAGATTATCCGCAGCTTTACAACAAAATAAAGCCGTATCTTTCACCAGAAGATTTTACAGAGGAACTTTATAGGAAAGTTGCAAAACGTATGTTTGATGACATTGAAAACGATCAGTTCAATCCAGCAGGAATTATCAATATGTTTGCAGATGAGAAAGAACAGAGTGAGGCAGCCTCGCTTTTTACAACGAATTTGCCAGATTTAGACAGCGATCAGGAGAAGGAGAAAGCTTTTCATGATATTCTTGTGAATGTGAAAAAAAACAGCTACGAATACTATTCGGCAAGGTCTGGAATGGATTTGTCAGCGCTCAGCAGAATGATTGAGGGCAAAAAAGCACTGGAAGAACTTAGCAAAACGCATATTTCTTTAAATTAAGGATAAAAATAATATGGTATGGAGGATGGACCAGAATGGATGAAAACACGCAAGCAAAATTTGATGCGAAATTAAAAGAGCTATTGTCAATGGCCAAGAAAAAGAAAAATGTGCTGGAATACCAGGAAATCAGCGACTTTTTCAAGGACATGACACTTGAGGAGGAACAGTTTGAAAGAATCCTTGAGACACTCGAACAGAATAATGTAGATGTACTTCGTATCACAGATGACGATGATGATATTCCCGATGATGATTTGATTCTGGTAGACGATGAAGATGTGGATATGGACATGGAAAATTTAGACCTGTCCGTACCAGATGGAGTGGGAATAGAAGACCCTGTCAGAATGTACTTGAAAGAAATCGGTAAAGTGCCTCTTTTGAGCGCTGATGAAGAAATAGAACTTGCCAAGAAGATGGAGCTTGGGGATGAGGATTCCAAGAAGAGACTGGCAGAAGCCAATCTTCGTCTGGTAGTCAGCATTGCAAAAAGATATGTCGGACGCGGTATGCTGTTTCTTGATTTGATACAGGAAGGCAATCTCGGACTGATCAAGGCTGTTGAAAAATTTGACTATAGAAAAGGCTACAAGTTTTCTACGTATGCAACATGGTGGATTCGTCAGGCAATTACAAGAGCGATCGCAGATCAGGCAAGAACAATTCGAATCCCAGTGCATATGGTTGAAACGATAAACAAACTAATCCGTGTGAGCAGACAGCTGCTTCAGGAGCTTGGACGGGAACCAACACCAGAAGAAATTGCCAAGGAAATGAATATGCCTGAAGAGCGTGTGCGTGAAATTCTCAAGATTTCTCAGGAACCGGTATCTTTGGAAACGCCGATAGGTGAGGAAGAAGACAGTCATCTTGGAGATTTCATTCAGGATGATAATGTCCCAGTGCCTGCAGATGCGGCTGCATTTACCTTGCTGAAGGAGCAGCTGGTAGAGGTGCTCGATACCCTTACAGAACGAGAACAAAAGGTGCTAAGGCTTCGTTTTGGTCTTGATGATGGAAGGGCACGCACACTTGAGGAAGTTGGCAAGGAGTTCAATGTTACCAGGGAGCGTATCAGGCAGATCGAAGCAAAAGCACTCAGAAAGCTCCGTCATCCTTCAAGAAGCCGCAAGCTTAAGGATTATTTGGATTAGGAGAATATGCATGCTGTTATCAGATAGAATGAGGGCTGTCGTAGGGCTGGTACAGCCCTGCAAAAGTATAGCAGATATTGGCTGTGACCATGGGTATGTGTCTATGGAGCTTGTCAGAAGCAACATATGCCGGCATGTCATAGCAATGGATATCAACAAAGGGCCGTTAGAGCGGGCAAAACAGAATATAGCTGACTACGAAATGCAGGAATATATTCAACTACGCCTGTCTGACGGCACCTGTGCGCTGCAACAGGGCGAATCAGAAGGAATAATCTGTGCTGGTATGGGCGGAAAACTGGTAATATCAATCCTTGAGCAGGGAAAAGAATTGATCAGAGAAATGAGCCAGGTTATCCTGCAGCCACAGTCTGAACTAAATGAAGTGAGAAGCTATCTGAGAGAGCATGGGTTTTTGATAGACAAAGAGGATATTGTGTATGAGGACGGAAAATATTATCCTATGATACGTGCGCTGCCTGGCGCTTTTGGAAGGCACGAAAGACAGCTAGGCGGGAACCTGGAACAGAAATGCAGAAAAAGTGGTTTTTATGTAAATGGAATTCCGGCTTATAGACAGCCGTTTGCGGTTTCTGAAACATCAAAGAGTGAAGTGGAGCGCCGAACCAGAGTCCAGGATACATACGGCCCATGCCTTTTGGAAATGGCCCATCCAATATTAAGGCAATATTTGTTAAATCAGAAGAAAACCCTTGGCGGCATCAGAGAAAGTCTATTGCGTCAAGGGCACACAACACAAAGGCAACAGCAGCGATTGGAAGAACTTGAGGTAAAACTCAGCGATATTGTATTTTGTCTATATCATTACTTTTAAACGGGACTTTTATAGCAGCAGGAAGAAATAAAAATAGAAAGTTTTGCACACAGATTAGTTCCTATAGTATCCATGCAGAATGTAATTATAACAGGAATGGTACTGTAGGTGTGAAAGGCGTGATTATCAGAATGAAATGTTACGAAATAATCGAGAAGCTAGAATCTCTTTCCCCAACAGCTTTCGCTGAGGAATGGGATAATATTGGTTTGCTGGCAGGCAGACGTGATAAGGAAGTGGAGACCGTTTATATTGCGCTCGATGCCACAGAGGATGTGATAGAGGAGGCTGTAAACCTTGGTGCAGATTTGCTGCTTACACACCATCCGCTTATTTTTAAGAAGCTTGACAGAATTAATACGGACGATTTTATAGGACGGCGTGTTTATCAGCTTATTAGAAATGATATTTGTTATTATGCAATGCATACAAATTTTGATGTGATGGGAATGGCAGATGCAGCGGCAGATGAGCTTTCGATTTGTGAGCGGGAAGTATTGTGTGTTACATATGAAGATGATATCTCTAAGGAAGGCTGCGGCAGAGTAGGAAAGCTTCCGAAACGTATGAGCGTGGCAGATCTTGCAGCGTTTGTAAAAGCAAGGTTCCATGTACCAAATGTCAGAGTTTTTGGCGATATGGGAGATATTGTTGAAGTGGCAGCAGTGATGCCTGGCTCAGGCGGCAGTTACATAAAGAATGCAGTCAATGCAGGTGCAGATGTCATGATAACGGGGGATATTGATCACCATGAGGGGATTGATGCAGTTGCACAGGGACTTACCATAATTGATGCAGGCCATTACGGGATAGAAAAAATATTTATTTCTTATATGGAAGATTTTATGAAAAGGGAGCTGCCTGAACTTTGTATATACAAAACAGAGATAAAAGAGCCTTTTGCAGTGATTTAAAAGCATATAATAATCTGAAGACAGATAAGAAAGGGGCACTGGGAAATGGATAGAGATTGTAACAAAAGGCAAAGTTTCCAGATAACAGTCAATGGAAAGATGCGGCAATACCCTGTGGGGATAACATTTGGCGAGATTGCAGGAGTATATCAAAAGGATTATCCACATCAGATTGCGCTTGCAGTTCGAAACGGAAAAATCATGGAGCTGTTCAAGAAGGTTGATATGGATTGTACAGTAGAATTTTTGACGCTTGCAGACGATACGGGAAACAAAACGTATAATCGTACTGCGACAATTATTCTGATGAAAGCAATCAATGAGGTGGTAGGCACTGACAAGATTGAACAGATAAAAATGGAATTTGCGATTGGAAATGGCTATTACTGTTCCAAAAAGGGTGATTTTGAAATAACAGATGAGCTTATAGAGAAAATTAAGGCTAAGATGTGGGAATATGTAAGAAAGGATATCCGCATCATAAAAAAGTCGATGCCGCTTGATGAAGCAAATGTCATTTTTGCAGAGCAGAAGATGACAGACAAAGTACGTTTGTTTAAATACAGAGGAAGTTCTAGTGTCAATGTATATAATCTTGATGGATATTATGATTATTACTATGGTTTCATGCTTCCAAGTACAGGGTATGTGAAATATTTCGATCTTCAAAAATACGAATCAGGACTTGTACTGATTCTTCCTGAAAAAGAAAATCCAACAGTTCTTGAGGAATTCAAACCGCTTCCAAAGCTGTTTCATTCGATGGAGATTTCTTCAGACTGGGGTGAAAAGCTGGGAGTGGATACGGTAAGCGATTTAAACGATCAGATACGTAAGGGCCGTTTTAATGAGCTTGTTCTTGTGCAGGAGGCATTGCAGGAACGCAGAATCAGCGAGATAGCATCGGAGATTGTATCGCGTGGAAAAGTCAAATTTGTAATGATTGCAGGGCCTTCTTCATCAGGAAAAACCTCTTTTTCACACAGATTGTCTGTACAGCTTCGGACACATGGTCTGACACCACACCCAATTGGTGTAGATGATTACTTTGTGGATCGGGAAAAAACACCGAAACAGCCAAATGGCGACTATGATTTTGAATGTCTTGAGGCGATTGACACCAAATTATTTAATGATGATATGTGCGCGCTTTTGGCAGGAGAGCGAATAGAGCTTCCAACCTTTAACTTTGTAACAGGAAAACGGGAGTACAAAGGAGATTATAAACAGCTTGGGCCGGACGATATCCTTGTAATAGAAGGAATCCATGGACTGAATGATAAAATGTCCTATGCGCTTCCAGCAGAAAGCAAATATAAGATTTATATTAGTGCGCTTACGACGTTGAATATAGATGAACATAACCGGATACCAACAACAGACGGCAGGCTGTTAAGACGCATTGTCAGAGATGCAAGAACCAGAGGGGCAAGTGCGAAGCGTACCATACAAATGTGGCCGTCTGTGCGAAGAGGAGAGACAGAAAATATCTTTCCATTTCAGGAAAGTGCAGATTCCATGTTTAATTCTGCGCTGATCTATGAGCTTGCTGTGCTGAAACAGTATGCGGAGCCTTTGCTTTATAATATTGTTCCAGGAGAGCCAGAGTATTTTGAGGCAGTGCGGCTTTTGAAGTTTTTGAGTTATTTTTTGGGTGTCAGCACAGAGGAGCTTCCCAAGAATTCGATTGTAAGGGAATTTGTGGGGGGAAGCTGTTTTAGGGTATAAAAAGCTATTGAAAAAGCAGTGATCTTATTATATAATAATACCGCAACTGCAGTAAATGATCGCGGCTTATTACAAAATCAAATGTAATGAGGTGAGGAAAGTCCGGGCTTCACAGGGCAGGATGCCGGATAACGTCCGGTGGAGGCGACTCCAAGGCCAGTGCAACAGAAATAAACCGCCATTAAGCATCCGTTTAGGAACTTTTGGTAAGGGTGGAAAGGCAGTGTAAGAGACTACCGCCTCTGAGGTAACGAAGAGGGCACATGTAAACCCCATCCGAAGCAAGACCAAACAGGGAACAATAGGCTTGCCCGGCCTGTTTCCAGGTAGGTCGCTTGAGGCTGCTGGTAACAACAGTCCTAGATAGATGATCATTCGTACCGCAACAGCGGTACCGACAGAACCCGGCTTATCGCTG
Organism: uncultured Lachnospiraceae bacterium; assembly: GCA_910586585.1. Classification (GTDB taxonomy): domain Bacteria; phylum Bacillota; class Clostridia; order Lachnospirales; family Lachnospiraceae; genus COE1. The sequence continues at coordinate 55,525 of CAJUKA010000009.1, forward strand.
CGGTTGCAAATAACAAAACAAACAAAAATTTATAAATTTCTATTGAATTTTCTGTATAAAGGACTATAATAGAAAGTGCCAGTACAAATGGATAAAACTGGCAACAAAAGGAGTGGGGAAAAGCTCCGAGAATATTAGGAGGATTTATAACATGAAATTCAAGAAGTTTTTAGCAGCATCAATGGCAGCAACAATGGTGATGGCATCCGCAATGACAGTATGCGCAGCAGACGCATATCCAACACTTAAGCATGCAAACGAGAATGTTTTGGTAGCTGGTGATGAAAACATGACAACAGTAGCTGGTGATTATTCAGCAGACTGTGTTCGTGGAACAGCAGTTTTAACACCATATGAAGATGTCATGACAACGCTTGGCCTGACAGCAGGACAGAGACCTACGGTTGTTTTCTATGATGCAGAAGAAGAATCAAGCCCAGAAGCATTTACATGTCTGGATGCATCGGTACAGGAGCTTGGTGCAACAACTGTTGCCTCTCTTTATATTGAGCTAGGTGCTAAGGAAGATGGCAAGTGGATTGGCGTTTCAGAGGGTACAGTAACTGTTAAGGCTGGTCTTCCAAAGACTGCTGACAAGACAAAGACTTATTCTATCGTTCGTGTAGAGGCAGATGGAGTTGTTACAGTTCTTGACGACTTAGATAACAGTGACAAAACGGTTACATTTGAAGTTACATCAGGTGTTGGTACATACGGGATTGTTGCAAGATAAGAATTTGAATTGAACAAAAGAAAGAACGGATGATTCCGGCATAGTCTACGGCTGTGCCGGATTTTTTTGACAGACAGCACAGTTGACTATCTATGCCAGATTTCCTATAATAGGGAAGAAATAGATTGAACGAAACAGGCGGCATGGAGCACTACAATGAAAAAGACGATAAACAGAACTTTGAGAATACAGGCTGCGGCTGGAATAATTCTATGTGCATTGGCAATAAAGATACTAGGTGCTCAAAATGATTTTGTTGTGATATCCTGTGTATCAGATGCGGTCGCAGCAAAAACTGCAGAACTGGCTGGATTCAATGCAGCAGGTCAATACGGACTTAGAATGGAGGACATGATGATGCAGATAGCGTATCAGCTGGCAAGACGAAGTGTTGTAAAGGTGGTGGCAAAAGATGCAGCAGGAAGCGGTATTATATGGAAAATAGAGGATAATGGTATCGTTATTGTATCCAACAGGCATTTGCTTATGAAAGATGTGGAGGCAGAAGTGGTTTTTTATAACAATGAATCTGTAACTGCTCGGATATTGGGATATTCTCAACAATATGATATTGGCTTTTTGAAAATACAAAAAGAAGTCATTACCAATAAAATTCTGCGGGATATTTATGAAGCAGTTCCTTTTTTCTATCCGTCAGAGACACAATCTGAAAAAAGCACATTTGCAGCACAGTTTTCAGGGATAAAAATCATACAGGTTGGCGCAGTTCTTGATAAAAAGACCCCCAATTTCTCGGTGGGTACAATTAAGGGACTGGACTTTGTGCCATTGTTCAATACCAATATACTTGAGACAGAATGTTTTTCAAGAGCAGGGATGTCAGGCGGCGGAGTGTTTGATAAGACTGGACAGTTTGTTGGGATGATTTCTGGAGGAGCGGTGCCAGATGGCTCCGAGAAGAAGGAGGCAGAGGTCACTTATAGCATTCCTCCTGTACTGATTGCATCGGAGTATGAGATAGTGACAGAAAAATAGCGGGGTAAGAAACATTGGTAAAGCCAGAAGAGAACAAAAGAATTTCAAAAATAGATGCTTATTTAAACTGCGCGGAGAATTTTGCATATAGAAGTACTTGCATCAAGCGAAAATATGGGGCGGTCATTGTGAAAGATGATGCGGTGATTTCTACGGGGTATAATGGCTCGCCAAGAGGATTGGAGAATTGCTGTGATGTGGGGGAGTGTCCGCGAATTAAGCTTGATATGCATCAGGGAGAAGGCTATGCGCTTTGCAGAGCTGTTCATGCGGAGGCGAATGCGCTGCTGAATTGTTCCAGGGAGCAGACGCTTGGAGCAGATTTGTACCTTGCGGGAGTGAATCCTGTAGAATTGTCTGTGCACAAAGCAAGGCCGTGTCCGTTATGTGCACGTATGATAATACAGGCAGGAATAAAAAATGTATATCTTAGAAACGGTGAAGGAACTGACAATTATGAAAAAATAGCAGCAATTGATTTAGAATGGCATACAGATGCCACAAAAGAAAATAAGAAACAAGGGAAAGATGTTTAGGTTACAGTTCAGCCTTCGGCTTCCTGTTACTGTTTAGGAAAATTTAATACCTGTGGTGTGGAAAAAAACATATATTTGTGTTAAGATAAAAAATTAGATATTAATGTTCAATTGCATGTATTCTTGCAAGTGAGATTACAAACATAAGTTTGCGAAAAAAGGGAGGTTAAAGATGACAAAGATAGATATTTTTTCAGGATTTTTGGGCGCTGGAAAAACAACATTGATTAAGAAACTGCTGCAGGAAGCACTCGATGCTTCGAAGGTGGTGTTGATTGAGAATGAATTTGGAGAAATCGGCATTGACGGCGGTTTTCTAAAAGAGGCTGGTGTAGAGATCAAAGAGATGAACTCAGGCTGTATTTGCTGTTCTTTGGTGGGCGATTTTGGGGCTTCACTTAAGGAAGTAATAGAAACATACCAGCCGGAAAGAATTTTGATAGAGCCGTCTGGCGTAGGAAAGCTTTCAGATGTGATGAAGGCGGTGCAAAATGTTGATACAGATACCCAAATCCAGTTGAATAGTGCGGTGGCAGTGGTTGACGCAAACAAGTGCAAAATGTATGCAAAGAATTTTGGAGAATTCTTTTTGAATCAGATTGCGCATGCGGGGACAATTATTCTTAGCAGGACCTCTGATATTAGCGAAAAGAAATTAAGTGCTGCGCTTGCAATCATTCGCGAACATAATGATAAAGCTACGGTTATCACAACACCTTGGGAGGAACTGGATGGGAACAAAATACTTGAGACAATAGAAAATGCCAAAGATTTAGAAGCAGAACTTATGGCAGAAGTGGCGGCGCATCATGACGACCATGAGCATCACGATCATGAACATCATCACGACCATGAACATCATCATGATCATGAACATCATCATGATCACGAACATCACCACGATCACGATCATGGCGAAGCATGTACTTGTGGTTGTCATGATCATCATCACCATCATGCAGATGATGTTTTTACAAGCTGGGGGCTTGAAACACCAAATGTATATTCAGAAGCAGAGATTGAAAAGATTTTGGAAGAACTTGAGGACGAAAAGAAATATGGTGCTGTTCTTCGTGCAAAGGGAATGGTATCTGCGGGGAATGGTACCTGGATAAACTTTGATTATGTGCCAGGAGAGAGTAATGTACGCGCAGGCTCGGCAGAAGTAACAGGAAAGATTTGCGTGATTGGTTCTGGACTAAATGAGGAGAACTTGGCCGAATTGTTCCGCAAATCATAACGCTTTGCGGTTAAGAGAATAATTTGTGTAAATCACAAACTTGCAGGCTGCAGCCAAATGGGGGTTAAGATTGAAAATTAAAATTTTCAATCGCGAGATTTGTGTCTGCGCGTTGCTTGCCACAAACTCGATATGCGCAAAAAGCAGCGCAGAAATGGGGTTAACTATGAAACCAGTATTTATCATTAATGGATTTTTGGAGAGCGGCAAAACAGAATTTATTTTGTTTACGCTTTCACAGCCTTATTTTCAGATAAGGGGGACAACGCTTCTGATACTCTGTGAGGAAGGAGAGACAGAGTATGATGAAGAAATTTTGAAAAAAAGCCATACGATTGTAGAAGTGGTAGATGAGGAAAGCCAAATGGTGCCGGCCAAGCTTATAGAGCTTGACAAGCGCTACAAACCAGAACGGGTTATTATAGAATACAATGGTATGTGGAATTTCAAAAACTTTAAGCTTCCTTGGCATTGGCAGCTTGAACAACAGATTACGACAATAGATGCATCGACCTTCCAAAATTATTATACCAATATGCGTTCGCTTCTGGCGGAGATGCTTAGAAAGTCAGAGTTGATAATCTTTAACCGATGTGATGGAATGATGGAGCAGCTCAGCAGTTTTAAAAGAAATGTAAAGGCGGTCAATCCACAAGCAGAAGTTATCTTTGAAGATAAAAATGGAGAGATAAACCAGATATTTGAGGAGGACTTGCCGTATGATTTGAGCAGTGATATGCTGAAATTAGACGATTATGGTTATGGTATCTTTTATCTGGATGCGATGGACAATCTGAATAGATATCTTGGCAAGACAATTCAGTTCAAGGCGATGGTATTAAAGCCAGAAGGCAGTCATGATGAATATTTTGTGCCTGGAAGAATGGCAATGACTTGTTGTGCAGATGATATGGCGTTTTTGGGTTACGCCTGCAAATATGAAAAATGCAGTGAACTGAGTAATAAGGATTGGGTTGAAGTGACAGCGACAGTCCATAATGAGTTTTGGAAAGACTATAATGGAGAAGGGCCAGTTCTTCATGGCATTTGCGTTGTACCAGCCAAGAAGCCCAAAAATGAAATCTTGAACTTTATGTAAAAAAATTGAGCGCCGGCGCGCTCAATTAGCAAAAAGCTGCGCTTTTTGTTTCAATGGATTCTGTATTCGCAATTTCCTATAAAATAAAAAATTGAGCGCCAGCGCGCTCAATTTTTTCCCTTATTTGATTGTGAAGTCTTTGTTTCCGTATTTTTCCTCACAGTATTGGCAGCGATAGATTTCCTTTTGGGGATCTGTCAGAACGAAAACGTGAGGAAGTTCCTGTTCAATAGAAGTAATACACCGCGGGTTTTTGCACTTTAGTACATTTTTAATTTCTTTTGGAAGTTTTAGGGTCCGTTTCTCAACAATTTCTGAATTCTTTATGACATTGACTGTGATATTATGGTCAATAAAACCAAGAATATCAAGGTTTAATGTATTGATATCACATTCTACTTTCAGGATATCTTTTTTACCCATTTTGCCGCTTCGCGCGTTTTTTATGATAGCTACTGTACAGTCAAGTCTATCCAATCCAAGATGTTTATAGATGCTTAGGCTTTTTCCTGCCTTAATATGATCAAGAACAAATCCTTCTTCAATTTTTCCTACATTTAACATTATCAGACATTCTCCTTTTCTTTTCCTTCGATTTCCAATAGGGTTAACAATAATGCCATGCGCACATATACTCCATATTGTACCTGGCGGAAGTACACAGCACGCGGATCATTATCAATTTCGACAGAAATTTCGTTTACGCGCGGAAGCGGATGAAGCACAATCATATCCGGTTTTGCATCATTCATTTTTTCGCGGTCAAGAATATAATAATCTTTTAAACGAACATAATCTTCCTCATTAAAGAAGCGTTCCTTTTGAACACGCGTCATATACAAAATGTCAAGCTCTGGCATAATATCTTCAAGTTTTCTCACTTCACGAAATGGAATATTATTTTCCCGAAGCATTTCAATAATATAGTCGGGCACCGTGAGTTCTTCAGGGGAAATAAATACAAACTGAATTTGCTCATACCGTACCAGTGCATTGATGAGCGAATGAACGGTTCGTCCAAATTTTAAATCGCCGCAAAGGCCAATGGTAAAATTGCCAAGGCGTCCTTTGATAGCACGTATTGTCAAAAGGTCCGTAAGGGTCTGGGTTGGATGCTGATGACCGCCATCACCTGCGTTGATGACAGGAATGGAAGAATGTGAAGCAGCAACCATCGGAGCGCCCTCTTTGGGATGACGGATTGCGCAGATATCAGCAAAACACGAAATAACACGGATTGTATCAGATACGCTTTCGCCCTTGGCAGCAGAAGAAGAATTGGCATCGGAAAAGCCTAGTACGTTTCCACCAAGGTTGAGCATGGCAGCTTCAAAACTTAAACGGGTACGAGTACTTGGCTCGTAAAAACAAGTGGCTAATTTTTTGCCCTCACAGGCATGGGCGTATTTTTCGGGGTTTTTCTCAATATCTTCCGCAAGCGTAAAGAGTTTGTCCAGCTCCTCGACAGAGAAATCCAAAGGTCGCATTAAATGTCTCATAGAAATCCTCCTAAGTTTATGAATGTATTCTCACAATATCTGCCCCAAAAGGCTTCGGGAATACATATGATAATGGATTGAGTGGGAACAGCTTATCCCTCTGCACAGTTTTGTGCACAAAAAAAGAGAAATAAATTCTCTTATATAAAATGATATATCTGAAAATAAATTGTCTGAAAATAAGAATAGAAATAAGAAATAAAATCATACAAAAAGTTCATTTTCTTTGCTTTCAAATGAATCATTCCAAATTCCTCCTCTTATCACAAACAGATATTTTTGATATCATAGCACATCTGTAGAAAGCTTTCAAGAAAAAAATGAATGTGTATCATTTTGTGTATGTTTTGTCCAATGTAGTTTATGGACGTTTTTTTGCAAAAAAAATATAATGAGTATATCAATGAAGCGAGACGGCCGTCGCGGAAAATACATGTATTTCAATTGATTTTTGCAACCAATCATTTACAAAAAAGTGCAGCAAAAAATACCCCATTATAATGAAAAACAGCAGTCCCCTGAAGGCAAACCAGAGCATATCCAATTGAAGGATATAAGCAATTGGATATGACTCTGCTGAGATGTTTGCAGAAGGGTGGCTACGGGACTTAGAATAGGAGGAGATTGAAATGATAGTACCGCGACACTATGAAAATCTGAATGTTCTGCATGAAAATACAATGCCGGAAAGGGCATATTATATTCCTGCATCAAAGTACATGGACATTCTTGTAGACCGTAATGCATCTGACCGTATACAGATGCTAAATGGGAAATGGCGTTTTCGCTATTACGAAAGTATTTATGAATTAAATGATACATTTTATGAACTTGATTATGATGTGACTTCCTATGATTTAATAAATGTGCCGGGTGTTTGGCAAATGGCAGGATATGATTCGCATCAATACACCAATATTCGATATCCATTTCCGTTTGATCCGCCATATGTCCCACAAGACAATCCTTGCGGAGCATACGTACATACGTTTTTTTATCAAAAAGATACCAATGCGCCAAAAGCTTATTTGAATTTTGAAGGTGTTGATTCCTGCTTTTATGTCTGGCTGAATGGGATTTATATTGGATATAGCCAGGTATCCCATGGGACAAGTGAATTTGATGTCACAGATGCAATCGCAGAGGGAGAAAACAGGCTTGCAGTTCTTGTACTGAAATGGTGTGATGGAAGTTATTTAGAAGATCAGGATAAATTTCGCATGAGTGGGATTTTTCGTGATGTGTATCTTTTGAAGCGCCCCACACAGGCGGTTCGGGATTATTTTATCAGGACAACAATTACAAATGAGATGGCAAGAGTCATTATACAACTACAATATTTTAATGAAGTGATACCAACATCGCTTACGATTTTTGATGCAAATAACAAAATGATTGATACGGTGAATATTGGTGTATTTGATGCAGTAAGACCAGAAAAATCAATCTATAGTTCCTTAAAAATTGCAAATCCTATACTGTGGAATACAGAACATCCCTATTTATATACATTAGTCATTGAGACAGCAACAGAAACAATTGTTGAGCAGGTAGGGCTGCGAAATATTGAAATTTTGGATCAGATTGTTATGTTCAATGGAGAAAAAATTAAATTTCGCGGTGTCAATCGTCATGATTCCGATCCTGTTACAGGATACACAATCAGCATGGAGCAAATGGAGCAGGATTTGATGCTGATGAAACAGCACAATTTCAATGCAATAAGAACAAGCCATTATCCAAATGCCCCTGTGTTTTATCAATTGTGCGATAAGTATGGTTTTATGGTAATTGATGAAGCAGATATCGAAAGCCATGGTCCAGTGGAATTGTTTTATCAGGATAATAGTGATGAAAATAAATTTAACCACTGGAATGAATCAATTGCAGATAATCCAGCATGGGAAGCGGCAATTATGGATCGCGTAAAACGTTGTGTGCATAGGGACAAAAACCGTCCGTGTGTCATTATCTGGTCAATGGGAAATGAAAGTGCATATGGCTGTAATTTTGAGAAAGCGCTGCAATGGACGAAGGAATTTGACGCAGGGCGATTGACACACTATGAAAGCGCCAGGTATCGAAAAAAAGGACGAACATATGATTTTTCAAACCTTGATTTGTACAGTAGAATGTACCCAACGATAGAAGAGGTAAAACAATATTTACAAAATGACCCAGATAAACCACTTTTGCTATGCGAGTACTGCCATTCTATGGGAAATGGGCCAGGTGATTTTGAAGATTATTTTGAATTGTTTTCGCAACATGATCTTTTGTGCGGAGGTTTTGTCTGGGAGTGGTGCGACCATGCGGTTGCGCACGGAAAAACATCAGAGGGAAAAACGCGGTATTTTTATGGCGGTGATCATGGGGAAGTGATTCACGATGGCAATTTTTGTATGGATGGTTTGGTATACCCAGACCGCACACCGCATACAGGGATTCTGGAATATAAAAATGTACATCGTCCTGTCAGAGTGGTTTCGTTTGACCAGAATACAGGAGAACTCAAAATCAAAAATTATCTGGACTTTATGGATTTGGCTTCCTATTTGGAGATTCGATATAGGGTGGAATGTGATGGTACCTGTATAGAGTCAGGAATTGTTTCAGCCTGTTCTGTTAAACCAAAGGAAACAAAAAGTATATTCTTGCATATTACAGTACCAGAATGCGGGCGTTCCTATTTGAAGTTATTTTATCATTTGCGAAAAGAGACATTTTTGTTGCCAGAAGGACATCTGTTAGGATTTGATGAGATTTTGCTTCAGACAAAAGATGATCGCAATCAGATGGTGGCGAATTGGCTCGATCCTTTAAAGAAATCAGTAGGATTGGAAACGATTGAAGAAACAGATACGTTCATTTATTGCCAAGGAAAGAATTTCCGATATACTTATGACAAACGAAAAGGAACATTTGTTCAGATTATTTACGAAGGATGGGAGTATTTGAACCGCCCAATGGAAATCAATATTTGGCGTGCGCCAACGGACAATGATATGTATCTAAAACAGGAGTGGAAACGTGCGCAATATCATCGTGCGGATACAAGAGCTTACGATACAACGATGCAGCGGACTGAAGATTCGCTGACAATTCGCAGTATGATGTCTGTTTCGGCGCCTTCGGTACAACGTATGCTTGATTTGGAGGCTGTTTGGAAAATTGATGGATACGGCGGGATTTCCTATGAAATTATGGCATCACGTAATATGGAATTTCCACCGCTGCCACGTTTTGGCATTCGCTTATTCTTGAAACAGGACATGGAGAATTTAACATACTATGGAATGGGGCCATTTGAAAGCTATCCAGATAAACACAGGGCATCCAGTCATGGAAAGTACAGTGCAAAGGTGGCAGAGCTGCATGAAGATTATATTCGGCCGCAGGAGAATGGAAGCCATATAGATTGTGATTATGTGACAGTAGCAAATAATGCATTTGGGTTAGCGGCGTTCTCTGATCAACCCTTTTCTTTTCAGGCTTCTGTATATACACAGGAGGAATTGGAAAACAAGGCGCATCATTATGAACTTGTTCCTTCAGACAGTATTGTGCTGTGTCTTGATTATGGCCAAAACGGAATTGGATCGAATAGCTGCGGGCCACAGGTAATGGACAAATATCAGTTAAATGCAGAAAAGTTTCGTTTTCAAATGAAGTTAGAACCGTCGCGCAGCGACTATAAATAAAACGCAGGAAGATGTAAAAGAGGAATTTTACAAGAAATAGGAGGATACCGATGCAAGAGAAAAAATATTTGAAGTGGTATAATATGGTAGGTTATGGTTCAGGAGATATAGCAGGTAATGTGGTATATGCGTTTTTGTCTTCCTTTGTGATGATTTATCTGACCAATACAGTCGGGTTAAATGCCGGAGTTGTCGGCGCATTGATTGCAGCGTCTAAATTTTTTGACGGTGTGACAGACGTGTTTTTTGGCGCCATGATTGACAAAACAAAAAGCAGGCTTGGAAAAGCAAGACCATGGATGCTTTTTGCATATATTGGCTGTGCAATCACATTGGCAGCAATTTTTATGATACCTGTCAACATGGGAAAAACAGCACAGTATGCATGGTTCTTTGTTGCCTATACAATGTTGAACGCGGTGTTTTATACTGCCAATAATATTGCATATTCGGCACTTACGGCTCTGGTGACAAAAAACAGCAAAGAACGTGTGCAGATGGGGTCATTTCGATTTATTTTTGCCTTTGCGACAAGTCTGCTGATTCAGTCTATTACGGTGAAGGCGGTGTCAACGTTCGGAGGGGGCGCATCTGGATGGCGCACGGTTGCGATTATTTACGCGGTGATTGGTTTGATTGTCAATACAATTTCAGTATTTTCTGTAAAAGAATTGAAAGAAGAAGAATTACAGGAAGAAACAGCAAATATAACGATTGCGCAGAAAGAAAAATATGGTTTGATTCAAGCGGCTAAGCTGTTGATATCCAATAAATTTTATCTGATGATCTGTGGTGTGTATATTTTGCAGCAGGTTTATACAGCGATGATTAATATGGGCTTGTACTATATGACCTATGTTTTGAAAAATGAGAATTTGTTTGGTGTTTTTTCATGGGCAGTCAATATTCCGCTTATTTTTGCACTGGTATTAACGCCAACATTGGTTGCGCGGTGGAACGGAATGTATAAACTGAATCTCAGGGGTTATATGCTGGGGACATTTGGACGAGCAATGGTAATTTTGGCAGGATATTTGGGAAATGTTCCAATGATGCTGTTATTTACAGGGATTGCAGCTTTGGGACAAGGACCATGGCAGGGAGATATGAATGCGGTCATTGCGTCCTGTTCTGAGTATACATACCTGACGAAGAACAAACGGGTGGACGGAGCGATGTATTCTTGCACCTCATTGGGTGTGAAGCTTGGCGGCGGTCTTGGCACTGCGATAGCAGGGTGGATGCTGGCGGCAAGTGGTTTTGATGGAATGGCCGCTGTACAGCCAGAATCCTGTATCAGGATGCTGCATTTTATGTATCTCTGGCTTCCGATGTTGATAAGCATTGTGATTACAATTGTGCTTTCAAAAATGAATGTGGAGGATGCCAACAAGAAGCTAATGCAGCAAAGTAAATAGTCAAGTTTACAAAATATAAGCATTGCCTTGTGTCATGGGGTAATGCTTATTTTTGTCACGATACAATAATGTACGTTTGGAGTTTTTGCGCTTGATACTGCGAGCGCACAGAACAGATTATGCATGATAAACATGGTTGAAAAAATCTGCGTAAAAGATTAAAAGTGCATTGATAAAATTTTTCATTTTATTCATTTTCGATTCCTCCTTTCTTTGTTTTACAAGTTCATTTTAGAACAATGAATAGAGAATTACGTGCCAAATGAAAACAAAAAGTAGCCAATTGTTGCAAAGATAATGTGTTTCGTCAAGAAAGGGGAAAGCAGTATGTATCCAGTATATGAAGCAATAAACCACAACATAAGCGTTGTATATCGGGAAGCCCGTCATATTCCGCCACATTTGCATCATGCTGTAGAGCTTGTCTATATTACAAAAGGATCGCTGGAATTTGGACTTGGACAAGAATTATGGCATATGGAAGAAGGGGATTTCGCGATAGCGTTTCCCAATATGATTCATCACTATCAGGTTTTTTCAAAGGATATCAATGAGGCTTGTTTTATTCTTGCAGCGCCGTCCATCTGTGGTTCCTTTGCAGAAAAGCTGCAGAAATATTATCCAGAAAGTCCAGTGATTCCTAGAGAACAAGTATCGGAAGAGATAATATATGCAATCCAGTTCCTTGCAAAGACACAGCAGGAGGATTTCATTGCAGAACAGGCATATTTGCAGATTCTTTTGGCAAAGAGTTTACCCTATCTGGAATTGGCGGAGAGAGGAACTATGGAGGGTTCTGGTTTTGTGTATCAGTCAGTATGTTATATAGCGGAGCATTTCAAGGAGGACTTTTCATTGTCTCAGATGGCTTCTGATCTTGGAGTCAGCAAATATGTATTATCCCGTTTGTTTTCTAACACGTTTCATACCAATTTTATCAAATATATCAATGAGATGCGACTTGACTATGCCTGTACGCTTTTGGAAGATACCAATCGTACCATTACAGATATTTGTATGGAGGCAGGATTTGAGAGTCAGAGGACGTTTAACCGCGTATTTCGAAAACAGTTTCATATGACTCCAAGGGAATTTCGAAACCATTGGAAAGAGCGTTTTCATATAAAAAAGAATTAAAATGATATGTTTGGAATACGGCGCTCATGCCGTGAAGCGGATTGCTTGAATCAAAAGCCATGCGAAAAATTGCTTGCACATCAGAGGAAACACATGATATACTGTACATCACAGAAAGTTTTAGAGTGAGAAGGCAGCAAAAGGCACATTCTAAGAAATAGTTCATTTCATACTGTTTATTGAAACCGACAAAGGCGGCATGGGGGATTAATATGGAATTTAAAGAACGAAAGAGATGGGTGTTTTTTGGACTCCCATTTACGTTTACAGTATATACGATAAAAGAAGATGTAATCACAGTGAACACAGGATTTTTCAACAGGGAAGAAAATGACTGCTATCTGTACAAAGTACAAGATGTAACATTAAAAAGTTCTTTGTTTGAAAGGATGTTTGGTCTTGGGACGATCGTGTGCCACACAGGGGATGTGACAAGTCCGATTCTGATGATACAGCATATCAAAAATGCTAAGGCAGTAAAGCAGTTTATATTAGAAAAATCTGAGAGTGACAGAATGAGGCGCCGCACGCTCAATACACTTGACATCGGTGCGGCGGAGCCGGATGATTTTGAGCAATAGGGTACTATCCGGCGTTTCCTTGACTTAAGGAGAGTATTTTTCGCATGGAAAGAAAGAACGATAACATAGAGGAACTGGAATTTATAGATTTTTATGAAGAAAACAACGCGTCAGTTAAAAGTGCATATGAAACAGACAAGAACACACAGCAAAATACAGAAGGCTTGATAAGCCAATACGACACGACAGAACAAGAGCCGGACAATACTGATAAATTTGATATTGAACGGGCTGCACGGCGAAAAAAGAGACTGCAGGAAATGAAGCGCAGAAAAAAGCGTCAGGAGCTGATACGGCGTTTTTTTATACCAGGCGCAGTTATATTAGTAATCTGCGCGTTTCTTGCAGGGGTAGAAATAAAAAAGCTTTTCGATAAGCATGAGACAAAAAAACAGAACAATGTTTCCGACGAGAGCGCAAATGCAGAGATATCGACAGAGGAAAATGAGCAGGAAAAGAAAAAGGGGAATGCGATAGGATACAATCATATCAATATTGCAGGCTGCTTTTTTGGAAACGCAGCAGCGGAGAGTATTGCAGCGCAGTTAGCGTACATAAGTTCTTTACGCGTTCAAACATTAGGGGGGAGGAATGACCTGCCCCTTCTTTCTGCAACCGCTGATGACCTGACGCAGCCATTGAACGATGCGGTAGTCAGCAAAAATGGAGTATTTATTGATATTGCTGAGGGAAGAATTATGGCACAGAGAGACGCGGGCGCACGGATAAGTCCTGCATCTATGACAAAGATTCTCACTATTTTGGTGGCAGCAGAACATATTACAAATCCGGATGATATGGTTGAGATCACAAGGGATATCGCGGATTATAGTTTTTCGAACGAGTGTAGTGTTGCGGGATTTGAAGTGGGAGAAAAGGTTTCTGTGCGGGATCTTTTTTATGGTACTGTTCTTCCGTCAGGAGCAGATGCAGCACTGGGGCTTGCTATCTATGTGGCAGGTTCACAGGATGCGTTTGTAGAATTGATGAATCAAAAGCTTGAGGAAATGGGTCTTTCAAAGACAACACATTTTACAAACTGCGTTGGAATTTATGATGATAATCATTATAGCACAGCCTATGATATTGGGGTAATACTAAAAGCAGCGTATGACAATAGTTTTTGTCGGGAAGTACTTTCTGCGCACCGATATACAACAGCGCCGACAGAACAGCATCCGGACGGTCTTGACTTGTCCAACTTATTTTTAAGAAGAATAGAGGACAGGGATACGCATGGTGAAGTGCTTTGTGCCAAGACCGGATTTGTGGAAGAGGCAGGAAGTTGTGCGGCAAGCTTAGGTATAGGTTTAGATGGCAAAGAATACATTTGTGTGACTGTAAATTCTTTAAACCAATGGCAGTGTATTAAGGATCAAGTAGCTCTGTATCAACAATTGCTGCCAGGTGAACAATCTTCAGACTGATTTGTTTTTTGCGTCAGCAAATGTTCAAAGAGTAAGCCAGCTACAAACCAGAACGGAAAAAAATCAATACGAATCAAGCCATTTACATGCCAGTGACAGCGGTTATAATTCCAGGGGCACAGATCCCGTTTTGCTAACAGCCTTCCACTGGCATATTCTGCGCCAAAAATGGACAGTGCGTAAAGGGTGCCGCGAATCAGAATGTGACAGTGCTTTAACATGGTAAATATGGGACGGAACAGCGCGGCGCTTCCATAGATGGGAAACATCCACAAAGAAGTCTGCCCCATAATAGAAGGTTCACGCCGTCTGATGGCGCCAATTGCTGTAAAAAGAATTTCCATACACCATCCAGTAATGCCACATTTGATAAAGTTTTGTAGAATATTAAAAAAAGGTAAAGGAATACAATGTTTTTTCATGCTATAAGCATAACCTGTTCGCCTTTACCTTATACAATTTGTTAAAATAGATATTTATTTCTTTTTGATTGCCTGCTGCAAGGCTGCATTTGAGGCTGCATCGAAGGTTGTGACATTTACAGGACCGTATACAGGCGTTTTATAGATGGGCGTATCAGACCCAAATCTTGTAAAGTATACATTTTGTGAGGTTGTATTGATATTGGTATAGGTGCCATCAGCGACAACTTCCATATCAGAACCATCTTTGCGGATGCGTTTTAACTGAGGATTGTCACCAGAAGTCTGATAATAGATATGGCTGTCTGTTATATTCAAAACATCGGTTCTGGTGTTGTCAAGCAACGTTTTGGTACCGTCTGAAAGATTCAAAGAAATCAAAGAATATCCATCATGAATATCAATGCAGTATACCATATTTCCTTCGATGATAGGCATATACACATCTTCTGTGGCAACCTGACGGGTAGCTTTGGTATTCAAATCAAGAACCATCAGATGCAGATTGTCCTGGTTATTCATATAATAAAACTGAGAGTTTTGTATACTTACTGGAAGAATATCAAGATCTAAGAGTGTTTCCTTATCTTTTCCATCTGTAGAAACTCTTTTCAATGACAGAGTATCACCAGCGCAGGTATAGTATACACTGTTGTCAGCAAGTAAAACATATTTGCTCAAAACACGATCAAGACAGGCGGAATTTTTTGTGTTTTTGATATTTACACGAAAGATTCCAGAAGAGCTTACAACATAGCCAAAACCTTCTCCGCTGCCGGAACTGGCTTGATAGTAATATAGGTAATTGCCATCTGTATTGATGCTCGTGACTTCTGTAGGAATCAGTTTTTTCATATCCGTTTCGTCGGAGCGCATAGAGTAAAGAGCGGAACCATCATAAGCATTCGCAAAATATACATACCCATCTTTTTCACAAAAAAGACCTTTGTTATAGAGATTTCCAGAAGTATTGCCAACGGTTCCGGGTGGATTTTCAGGAATTTTTCTGCGGATGCTGGAAACTACAAAAATAGTGATGCAGAGTGCAAGTACACTCAACAAACACACAGCCGTTATGATTTTTTTTTTCATTATAAGTGCCTCCTTTAATATCATTATTATGTAAAGATAAAAGCCCGTTGAACTTGGACCGCTATGAATATATTATAAATAATTCATGCAAAAAATGAAAGAATTATACATTATTTTTTTACAAACTTTATAGGGTGTGTTATACTAAATGCATATAAAACGTAAGTGGAGGACAATCAGATGGACTTATCAGTACTAAGAGGTGAGCTTGACGAGATTGATCGCAAGATTGTAGAGCTCTATGAAAAAAGAATGGATGTATGCGGACAGGTTGCCGCATATAAAATAGAGACAGGAAAGAGAGTATTTGACAAAGAGAGGGAACAACAAAAGTTAAAGGCAGTGAGCGAATTAACTCACAATGAATGGAATGCACGTGGAATCAAGGACTTGTTTGATCAGATTATGGCATCAAGCAGAAAACTGCAATATCAGATTATGGAGCAGAAAAACGGTTCAGAAAGACTTCCATTTCTGGAAATGGAAGCAATTGACTGCAAAAAATGCAGAGTTGTTTTTCAAGGGGCGGAAGGAGCGTACTCCCAGGAGGCGATGATGACATATTTTGGCGATGAAGTGCATAGTTTCAATGTCGATACTTTTCGGGATGCGATGTTGTCTATTGATGAAGGCAGTGCTGATTTTGCAGTGCTTCCAATCGAAAATTCATCTGCGGGCATTGTCAGTGAAATTTATGATTTGCTGGTAGAATTTGAAAATTATATTGTGGGGGAACAGATTATCAAAATTGAGCACTGTTTGATGGCTGCGCCAGGAACAAAGATAGATGATATCAAAACCGTGTATTCGCACCCGCAATCACTCATGCAAAGCGCACGCTATCTGCTTGAAAAAGGCTGGCAGCAGATTAGTATGAAAAATAATGCGTTTGCTGCAATGAAGGTTGCAGGAAGCAGCGACAAGACACAGGCGGCCATAGCAGGTGAGACGGCGGCTAAAATATATGGGTTAGAAATTTTAGAGAAGGGTGTGAATGATTTAAAAGAAAATTCAACACGCTTTATTATTGTTACAAACCAGAAAGTATTTGCCAGGGAGGCTTCCAAAATCAGCTTGTGTTTTGAGCTGGACCATGAGAGCGGCGCACTTTATCGTGCATTGTCGCATTTGATGTACAATGGACTGAATATGACAAAAGTTGAGTCAAGGCCATTGACTGGAAGAAATTGGGAATACAGGTTTTTCCTTGATTTTGAGGGAAATCTTGCAGATGCTTCGGTGCGCAATGCCCTCAGAGGACTTCGGGAAGAAACCAGAAATATGAAAATACTTGGAAATTATTAGAATCCAGGTCAAGATAACAAATATTTTGCAGGAAATGAGGTATGATTATGGCATATAAGACATTTGCAGCAATTGATGTAGGTTCTTATGAACTCGCAATGAAAATATATGAGATATCCAGCAAAAATGGCATAAAGGAAATCGACCATATCAGGCATAGAATAGAGCTGGGATCGGATTCTTATTTTACAGGAAAGATCAGCAGTGACCGTGTAGACGAGCTCTGCAGAATATTGGGCGAATTTACAGATATTATGCAGTCCTACAAAGTGGATAGTTATAAGGCATATGGAACCAGCGCGATCCGTGAGATTAAAAATTCGAATATTTTATTAGACCAGATACATACACAGACAGGCATACGAATAGAAGTTCTTAGCAATTCAGAACAACGGTTTTTGGATTATAAATCTGTTGCATCGCGTGTAAAGGATTTTCAGAGTATTATAGAAAAGAGTACTGCTTTTATTGATATTGGCGGGGGAAGTGTTCAGATTTCGCTTTTTGACGAGGACAGCCTTGTGACCTCTCAGAATATAAGGCCAGGTGTGCTTCGAATGAGGGAAGAGCTGACACGGGTATCATTTCCCAGCTATCAATTAGAAGACATTGTGGAAGAAATACTGTGTAATGATTTGGAAAGCTTCCGGGAAATGTTTGTTGGAAATAAAGTGATACAGAACGTGATATTGGTAGATGATTATGTATCATTAATTGTACAAAGAAATTATCTTGAGACAAAGAAAAAGGGACAAGTAGATGTCAAAACATTTATGGATTTTGTGGATTCTCTGAAAAAGAAAAAAGCAAGGGAAATTGCATTGTCCCTAGGACTGGCAGAGGAGAATATTTCACTTTTATATATTTCTGCGTTGATGCTCAAGTGCATGATAAAGGTTTTGGGCGCTGAGATGTTGTGGGCTCCGGGCGTAAGTTTGTGTGATGGTATGGCATATGAATTTGCCGAGCATAATAATTTACAGCCTACCAATGCGGAGGGTGTTTCCCATAATTTTGAACAGGACATTCTTGACTGTGCGCGTGATATCAACAAGCGGTATCATGGAATTGAATATCGTACCCGCGGACGTGAGCTGACAGCGCTGACGATATTTGACCATATGAAGAAAAGGCAGGGATTAACAAAGCGTGACAGACTGCTTCTGCAATTGGCGGCGATTCTTAGTGAATGCGGCAGATATGTCAGCTTTACCAGTGTAGGAGAAAGCTCGTACAATATTATTATGGTCACGGAAATAATAGGACTTTCTCATATAGAGCGTGAGATTGTAGCTAATATTGTGAAATATTCTACAGAGAGGTTTGGTTATTTTGCAATTTTGGGAATGCCGTCGCTTGACAGGGAATCCTATCTTAAAATTGCAAAGCTGACAGCGATTATCAGGCTTGCAGAAGGGCTTGATTTAAGCCACAAAGGAAAAAGTGAGAAATTAAAAATTGTAAATGAGAACGATCAAATGGTTCTGACTGTCGAGACCAATGCAAATATGACATTGGAGTTTGGATTGTTTGACAGACACTCAACTTTTTTTGAGGAAGTATTTAATATCAAACCGGTGCTCAGACAGAAAAAAAGCAATATATAAAAGATGGGGGGATCAGGATGGGCGATAAGAACAGTAAAACAGATTACAGCAAGCCGGAATATTATTATAACAGGGAACTGAGCTGGATTGCCTTCAACAACCGTGTGCTTGGTGAGGCAAGAGACAAAACGATACCGCTGTTTGAACGTATTAAATTTTTGAGCATCACAGCGTCTAACTTGGATGAGTTTTTTATGGTGCGCGTGGCATCGCTCAAAGATATGGTGAATGCGGGGTATACGCGGCAGGACATTGCAGGAATGACACCGACAGAACAGCTTGAGGCAGTCAATCAGGCTACACATGAGCTTGTAGATTTGCAGTATGCTACATACAATCGGTCCTTGCTGCCGCTTCTGGCACAAAATGGATTGATGGTGATAGAAAACCATGAGGAATTGACAAAAGAAGACTGCATTTTTGTTGACCGGTATTTTCAGGACAATGTATATCCTGTATTGACACCAATGGCAGTGGATTCTTCCAGACCATTCCCGCTGATACGCAACAAATCTCTGAATCTTGGCGCATTGGTATCCAGAAAGGAAAAGAAAGGCAGACGGCATTTGTTCCATAAAAAATCCGCGGAGAAAAAAGAACTGGAGTTTGCAACAGTGCAGGTTCCAAGCGTGCTGCCGCGTATTGTACAGCTTCCAGAGTTAGAACAAGGAACCAAACGTGTGATTTTGTTAGAGCAGATTATTGAGCGGAATATGGACAAACTGTTTCTAAACTATAATATTGAGTGTGTATATCCGTTTCGCATTATGAGAAACGCTGATTTTGCATTAGAAGAAGAGGATACAGAGGATCTTTTAAAAGAGATTGAAAAACAGCTCAAAAAAAGACAGTGGGGACAGGCAATCCGCCTCGAAGTTGAGGATGGGATAGAAGAACGCCTGCTGGAGATTATTAAAAAAGAACTTTTGATTGATGAACGGGATATCTATACGATTCCTGGCGCGTTGGATCTGACGTTTCTAATGAAAATGTATGGGCTTGAGGGATTTGAACATCTCAGAAACAAACCGTTTGTGCCACAGCCAGTTCCAGAGATTGAATCAGGCGACGATTTGTTCGAAAAGATTAGACAGCATGATATTCTGCTCCATCACCCATATCAAACATTTATGCCCGTTGTTGATTTTATAAAACAGGCGGCACGCGATTCACAAGTGCTTGCTATCAAGCAGACCCTATATCGTGTAAGCGGAAATTCACCAATTATTGCAGCGCTTGCACAGGCAGCCGAAAATGGGAAACAGGTATCAGTACTTGTAGAATTGAAGGCGCGCTTTGATGAAGAAAACAATATTGTATGGGCAAGAAAACTTGAAAAAGCAGGCTGCCATGTTATCTATGGACTTGTAGGGCTAAAGACACACTGCAAAATTACATTGGTAGTGAGACGTGAGGAAGAAGGCGTCCGGCGGTATGTACATCTTGGAACAGGAAACTACAATGATGCGACAGCAAAACTATATACGGATTTGGGAATTCTCACCTGTAATGAGGCAATTGGAGAGGATGCGACGGCCGTCTTTAACATGCTGTCAGGATATTCGGAACCGCTTGGCTGGAATCATTTGGCACTGGCGCCATTGTGGCTGAAAGACAGATTTCTCTATCTCATCAACAGAGAAAAGAAAAACGCTGCCAATAATAGTCCAGCAAGGATTGTAGCGAAAATGAATTCTTTGTGCGATCCGGATATTATTCGGGCATTGTATGAGGCCGCTGCTGCCGGCGTAAAAATACAGTTAATTGTCAGGGGAATTTGCTGTTTGAGAACAGGTGTAGATGGAACCAATGACAATATTGAGGTGCGTTCCATCGTTGGAAATTTCCTTGAGCATGCCAGAATTTTTTATTTTGAAAATGGCGGTGTACCAGAACTTTATATGGCAAGTGCGGACTGGATGCCAAGAAATCTTGAACGAAGAGTGGAGATTTTATTCCCAGTATTGAATGCAGAGTTAAAGGAGCAGGTATGGCATGTGCTGGAAGTACAGCTTAATGATACTCAGAAAGCACAGTTTTTGCAGGCAAATGGAAGCTATATAAAGGCGGATAAAAGGGAGAAAGAACAGCACAATGCACAAGAAGAATTTTGTGTGGAGTATATGGCACTAGGCACAAAAAAAGAAAAGCAGCAGGCACGTGTTTTTAAGCCAGAATACAATCAATCCATTGAAGAATAAAGAGAAAGGGTATGGGATTGAATCATTATGATAAACTATGTACTTGCATCTGGTTCACCAAGACGCAGGGAGCTTTTAGAACAGATCGGAATCGCTTTTGAAGTTTGTGCCGCACAGGGGGAGGAAACAATCACAAAAAAGCTTCCGGCAGATATTGTGGAGGAACTTTCTTATGCCAAAGCCTGTGAAGTGGCAGAGCGGTATTCTGACAGATACCAAACGGATACAACCGTGATTATTGGAGCGGATACCATTGTTGCATATGGATCGGAAATCATGGGAAAGCCCAAGAGCGAGGATGACGCAGCAAAAATGCTTCGAAAATTGCAGAACGAAGTACATCAAGTCTATACTGGCGTGACGCTTGTGATTTTTGAACAGGGAGAAAAAAGAAGCATCACCTTTCACGAAAAAACAGACGTACAAATGTATGCGATGACAGAGGAACAGATTCAGGCATATGTTGCAACAGGTGAACCCATGGACAAGGCAGGGGCATATGCGATACAAGGAAAATGTGCGGTTTATATCAAGGGAATTCAGGGCGATTACAACAATGTTGTAGGGTTGCCTGTTGCAGGATTAATGCAGAGACTTTTTTCAATATTTGGTGCTGCGGCTGTATATTTGAATATATGAAACACATAAAAAGCGGCTGAACTGTTATTACTTTATAATTTTCTTTTCTGTTAAGTCTTGCATAGTGGACTGAATCTTAGTATGATAGATAATACAAAACATATAGGATAAAGGAGAGATGATTATGCACGAGTATGACGAGGCAGTATTGAATTGTTTTTTGGAGAACCAGCTTCAGCTTTTACCTGAGAAAGTGGCAGACAACATTGATGAGGCAGAGGCGTTTCTTGAGGACTGTATGGCAGTGGTTGTAGATTCTCTTGAAGAAGTGTGGCAATACTTTGATGATGAGGGCGTTGACCTTGAAGGACAGGAAAAAGAAGCAATAACAGAGGCACCAGAGGTATTTGAAATAGGTGATGGAAGATACCTTATTGTGGAGAGCTAAAAAAATAAGGAAAAGGTAAGGACAGTGGAAAGAAAAACAAACATTTCAGTATGGCAGTTGAGATTATTTGAAGGTTTTGACAAAGATGTTATGGTGATGCAGCGCGATGAAGAAGAAATTTTTGACGATGCCATTCATGTATTTTTTGAGCGGGAATATTATGACGCATATGTTGCAAAGGCTGTCAAATATGGCTCGCATCGCTATGCGTATCATGAGGACAAGCTTGGGGAGATTATCAATCAGATTTTTGAAGAAAATATTCCCGGTTTGGTACTCCATATCAGTTCTGATGACAACGCGCAAAACAATACGCTGAGTGATGAGAAATATTTGGCAAATAGAGAGCTGCTAGGGCTGAAAGATGCAGCAGACAGTTATCATTATCTGTATACTACAGCAACTGACAGGTGCAAAAAAGAAGAAGCAATAGCGCGGCTTTGGACCAAAAATGTGTTTATTATTGGGAAACTTCCAGATTTTAAAACAAAGCCTGCGGAGGGAGAAAAAAATGTATTTGAACTGATGACAATTAAGAGAAAGAAGGACGGCAGCAAGGCAGAAGCAGATGATTTTGACTATGAATCGCTGAAAGTGTTTTTGACGGCAGACAGTGCTATGCGTTTTAATCCCGATAAAAAACCTGTCAATAAATATAAGCTTTCATTACTGTCCTTTCTTATCAGAGGAAAACTTCAGGTGATAATAGAGCCGCATAGAAATTTCTGGCTAGAATATGACCCGATGAAGACGGATCTTACAGGCTATTTGAAAGTTCCCCACTATAATGAAGAGAAGGTGCAGGCAAGAATTCGCAAATACACACAGATGGAGAGAATATACGTTCTGTTAGCGCCATTGCACAGCGATTATAGAGTATCTATAGGAAATCCCTTTTTGATGAAAGCGGATGAAAAAAATATCATGATGTATCTTTATGAGAATTATGATGACGCTGTTAATTATGTGCTGCAGAATCCGACACTTCTTCCAGTGTTTGACAGTACTTTTCCAATTGGTGTTTTGGATCAGAATGAGAAATTGTACCAGCTTGAGACAGTACTTGCACTTGCAGAGCAAATCGGTGTGACAGGCGTGAATCTTGATTTTGATACGATGGATGCAATTGGGTGCAAGCTTGAGTATATCAAAAAGGTGCTTGGTTATCATGCCAGTATAGAGGAATTTCTGCCAGAGGATGAACTTTCCCAAGTGACGCGGACAAAAGATGGAGAGAAGCAGTATCGAATGCCTGCGGTTCCATTTTGTGACAAAAAAAATGATTATATGGTAAGCAGTGAGAGAAGGGCAGAGCTTGCAGCACACATTGACAATGATATTGACCAGGGTCTGGCATACATGGCATGCTGCAATATGGCTGAGTTGATGGTTCTGATGCAGGAGGCAGCATCACGGTTTGAGACTGCCAAGAACGCAGAAGATGAAGAGAACAAAACAAAGTATGCCCGTCTGATGAACAGAATCACAATTCCGCTTACGGAAGCGTTTTGTGAGAGACCATATATTTATACACTAAGGGAAGAGAATGGCGATTTCATTCTCAAAAATGGTATTGCATATCTGATTGTGACAAATCGCTATGAAGCAGGCAGAAAAGGAGAGGGAAGGCTGATTCCAGCAGGAGTCAACAATCCGCAGTTTATGGAAAAGCTTTGTGAGGCGACCAAGGTTGCGGCGGTTACAGACGGTCCTTCAGTTTTGTGCCTGATGGATACCAGACTGATGAGTGAAATTGCAAAGCAGTGGAAGAAGTCAGAATCGCTTCGGGAAGAATTGATGATTTATCTGACACAAGGATGCGATCTTTCTTATGTGGAGGCTGGATATTATTACAGAAGGCTCAAGTCAGACAGCAGTATTTTTGTGGAGTTTGCATCTGCTGTCAGAAATGGGGAGTATCCGCCAATTGGTATGCTGACAATAGAAGGATACACCGCAAAGGAACTTGCAAAGACGCAAGGAATGAATATGCTGCAGGCATATGACCGCCTGCTGACGCTTAAGACAGATCCAGAGTATGCAGGAAAGCTTAAGAATGGCACGGCAGAAAATGAAACAGAAGCGAGTGCGGAAAAGAAAGGATTTTTTGGAAAACTGTTTCAAAAATAGTAAATAGACAAGAGGAATGAATCATGATAAGTGCAAACAATGTAACCTACAGAGTCGGAAAGAAAGCGTTATTTGAGGATGTAAATATTAAGTTTACAGAAGGAAACTGCTATGGCCTGATTGGAGCAAACGGAGCAGGTAAGTCAACCTTCCTGAAAATTTTGTCAGGAAAACTGGATACAACAAAAGGCGATATTGTAGTGACGCCGGGACAGAGATTATCTGTTTTAGAGCAGGACCACTTCAAATATGATGAATATCCTGTTATGGATGTCGTTATCATGGGAAACGCCCGTCTCTATGAGATTATGAAAGAAAAAGACGCAATTTATGCAAAGGAAGATTTTACGGACGAAGACGGGATACGGGCGAGTGAGCTTGAAGGCGAATTTGCTGAGATGGACGGCTGGGAAGCAGAGTCAAATGCGGCGCAGTTGTTAAATGGACTTGGAATTGAAACCGATTTGCATACGTCTTTGATGAAGGATTTGACCGGCAGCCAGAAAGTGAAGGTGCTTCTTGCCAAGGCCCTTTTTGGCAATCCGGATATTCTTCTTCTTGACGAGCCAACGAACCATTTGGATTTAGATGCGATTGCGTGGCTTGAAGAATTTTTGATCAACTTTGAAAATACCGTGATTGTGGTTTCACATGACCGTTATTTCTTGAATAAAGTATGCACACAAATAGCAGATATTGATTATGGCAAGATTCAGCTTTATGCTGGAAATTATGACTTTTGGTATGAGTCAAGCCAGCTTCTTGTGAAGCAGATGAAAGAGGCAAACAAGAAAAAAGAAGAGAAGATCAAGGAGCTGCAGGAATTTATTTCACGCTTCTCTGCCAATGCTTCCAAATCAAAACAGGCAACATCGAGAAAACGTGCTTTGGAAAAAATTGAGCTGGATGATATCAAACCTTCCAGCCGCAAATATCCTTATATTGATTTCCGCCCTGACCGTGAGATAGGAAACGAAGTACTTACAGTTGAGAATCTTTCAAAGACAATCAATGGGGTGAAGGTGCTCGATAATGTTTCCTTTATTTTGGGACGCGAGGACAAAGTGGCATTTGTGGGCGGCAACGAGCTTGCCAAAACCACGCTTTTCCAGATTTTGATGGATGAGATAAAACCCGACGAAGGTTCCTTTAAATGGGGCGTGACAACATCACAGGCATATTTCCCAAAAGATCCAACCAATGAATTTAACAATGATTATACGATTGCAGACTGGCTGATGAGCTATTCGCCAGTAGATGATGTTACGTATGTACGCGGGTTCCTTGGACGTATGCTTTTTGCTGGAGAAGACGGCGTAAAGAAAGTAAAAGTGCTTTCCGGTGGTGAGAAAGTGCGGTGCCTGCTTAGCAAAATGATGATTAGCGGCGCAAACTGCCTTATTCTTGACGAGCCAACAAATCATTTGGATATGGAATCAATTACAGCATTGAATAATGGACTGATTAAGTTTCCAGGCATGGCAATTTTTGCATGTCACGACCATCAGTTTGTAGAGACAACTGCAAACCGTATTATGGAAATTTTGCCAGATGGTACGCTGATTGACAAGATTACCACTTATGACGAGTATCTTGCAAGTGACGAGATGGCTAGAAAGAGAACTGCGGTATACACCGCCGAAGCAGAAGACGAGAGCGGAGAAGAAGCATAATCTTCAGACACGTTCTGGAAAATTATGACATGTAGATTGAGTGCCAGCGTACTGGACAGCCATTACGTATGCACTCAATTTTTTTGCATATATCACTTGAAAAGATAGGTTTGAAAGGAGCATGTTTTAAAAATGGGATCGATTGACTTACATGTGCATTCCATGCGTTCTGACGGCACATTGACGCCGCAGGAATTAGTAGATTATGCGATAGAAAAAGGATTGTGCGCAATGGCGCTCACCGATCACGATACGATTGATGGGATTGACGAAATAATAGAATATGCAAAAAATAAACCGATAGAGGTTATTTCTGGTATTGAATATTCAACAGAATATAATGGTCGGGACGTGCATATCGTTGGTCTTTTTATTGACCATAAAGCACCTGTATTTCTGCAATATTTAGAGCGTTTTCAGCAGTCAAGAACAGACAGAAATTATAAGCTTTGTGCCAATCTGCGTCAGGCAGGGATAGATATTACGTATGAAGCTCTTTTGGAGGCATACCCCAATGCGATTATAACAAGAGCACATTATGCAGGATTTTTGCTGGATAAGGGATATGTGAAAAGCAGAAAGGAAGCTTTTGATAGGTATCTTGGCGATCATACGCCATATTTTGTACACCGTGAAAAGATTACACCAGAGGAAGTGATCGAAGTCACATTAAAATCAGGAGGAATACCAGTTCTTGCACATCCTTTATTGTATCAACTGGGACGGGAACAGCTTGAAATTTTGGTGCGCCGCCTAAAAGATGCGGGGCTCATGGGAATAGAGACGAGGTATTGTACGTATTCGCCTTCAGAGGAGAAACAGGTGGAAGCACTGGCCAAAAAATATCATTTGCTTCAAAGCGGTGGTTCTGATTTTCATGGAGAAAGCAAGCCTGGACTTGATCTTGCCGTAGGATATGGACATCTCTACGTACCAGAGCGATTTCTTGACAAGATGAAGCAGTCTCTTAACACCAAAATTTTGTTCACAGATCTGGATCAGACACTTTTGACAACGGATAAAAGGATAATGGAAAAGTCAAGAAACAAAATTATACAGATGCTTGCACAAGGAAACCATTTTGTTCTGGCAAGCGGCAGACCGATTAACAGTATTCTTGATGTATATGAAAAGCTGAATATCCAAAAAGATGGGATACAGAAAGCGTGTGCTTCGTCCAATCACGAGGCAGGAGGAATTTATGCAACAGCATATAACGGCGCTGTTTTGTATGACTGTTTGGAACATACTTTTATGGAACAATATGAAGTTCCGATTGATACAGCGCAGGCAATTTTTGATATGGCGCTGGAAATGGGAGTTCACATTCAGACATATACAGACACACACATTGTATCTTGTGCTGAGGACAAAGAACTTTCTTTTTATACAAGGACAATAAAGATGAATTATAAAGTCGGAACAGAGCTTGCGAAGGAGCTTGTACATCCTCCATTTAAGGTTCTTGCGATAGAACTTGAAGATCGGTCGCGTTTGGAAGCGCTGCGTTTGAAGATTGAAGCATCTGGAATAGGAGAGGATTTGATTTGTGCATATTCCAATGAATGGTTCCTTGAATTTTATAATAAACAGGCAGGAAAAGGAAATGCACTGATTCATCTGTGCAGAGCGCTTCAGGTTCATGTGAAAAACTCCATTGCAGCGGGAGATGAAGAAAATGATATTTCCATGATAGAGGCAGCAGCAATTGGAGTCTGTATGGCAAACGGAAATCCGGCTGTGAAAAAACTAGCGGATTACGTGACACAAAATGATAACAATCATGATGGCATTGCGGAGGTTATTCAAAAATTTATATTGGAATAAAGATAAAATATAGACAATGTTTTGACGTCACGGTATACTATTTTTAGAGATCTTAAATAAAATAGAACGGAAGGGAAAGGGTTTATAATGAACGAAAAGAAAATTGCATTTGAGCAGCGGTTGGAACAGAACAGCAAAAATTATTCTCCAAAGGATTTGTTTCATTTGGAGGATGCAGAGGAGATGCTTTCTCAGTTAAAGGAAAGCTATGGCCTGGACACACTCATGACAGACAGACATGGGAGCATTCTTATGACAAAGGGGGATTTTGATGGTTTTAAACCCGATGTTGTCAACAAGCCGGGAAACAAAATCAGAGTGAAAGGCAGAACAGTATGTCATATTTATGCAAAGTATGACAATGTTGCAGATGAAGATCTTGAGTCTGCAAAAAAACTGCTGAACGCGTACATCAAAACGTTAGAAAACTGCAGTGAGAAATCATATCTTGCAAGTGAGCAGGCTGTTTATATTGATGAGTTGGAACAGCAGGTGGAAAAAGATGCATATCAGGCGAAGCATTCAGGCCAGAATGATCCGCTCACAGGAATGCTCAACAGAAATTGTTTTATCAGCCAGATGAAAGAACTAGCGGACAGAGAAATTGTTCCAACGGCGGCAATCTGTGTCAATATCAATGATTGGAAGTTTGTTGATGATAATTTTGACGAGGAGGAAAGTGACCGCCTGATAGTGATTGTAGCCAATATTCTCAGGGAAAAAGCCAAGGAAGCTGGTTTGGATAAGGCGGTGATTGGTAGAGTGGAAGGAGATGTATTTCATATACTGCTTCCGCTTACGGAGGAGGACGAAGCAAAAAACTACTGCAGCAAAATACAGCAGGCATGTAATCAGTTTGAGGATGACAAACTGGCACCAAGTATTGCAGTGGGTTGTGTGATGCGAACAAATGTTGAGGAAAGTTTTAAGAATATTCTTTCCGATGCGGAATATGCTATGTTGGAGAATAAGTTTGAAATCAAAAATGCGCCGGGATACAGAGCACGTCTTGAAAAAGGAATACAAAAATAATTGTGAAAATCTAAAATAATTATTAAGTGGAATAAACTTTAAAAATTAAAGAAAAAATGAGATATCATGAGTAAATTGGAAAAAATAGGAGAAAATACAATCTGAATCCGCTTGCAGAACTCTTAACAAGAAATTATTATATGTTTTGTTAGCACTCAATAGATAGGAGTGCTAATCAAAAAGTAAATAATAATTTTTCATAAATAATTAAGGAGGCATGAACCATGAAATTAGTACCATTAGGAGACAGAGTCGTATTGAAGCAGTTAGTTGCAGAGGAAACAACCAAGTCAGGTATTGTATTGCCAGGCCAGAATAAGGAAAAGCCGCAGCAGGCAGAAGTGATTGCAGTAGGACCAGGCGGTGTCGTTGATGGTAAAGAAGTAAAGATGGAAGTAAATGTTGGCGACAATGTTATTTTCTCAAAATACTCTGGAACAGAAGTAAAGATTGATGAAGAAGAGTATATTATTGTGAAACAGAATGATATCTTAGCAGTTATTCAGTAAACCTGCATCAAAATGAAAGACTTATATAAAATTGGAGGATGATTCAATCATGGCAAAAGAAATTAAATATGGAGCAGAAGCTCGTAAGGCATTGGAAATTGGCGTAAACAAGTTAACAGATACTGTAAGTGTGACACTTGGACCAAAAGGAAGAAATGTTGTATTGGACAAATCTTTTGGCGCTCCGCTCATTACAAATGATGGTGTTACAATCGCAAAGGAAATTGAGCTGGAAGATGCATTTGAGAATATGGGCGCACAGCTTGTTAAGGAAGTTGCGACTAAGACAAATGATGTTGCTGGTGATGGTACAACAACCGCGACAGTACTTGCACAGGCAATGATCAATGAAGGCATGAAGAACCTGGCAGCAGGCGCAAACCCAATTGATTTGAGAAAGGGTATGAAGAAGGCAACAGACTGCGCAGTAGAAGCAATCAAAGCTATGAGCTCCAAAGTAAATGGAAAACAGCATATTGCGAGAGTAGCTACTGTTTCATCTGGTGATGAGGAAGTTGGACAGATGGTAGCAGATGCAATGGAAAAAGTTACAGGCGACGGCGTTATCACAATTGAAGAGTCAAAGACTATGCTGACTGAGCTTGATCTGGTAGAAGGTATGCAGTTTGACCGCGGCTATATTTCAGCGTACATGGCTACAGATATGGATAAGATGGAAGCAACTATAGAAGATCCTTATATTTTGATTACAGACAAGAAAATTTCCAACATTCAGGAAATTCTTCCACTCTTGGAGCAGGTTGTTCAGTCTGGTGCAAAACTTTTGATTATTGCCGAGGACGTTGAGGGAGAGGCTTTGACAACATTAATTGTTAATAAGCTTCGTGGAACATTCAATGTTGTTGCGGTTAAGGCACCAGGGTATGGCGACAGAAGAAAAGCAATGCTTGAGGATATTGCAATTCTGACAGGCGGCCAGGTAATCAGCGAAGAACTTGGACTTGACCTGAAAGAAGCTACTTTGGAGCAGTGCGGTCGTGCGAAGTCTGTAAAAGTTCAGAAAGAAAATACAATTATTGTAGATGGCGAAGGCGACAAGGCTGCAATTGATGCTAGAATTTCACAGATCAAAAAGCAGGTTGAAGAGACAACATCTGACTTTGACAAAGAAAAATTGCAGGAAAGACTTGCAAAACTTTCTGGTGGTGTTGCTGTTATCCGCGTAGGCGCTGCGACAGAAACAGAAATGAAAGAAGCAAAACTTCGTATGGAAGATGCTTTGAACGCTACAAGAGCAGCAGTAGAAGAAGGTATCATTGCAGGCGGCGGATCTGCTTATATTCATGCTTCTAAGAAGGTGGCAGACCTTGTTGAGTCATTAGAAGGCGATGTGAAGACAGGTGCAAAGATTGTACTCAAAGCACTTGAGTCTCCATTGTACAAAATTTCTGCAAATGCAGGTCTTGAGGGAAGCGTTATCGTAAATAAAGTGAGAGAGTCAGAGGTTGGAGTTGGCTTTGACGCTTACAAAGAAGAATATGTTGACATGGTTGAGGCTGGTATTCTTGATCCAGCTAAAGTTACAAGAAGCGCATTGCAGAATGCATGTTCTGTAGCAAGCACACTCCTTACGACAGAATCTGTTGTAGCAAATATCAAGGAAGATACGCCAGCAATGCCAGCAGGTGGTCCAGGAATGGGCGGAATGATGTAAAAAACCGAGTGCCATTGTGCTCAAAGGTGATTCATGTATTCGTAAATTCCGACATAAATAAAATTAAGAAAAAAGCGCTGTCTGAATAGGTAGCGCTTTTTCAATTTATTAGGAAATTGCAATTATGCATGGCTTGGTGTCTGTAACAGGAAGCCGAAGGCTGAACTGTTACAATGGAGGGGCTTTTTTGAAAAAATGTCTTGCAGATGGCTTCATTTGCGCTTATACTAAAGAGGAACAAACTCTGGGGGGAAAAGCATTATGCAGAATATACTGATTGTATCAGAGGCGCAGAGCTATCTGATGGTATCACTTCAAACAAGGCTTGAAGCAGCAGATTGTAAGATAACCAACACACATGCAGATCCAGATTCATTGAGCAAAATAAAAGAAAATATAGATTTGATATTTATTTTTTCAGATGAAGAATTGATAAAGCTGCATCAGGGGCTTACATATCTCAAGGATAAGGCAGTTGATGAAGACATTCCTATCTTTGTTACCGGTGATGCGGAAGAAATCAAACAGGTGATGAAGACGATACCAATTCATTTGATACAGAAAGAATTTTACCGCCCTATCAATGTGAACGAGGTTGCAGAATCCATAGAGTCCTACCTTGAGACATTTGGAAAACAAAATAAAAAGAAAATATTAGTGGTGGATGATTCTGGTGCGATGCTCAGAAATGTAAAAGGCTGGCTTGAAGATAAATATCAAATTATACTGGCAAATTCCGGCGCCATGGCAATCAAATATCTTTCGACCAACAGGCCAGATTTGGTCTTGCTTGATTATGAGATGCCAATTGTTGATGGCAGACAAGTGCTTGGTATGATAAGAAGTGAAACAGAGTTTTCTAATATACCTGTGATATTTTTAACAAGCAAGGGGGATAAAGAAAGCGTCATGAACGTGATGGAGCTGAAGCCAGATGGATATTTGTTAAAGACAATGCCGCCTGAGCAGATTAAGCAGTCAGTTGATGATTTCTTCGAAAAGAGGAAAATGTATGGAAAATAAAAAAATTCAGCGCCAGTACGCTCAAGCTGCAGAAAGCAGCACTTTTTGTTTGAATGGTTTCTGTAATCGCAATTTCCTAAATGGTGAAAAAGGAGGAGGCGTTTCGCAATCTGCGGAATGCCTTCTTTTGTTGGATACAGATAATATTCTGGCAAACTATGAACATGTAGTTCATACCTTTGGACCAGTGTTTGACGGAAATTCAAGGATTTTGATTTTGGGCTCTATGCCATCTGTAAAGTCAAGGGAGCAGCAATTTTATTATGCGCATCCGCAAAACCGTTTTTGGAAAGTGCTTGCAGCCGTATTTAAAGAGGCGGTTCCCGTTTCTGTCGATGAAAAAAGAGAATTTCTGCTCAAAAATCATGTGGCATTGTGGGATGTAATAGCTTCCTGCGATATCATTGGGTCTTCTGACAGCAGTATCAAAAATGTCAAAGAAAACAATATGCATGTTATTTTGGACAAGACAGACATTCATACAATTCTAGTAAATGGCGGAAAGGCATATGAACTTTTTCGTAAACACTGTACGCAGTATTTGGTTGGAGGCAACAAACCCAATGTAGTAAAGATGCCTTCTACGAGTCCAGCAAATGCAGCATGGCCACTTGAAAAATTAATTGATATATGGAGGGAAAATATTTTGACTTAAGAAAAGTCATCGGCCCTGTGCAAATACAAATACAGAAAGGAGAGAATATGGTATCAAAATGGGGTATGAGATGGAAGTAATCAGGCGATTTGATAAATATTGCAGTGAAGAACGGGAGAGAATAAGCCAAATAAAAGATACTGAGCAAAATGCATGCCGCCAAAAGGTTCTGGTGGCCCGTTGCTTACTGTATCATGAAGCATCTAATGTGATGCAGTCATACAAAAAATATACTTCTGTTGCAAATGCAGGAAGTGAAGGGAAAGCGTCTGCGGACAAGGAAGGAGGGATGCAGTTCGGGGAGCTACAGGAAGCGGTTTTGGGAGCGCTTTGTGCCGGTCTTGAAGATACGTCTTTCAATAAATGGAAATTGAATCTGATTGATGCGGTCGAAGTGATTCAATCCATGGAACAGACTAAGAAAATGCCTCGTTTTTCAAAAGCATGTGAAGATGTGACAGAGAGCCTTGATATTGAGTTTTCGGATGTGGAGGAAGAGCTAAGAGTACTGTTTGAACCAGAGTGTATTTATAATACATTGGTTCTAGTGGTGACATTGGTTAAATGCTATCGTGAGACAGTGGAAAATGTATACGAAAAGAACCGCAGAGAGCTGATGAAAAAAATGGACAAATGAAAGGAGATGAGAATATTATGGAAATGTGGGACATCTATGATGCAGACAAAAAACGGACAGGACGCACCATGAAAAAAAATGACTGGTGCTTAAAGGATGGAGAATACCATTTGACTGTATTAGGGGTAGTGGCTCATACAGACGGCAGATTTCTTATCACAAAAAGAGTTATGACAAAAGGATGGGCACCTGGATGGTGGGAAGTGTCTGGCGGTGCAGTGCAGGCGGGAGAAGATTCAAAAGACGCCGTGCTCAGAGAAGTGAAGGAAGAAACAGGACTTGATGTGGCTGATTGGGAAGGAGGGTATCTATTTAGTTATAAAAGAGAAAACCCTGGGGAAGGTGACAATTATTTTGTGGATATCTATCGTTTCGTTTCTGACTTTGACGAGAAAGAGATACAATTACAGGAGGAAGAGACAGATGGGTATTTGCTTGCTACACGAGCGCAGATTAAGGAGTTTGCAGCGCAGGGAGTGTTTCTTCATTATGAGAGTATCAAAAAAGCATTTGAAATGTAAAAATTGAGCGCCGAAGCGCCCAATACATGAAAGATTTCTTATTCGCTAAGAATTATTTACAAAGAATTATTCGCTAAGGGTATCAGGAGCAGCACCGGCGAGATACTTGTTCAGTACTTCCTGGATACGTCTTTGTACAGTCTGTGCAATTTGAATGGTAGTCATATCCTTATAATCGGTATAATAAAGCGGTTTTAAATAGTACACAAATGTTTTGATTGGTTTGAGCGTTCTCTCTTCAAACACACGGTATGAATCAATCAGTACAACAGGAACAATCGGGACTTTTGACCAGACAGCGCTTTTAAATGCTCCGGGCTTAAATTCTGTTGTGGAATTGCCATTGTGACAGTAGCCGCCTTCAGGAAAGATGATAAATTTCCGACCTTCTTTGGTTTCATTTGCCATTTCACGGATAATTTTTATAGATTGTTTAGCATCTTCGCGATCCATTCGTTTGCCATGTACAAGATTAATGAATTGTTTGACTAGGGGAGTGTTAGATTTAGCAATATCCATAACGACAGAACAGGGCTTGTCGTGTGTGAGCATAATGCCAAGCGCATCATATTTTCCCTGATGGTTTGGACACATAATGTAGCCTCCATCATCAGGCAGATTGTGCATACCATAACCCTGCGTTGTAATATGTCCAGGTTTGTTCATGCGTTTGATACACAGGCGGTTTAAAGCATACATCTGCTCTTCAGAATATTTTTCCGGGTGACGTGATACATATTCCATCTGAGGAATCATATAAATGTGATGTAAATTTCTTAGAATAACATGTAAAAATCTAGAAAACATAGCAAACCTCCATCCTGAGATACACAATCAAACAGCGGGTTGCAAGAATAATGATAGTATAAATTATATAAGATAAAAGTTGATAAGTCAATAAAGCGCAAGAGTGTAAAAACAAAGTTAATAGTAAAGCCGCAAAGACGCACGAGAGGAACTTTAATGAGGGTCCTATTGAATGAAAGTTCCTCTCAGTGAAGGTGGGTCGAAGCGGATTTACCCTTTAGAGCTGTCGCGAAGCGACTTATAATAGGAGGAATAAAATGAAAAAAACATTAAACGTAATAGCTGGTATGATAATTGGATTAATGGTACTTCTGGGAACGCCTTCCCTTGGTGTGTCAGCAGCAGAATTCACAGTTGTTGACGCAGAAGCTGTTTTGTATACAAATGAAAATACAGTGATACTAGCAGATGCAGATGACAACACTGTAGTATTACCTGTAGTAGAAGCAGGTCTTCCAATACAGGTGACAGGCGTTACAAGCAATGGTTATTTCCGTATCAATCTTGGCGGAGAAACATTCTATATTCAAGGAATTGGTTTGACAGCTCCAGAACAGGACAATCTGGCTGCTGCAAACAATAAGCAGATATATGATATCCTTGTAGCACAAAAGGCAGTATTTCCAGAGGGAATGAAGTGGACCAATGATGATTACCGCGGATGGAATGGCGGAACCTATACAGGAGGTTTTGGCTGTGCAGGATTTGCATTTGCCCTCAGTGATGCAGCATTTGGAAATGTAAAGGCGAAGTTACATCAGGACTATAGCAACATCAAGGTTGGAGATATCTTAAGAGTCAATAATGGAACACATTCCGTTATTGTATTGGAAGTAAAAGAGAACTCAGTCATTGTAGCAGAAGGAAATTATAATGGCGCAATCCATTGGGGAAGAGAGATTCCAAAATCAGGTTTGGTAGATTCGCAAAGCTATATAATGACAAGATATTAAAATGACAAGATGTTAAAGGAAGTATCAAATAAATGTAAATAATTGTCAAATAATGTCGATTATGTTGTAAAAAATGTAATATGCGACATTAATACAAAATTTCCGGGATTAAGTGCTATACTAAGGATTAGCGAAAGCGTATGCAAGCAGAGAAAAATATTGATAATAATTAGCTCCGCTAAGAAATGTCAAGATACAAATGAAAAGCAGCGATTCCCGGACAGCGCACAGTGCAATTTCTGACACAAAAAAGGATTGTACTGGCGTAAAAAGCGCTGGCAGGGGCGCAAACTTATATAAGGAGGAATTGTAGTGAGAGATACCGAAAGACAAAAAACAGGCGAAGAGATAGACAGAATTTATATAGAAGCAGGAGCACGCATATTAAAATGCAGAACAGATAAGAAATTGTCAAGAAACTCGTTGGCAAAAGCAGCAGGTATTTCCAGTAAATTCTTATATGAGATCGAAAGCGGACACACAGGATTTACTGTTGGTGTGTTGGAGCGGCTTGCGAATGCGCTGAGAGTGGATAGTGATTATATCCTGCATGGACGATTAGCAAGACAGAATTGTGATGAGGATTTGATCAAAGCAATATCCGCATTTGATGAGGAAAAGCTGCAAAAGCTGGTTCCTGTTTTGAATATTCTGGCGGAATTTAAGTAATAGAGGGTGCACATGGTTCATCTGTACATTGATGTACTGTGTGCATTTGTGCATATTGGAAAAGTATGGTTATAGATTTGATTATAAAATTAGTTCTATTAATTCTTGCTCAAAATGGTTATAGTTATAATTGAGATATAACTAATTTTTGAGGTGTACTAAAGATCTTGTGAGTAAAAAGTTTGCGCTGCTTAAGAAGCCCGTGAACCCCAGTAGGTTC
>CAJUKA010000010.1 GCA_910586585.1 uncultured Lachnospiraceae bacterium
GCTTAAATAAGGGATTCTATAAAATTTAGATATTACGTAAGTGTTTAAAACCCGGCAGGCAGAATCTCCATAATACTCTTTGTGGATTTCCCACTGTCAAATCTTTGTTCATAGCATCATATCCTTTCTAAGTTTTCAATTTACTTCTTTTTAGAAATGTATTATAATGCATATTGTGAAATATGAAAAATATATATAATACATAGAAAAAATATAAAAAATATATGAATGTTAATTTTGAATACTATAAAATCTTTTATTTTGTGGCGAAATATGGAAATATAACAAAAGCGGCCATTGCATTAGACAGTAACCAGCCGAATATAACACGAATTATAAAACTGTTGGAATCACAGTTGAATTGTAGACTGTTTATCCGCGAAGCAAGAGGAATCAGATTGACAGAGGAAGGAAAAACCCTCTATTCTCATGTAGAAATTGCGTACAGCCACCTATTAAATGCACAAGAGGAAATATGTAGGCAGGACTCGCAAATATGTGGCACTGTAACGATAGGAGCAACAGAAACTGCTTTACATTTGTTTCTGCTAAACTTTCTGCATAGCTTTAAGCTAGAATATCCAGCAGTTAGGATTAAGATTTATAACCAATCCACACCGGAAACGTTTTGTAAAGGACTTTTTAATCAAGTTCACAGAAAATTTACATTTCAGGGCAAAAAAATAAGGCCGGGAACCTGTTTTTAGATTCCCGGCCTACGGTTTTGTTTTATGCTGTCCGCTCTGCTTTCAATTTTTTTACTTCGTCAAGAGGAAGTCCTGCATATTCCGCAATTTTTTCAAGTGTCAACATTCCATCTGCCAACATTCTTTTAGCAACCTCTTTCAAAGATTCTTTTCTCATATCCTCCATCATTTTACACATTTCCTGAACTCCTTTCGGGTTTTCCTTCAAATATCTTGTTCGTTCTGCCATCAGTTCAAAATTCATATCAGCCGCTTGGGTACAGTTAAAATCGTGCATGAGTTTTCCTATATCGGATTCTCCACGATATTCACCATTCACATAAAGAATATGCTCCCCATCTTCAAAAGATTTACCCGTTGCAAGGTTGATTCGCTCAATCGGATAAACTGCTTTACCCTGACCATAAAAATCTTTTTCAATGATAAAGATTGTATATGTGTCTGGCAATTCTTTAAATTCCTGACCTGAATGGAGATTCTCTATATCCATTACACTTGAATGATACCTTGCCCTGTGTGGGTCTGCTCCCTTGTCTTGCCTCTGGACTTCCAAATCGTATTTTTTCCCAACTGAATCTGTTCCATATGCGTCCAAACAGATAGAACGTGCCCCAGCCAATCTTTTCATATCCTTCTGTGTTTCACAATCAGTAATAATTAAATCGGGTTTATCTGTGATAATGCGCAACACAAATTCAGCCAGTGGAATATTGTCTTTAAAAAGACAACGCATGAAATCATCATCGATTGGTCGTAAACCTCTTAAACGCTGTAAATCTTCCTGATATTGCTGTTCCGTTACTGTCAATCTTCCCACCTGCTTTCCTTTTCGTTTTCGTATCTCCATACTACCATAAACCTCCTGATTTTACAAGCCGGGAGCCAGCGCATTCACGGAAATCAATTTTGGAAAACATCACAAATACAAGAAGGGTCAAGCAGGCATCCAAACATAATTTTTGAAAAAGCACGTTTGGATGCAGACCTTTCCTTATATGTTTTTATTAGATTGATTGCCAGCTTTCTAAGCATATTCAGGTTCTGCTGCACATTTTTATCCTCTACTCGGCAGTAATCTTCCCTGAAATGGACATCAAGCAACCAGTGCATTGTCTCCGCTGACCACTCCCCACGTGCATAATAGAGCAGCTCCTTTGCCGACAGCCTCCGACTGGAAATGTAATAGTGCCATTCACTCGACTGTTCACCTTTTACCTCAAATTCAGTATGGATGGCACCTATGCTCTTCAGGTTTTTCCAGTCCCCCCTGCCAGCCAACCATCCAATATCATTTGTGACAAAAGCCGTCCGTTTTTCTATTTTGTCCCGGCTTTTCTCTGTACTGCCTGCCTTCTCCATTTCTTCATGAAAAGTTTCATCCTGCACATAATCTTCTATATCTTTTTTCAGTGTCCCCTGATTGTCTTTTGCGCACAGTAAATAATCAGCATGCCCAGCGATAACGGCTTCTGCTGTTTTCTTCTGACAATTCAATGCATCGGCAACTACCATGCACCCACCAATTTCAAGCTGTCCTATAAGCTCCTGGACTGCAGGAATCTCATTGCTTTTACCATCCACGCTTTTCTGGGCAAAGGTAATTCCGAGCTCCGAAACCTGTGCACTTACGATATGGAGAGGGCTTTCATAACTGCCCATATGCCCCGTCGAGCGGATTGTCTTTCCATCCAGGGCGATTGTCATCCCTTCCCTTTTTTCAGGCAGGATGTCTTCTGCCCACTGGACAAAACAGCGGTTAAGGGATTCTGGCTTTATTAGCTTAAGAAGGCACAGAAGCCAGTAATAGCATGGCACATTTTCTATCCCGAATTTCTCCTTTAAAAATATGCTTATCCTGTCGCTTGCTGCCCACTGGTGTATCTGGCTGATATTTTTCAGCCCGCAGATGCTTCCAAGTATTACAATTGTTATTGCTTCTACCACACTACAGAAATAGCCATTGTATTCTCTTGTTGTTTCTATTTCTTCAAAATATTGAGTTATGATATTCTTTTCCATAGGTCTATTATACATGGTTTTGAAGAAATTGAAATGTTTTTCAAAAATTGATTTCCGTGAGGAAAATATTATGAGAATTGATATCCGCTTTGATTTAGGCTATAATTTTTCTGTAAGTCAATGTGTTTTGTCATACATTAATTTTACACCAACTGCCGGATACTTTCGAGGTCTGGCAGTTATTTTTTGTTAGATATTCCATTGATTTGGCTATAAACAATCAGCATAATCTAAAAAATTTAGAGGTGTAAAAATTTTATTAACAATTCATATTGTGCCGTTTTGTAATAAAAAACTGTCTAAAACATACTTGAAACAATTGCATTTTTATTTAGCCAAATTAAAATTAGACCGATATCGGCCTAACTTATTTAATATTTACTAGGATTATTTTCCCAATTTTTGAAATAATTTTTACATTATTATATTTTTATGTTGACAACACAAAAAAAGGAATGTATAATTTGCTCATGTTACAAATGTAACACGATGAGGAGGGATAACTAATGAGTACAATCAGTTTTAAGATTTCTGACGCTGAATTTGAAGTAATGAGAATACTTTGGCGAGAGAAAAAAGCGGTATCATTTAGTGATATTCGTATAGAATTAAGTGATAAAATGGGTTGGGAAAAGTCTACGATTGCAACACTTTTAAGAAGGCTACAGAAGAAGGGGGCTGTTTCGATTCAGGAGAAAGAAATTCATTACTATGTACCAAATATAACAAAAGAAGATTATATGATAAGTAAGAAAAGAAGTCTGATAGATAAACTTTATGATGGCAGTACAAAGAATTTTGTCGCAGCTCTCTGCCGAAACGGGGAGCTCACAGAAACGGATATTGATGAACTAAAGATGTATTTTCGGATGGAGGACAAGAATAAATGACCGTTGTTGAAGAATATTCTATAGAGATAATTGAGTTTATTTTTTCGATGACATTTACTGGCAGTATAATATCATTTGTTTTATTTATTTTAAAACCTCTTATAAAAGATAAACTTCCTAAGTCATTCCAGTATTATATGTGGTTTTCGGTAGTAATAGCTTTGATGTTTCCTATATCAAAAATCATTGTGATTCCTATATCGAATCATTCGGTAATACCAACGAAATTGATGTATAATATTGCACAGTGGATTTCTGATACAGCATCTGAAAAACCCGTAAATCTTGTACTCGCTCCGCAAAATGAGAACAGACAAAATGTCTCGCAATTTACTTACCTTCCCAGCATAGCAGTTATTTTATTTGTTCTTTGGCTGTTGGGAATGATTCTGTTTCTAGGTTTTAATATTATATGCTATGTGTTTTATGCTCGGAAACTAAACAAACATAATATAAGTGCAGATTGTCAGGATACAGCATTATTGAATAATCTATTAAAAAGAAAAAACTCTCTACGATTATATAAAAATTCGTTAGTGGAAACACCAATTTTAATTGGTTTTCTTTACCCAGCAATCATTTTACCTGATAAAAAATATGAGGATATAAAACTTCGCAATATTCTCATGCATGAAATTGTGCATATGAAAAGGAATGATATTTTCGTTAAATGGTTGTTAATTTTTGTTGGAGCAATACATTGGTTTAATCCATTTATTTATCTTGTTCGCCGAGAAATGAATAAAGCATGTGAGTTAGCGTGTGATGAATCTGTCATAAAGAAGTTTGATATTCGTGAAATGCAACTTTATGGTGATACTTTAATTGCAGTTGCCGCTGATTCAATAAAAAAGACATCTCTTCCAATAACTACGTTTGAAGACAAAAAAAATCTGAAAGAAAGGTTAGACGCTATTATGAAACATAAAAAATTTTCAAAAAGAACGGTCGTTATAGCAAGTGTTATTTTGATTACTATTGTTTGTATTATTTCCTTTGGGGGAACATTATTTGCCATAGAAAACGAACATAATTATGCGGATAATTTTCCCCTGCCACAAGACCAAAAACGTATTAAAGCAATTGAACTGAGAAATTCTATACGTGATTATGATAAAAAGAACATTGTCGAAGCATATGTGTTTTTGAGCGACTTAGACGGTGAAATCACCAATGCTTATGTATATATTGTATATCAGACAAAAAATCCTGATTCTGAAATGCAGAGTGGAATTAAATCTCTTGTATCTGAAGAACTTGGACTTGACAACTCAAATATCTATGTTGCTTATATGGACTTCGATTCATATACTTCAGATGAAATAGTGGGTAAATGGTATGAGTAGAAGAATTATTCATTTGAAAGGAGGAATGCAAAAGAAAATGTAATTGTTAATGATATTTGTTTTTTTTGAAAGGAAATGAAAAAAAGAAAATTATTGCGCAATATTTCAATGTTATTGTGCGCAGCATTTATTGTAGCATCACCTATTGGAGTAAAAGCAGAAGAACTTACTGACGTAGAACCCATATACTACGATACAGAAGAAGGCAGATTCGTTAGCGACCTTGATGAATA
Source organism: uncultured Lachnospiraceae bacterium (assembly GCA_910586585.1). Lineage (GTDB taxonomy): Bacteria > Bacillota > Clostridia > Lachnospirales > Lachnospiraceae > COE1. The sequence goes on from CAJUKA010000010.1 coordinate 5,196, forward strand.
TTTGTCGCAGTTAAATGAAGGGACAATTACTCCATATGCCCCAACGTTAGAAGAATCTGAGATTTCATTGTATGATAGTATAATTTCAGATCCATCAAAGGATTGCAGTAATGTGTTTGGACATAAATGGGGAGAGTGGAGTAGTTGGGAGGAAATCTCTGCTGTACACCGCCCTTCTGGTCCCTGCGTGCTTGTGATGAAGAGATGGCGCAGCTGCGAAAGAACTCATTGCGGCGCTAGTCAATCAGAAGCAGATACAATATTCGTTACTTCTTGTCATGGTAATGGTAACTGAAAAATGTTAGTTAAGTATAAAGCGCTTGCATTATGCGAGCGCTTTTCTATGGATAAAAGTAATCGTTATCAAGATTAAGTATAATGAGAAATACGGGTAAAATTAATGAAATCCGAAATTACAGATTAGAAAATAATATGTATATTTGAAAATATTAACATAACAATCTTATTAGAAATACGATGAGAAAATACTTTCCCGACAGCAAGCCCTATTCCGTCCTGTAAGTCAAATCTATAAACAGCCACACTCAATGCTGCACCATAACAATTAACGTCCGACGACTCCTTGTCAACAAAACAACCCGAAAAAGCAAGGCTGTAAAAAATCTTGTGTCTATGGAAAATAAGATTTCCTGATAAGAATTAGATAGTAAAATTTTTTGTCAGCCTTAAGCACTTCTTGTTGTCAATCTGTTGTCGAAGATTCCTTTATATTTATAGAATAACCACGTTGGAAGGTTTTATACAATTTTTCTTAAATTTTTGCATGATAATTAAGCCTCTGTACTATCTGCTTTTTGTGGACTCTTCCCACACCCTGCCAATGGAATAAGGGTGGGATGGTTTGTTTGGATGACACCATCCATCCTTTTCGTTTACAAGTAGATTGTGATTTTTTCACCGTATAGAACAATCATCTACTGTGCAGTTTTTTGTTATAAATAACTTTTACCTGGTGACGTAAATCAACGGGGCTTTTTTCATTTAGACAGGAGGCTTTCAAAATGCCGGAAACTTTGAATCTGAATTACTACTACGGGAATGAAGCCGACCAATACAGCTTCTACCGCATCCCCAAAATCCTTTTGACCGACCGCCGCTACAAAGGCGTGTCGCCTCGAAAACCTTTTCTTTCTCTTTCCGGCATATCTGTATCATAAGCCTCCTCCGTTTTGGTATTATGGAAATTCCTCATTCATTATAGCAGATTTTTGAGGATTTGGACAAAAGACTTATTGAAGTGCCTTCAAGATACAGCGTTGCATATTCAAGAGGGTTGTCTATTGCCAAAGCATTTAAAGCACATTCATAGCATGGTGTTGTTTTTAATGCTTCTTCCGCTTTTCCGCAGTCTATCCGTAAAACATATCCATCAAAAGTGGTTACGTTAATACAGTTATGAAGCATATTATACATTGCGTAAATAAATATCATATCTTATCAGACTCTTATTTTTGCCCTTATGAGCGTTCGTAACAAAAGCCATTTCGTAAAATGGCTTGGGAAAAGAATATAACACAAGGGAAAGCAAAAGAGCAAACTCACTTGTTATAAATTGCGCTCTATTTTTATTGTAAAGAAACAGATTTATGAGCAAAAACAGCCAGTACCCACAAAAATAATTGTGGAAAGGCAAAGGTCATAAAGCCGAGTTTCTACAAAAAGGAACTGTTTGAGTGGTACATTGACGAGGAAAAATTGTATGACTGGAACACCGCTTATGTCACAGGACAGGCATTGACGGACAGGAAAGCAATGGTAACAGAAATCGCAGATTCAAAATTATGCCGAGAAACACAAAGATATGCCAAATATCTTCCGAAATAGCAAATGGCGAAAAAGCCTTAAAATCCAAGACCTATCGCCATTTTCCGAGATATGAAAAGATATATCTAAAAATTTTCTTGAGGTTTCTGCTAATTTTATAGAACAAACGTCCAACATAAAATAAGTTGTCGGAAAGAACCAAAATCAACTTGTGGCGCTTTTAAACCCCTATTCGTTTTACTGGTATCCAGATTCCGCTTTCATACTCATCGCTTTGCGTATCTCCATTGGAATACCATTCAATATTCATATGGTATGATATCTCAAACTCCTGATTTCCAGGAAGCCATTCCTTAAAAATCCGCGTATTCACTGTCTGCAAGGCATTGGGCATGGAACCGATACATTTGAATTTGACCCACTCACTTGCCGGAATTTCAAACACGGTCATTCCTTTTGGAATACTGCCTCCCTGATATGCGCCTGCAATATAATAGCGGAACTGGTTTTCGCCTGCATCATCTTCAACACAAACTCCAAACTCTCCCACGATACACTCTGCAATCGTCTGTCTGATTTCCTCTTCTTCCTGATTGTTTTCCCCGTTTTGTTTACAGTATTTATCACAGAATTTATTCCAAAACTTTGGGATTTCCTGATAGGAAGTATCATAAGAAAATACCCTCTCAAAACCAATCATTTTCATTGCTTCTCTTTTTTCAACTTTAAATTCCATTTTACTGCCTCCTTTGATTGATATTTCTATGATTAGGGGCTGAAAAACTTTTATCTCATGGGGATGCGACCGAAGCTGCATGGGAGACATACCATGGAAGCGCGAGAACGCTTTGGTAAAGCTTTCTGGCGTATCATACCCATATTTGTACGCCAAATCAATAATTTTCTCTTTGGCAGATTCGCGGCTTCCACTTATAACATCAATCCCTGCCAGATAGAGTCTGCGATTCCTCAAATATTCTCCAATAGAATATCCAGTAACAATTTTAAAGCCTTTTTGGAAATAATAAGGGGATATATGTACCACATCTGCCACTTCATTTGCATCAATATCCACAAGAAGGTGTTCCTCCATATAATCAATTGATTTCTTTAAACTAGCCAGCCAATCCATACATTTCCCCTCCTAATTATAGTCGCCGCGCGACGGCTCTTAAGAATAACGTCATCTCGGCGCTTTTTCGCGAGAGAAATTCTCATTCCTGTACACTCATGCTAATTTCTCTCCTGCGCCTTCTTGTCGTTATTTTCTCGCTGCGCGACGGCTCTTAAGAATAACGTCATCTCGGCGCTTTTTCACGAGATTTATTTTCATTTGTTTTCTGCCCTTGATAACAATATATCTTATTTGTTTATTAAATTCCTGCCCTTTTTTGCTTTTATTTGTCTTTTTTATCATTCAATAAACGATTCTGTCCATCTGGATATCTGCGCAAAAATACCTCATTTGCCTTTTGCAGCGCTTCATAATATTCCCGATAGGAATTGCTCAACTGGCACATTGCAGGAATAAAAATATCCTGATAACCACTTTCATTTTGGAATTGCCGCAATGACTGCATCATTCGAAATGCCGACGTCTCCTTATATTCCGCTGTCTGCGTATATTTCATATAATCCTCAATGACTTTTTTATTCTCCTCCAAATATGTCTCCATATCATAAACAGCACTGCGAAAACTATCAGAAAATTTTTTCATTGCATTGTTATCAACAGTTATTGTAAATTCCTGATATTCTTCTTGCAGATCTTTTGGGATCTGAAAGCTAACATTGTCCAAAAAAGAAAGAATGGTATCAAATGCCTCTTGCTGTTTTTTTGTCAGCACTGGCTCATTTAGATAGGGTGCAAAATGTACACAAATATAATTTCCATAATAACCAGGAAATGTTGTTCTTAATCGTTCCAAAATTGACTGTTTTTTTTGAAGTCCAAGGAGCTTCTTTTGTATTTCCTGCCAGTCTCCTGTTTTGTCAAGCTCCTCAATAAGCTGCTGCTTCTCCTGCAAAACAGTTACTTCCAAAGCTTTCTTTTGTACAATCTCATTTAAAACATTCTCTTCTTGGTGTGACAAAAACTTTTGAATTTCGGCTACTGATAATCCCAGATTTCTCAAAACAGAAATCTTTTGTAAACGCATGACGTCCTCTTGCGAAAAGTCACGATATCCATTTTCCTGAATTGCAGGAGAAACAAGTCCCTGTTCCATATAATACATCACTGCTTTTTTAGTTAAACAACATTTTTTGCATACTTCATTCATTAACATTCTTTTTCTCCTATTTCAAGTTCCTCGACAAATCAATTTTAATTTTATGATGACAGGAGCAAAAAATATTTGAGCCTGTCATCATTTTATTATAAACCACCCCCTAGGGGATTAGTCAATCCTAGAGCGAGTCTTAAAATTCATTCGTAAAGGGTTGCTATTGCACACTTTATCCAATATACTAATGAATATAAGGAAAGTTTCTCTCCTTTCAAGTGCGTCGCAGCGGCTTTACCCTTTAGTGCTGTCGCGCAGCGACTTATAATTAGGAGGATTGAATATGAAAATTGCTGTTTTTTTCCCAGGAATCGGGTATCATTATGACAAACCACTGCTGTATTATAGTGCAAAAATATGCAGCCAATATCAATATGAATGCATCAAAATTCCATATACAAATCTAAGTAAATCCGTCGTGGAAGCGTTCAAAGAAGCCTTATTACAGACGGAAAAATATTTAGAAAACATTCGCTGGGATACTTATGAAGAAATTCTTTTTGTTTCCAAAAGCATCGGAACCATCACTGCTGCCGCATATGCACAAAAACACCATATCTGCTGCCGAAATGTGTTTTATACCCCCTTAGCACAGACCTTTGACTTTAATCCGCAGTCCGGAATTGCATTTCATGGGACACATGATTCATGGGTTGAAACCTCAATTATTAAAAGCAAATGCAGGGAAAATCATCTGCCACTGTATCTTACTGAAAATGCCAACCATTCCCTAGAGGTCACGGATACACATAAAAACCTAGATATTTTAGGGGAAGTAATGAAAATGACAGAAGCATACATTGCAAATAATATGTATTACCAAGCAATTTGCGCAGACGAACTCTGTCCCCGACTATTTGAACATTTTATACGCCGCCAAAATGTGGTATTGTGCCGCAGAAAAGAAAATGGAAACTGGGTACTCAAAGAAGACCCTTTTATTGATGACTGGACAGAAGAAGATTATCAAACATTGATAGCCTGTCTCAAAAATACGGTTGCAACAGGCGGTTTTGTGTATGGTGCCTTTTGTGCAAATATGCTTAAGGGATTTGTTTCTGTTGAATCCGAATTGATGGGAGGAGAACAAAAATATCTTGATCTGTCCTCCATCCATGTGTCAGAAGACCTGCGCGGAAAGGGTGTTGGAAAAATCCTGTTCCACGCAGCTAAGAACTGGGCAAAACAACATGGTGCAGAAAAATTGTATATTTCCGCACATTCTGCTGCGGAAACACAAGCCTTTTATAAAGCAATGGGATGTGTTGACGCTCAAGTAATTGACCCGCACCACGTTGAAGCAGAGCCATTTGACTGCCAATTAGAATGTTTGTTATCCACCAAATAGGGCATTAAAACTGTTTGTTATCCACAATTTTGCATGAAATTCGATAAGATATCCACATAAACCCTGCAAATATACACACAGCGCTGAGAATAATGATACCTATATGCAAGTTCTGAATTTGGTTCATCAGCGCTGATACATCTATCCCTATAAGGTCTTTTACATGCTTTAGCAGCATCGACATCACTATAATGAAGGCGAAAGGCACCATCAGCGCAATTCTGCTTTTCTCCTGTCCAAACTTCAATTGAAATGGGATTTCAAAACCTAAAATAAGCAACGCTGCTGGTACAATGATACATATGCTGAAAACATATTCTAACAGCACAACTTCATTTCCTTTTGCCGTTTCTAACACAAAAGAAATGATAAAAGTAACAACACCTGGAACCAGGCTTACCAAAAATGCAAACAAATATTTTTCAAGAATGTATTCTTTTCTGGACATCGGCAGTGTAAACAAATATGCATGGCCGTTATCATACTCATCATAGCTAATTGTACTTAGTGTAAAAAAACCAAACATCATAGTGACGTATGACGCCATATAAACCGGACTCAGTTTGGCACCAAAAAATATCACCCATACAATGATAATTGCAAAGAAAAACTGCTTCTGCCCTTTCATCAGGCAAAAATCTTTTATCAATAAACCTTTTATTGCATTATGCATCATAAACCTCCTATTTACAGTTCCGCTCTTCCTTCCATCGCTCTGTATGCCAGAACAATTCCTTTCCATTTTTCAATGTCATGAATTGTTCTGCGCGACGGAAGAAAAAGCTGTTTTCTTATCGCTGCGCGACGGCTCTTAAGCTAAAGTCTCTAAAATTATTTTATTTCTCTACTGCTGGATCATCATGGTAATTACTTCATCAATGCTTCCGCGCTCAATCACAAGCGATGGGTAATTATCCTGATAAAACTGTTTTTGATTTGTCAGGCAACTATACCCAAACCGCTCCTTTTTACTTTTCAAAAGATGGGATTTCTCAAGCTTTTCAAACTGCTCATCTGTTGCCTTGATAAGCCCATATTCTGTTAAAAGAACATCGGTGTCCTCATGTAGTATCATCTTACCTTTTTCTATCATATAAATATCATCGCATAAGCCTTCTAAATCGCTTGAAATATGAGAACTAATGATAATACTGCGCTCTCCATTTTCCATATATTCCCGCAAAAGGTTCAAAAGCTCATCCCTTGCTATCACGTCAAGCCCTGATGTTGGCTCATCGAGCACCAAAAGCTTCGCATTGTGCGAAAGCGCTGCTAAAATCTGCAATTTTCTTTTCATGCCAGTCGAAAATTCTTTAATTTTTTTGTTCAGTGGAAGTTCCATGCGTTTACAGTCCTCCAGAAATTTTTGTTTTGAAAAGTCTGTATACATCGCATTTAACATAGAACTTAAATCTTTGATGCAAAGATAACCACTGAAACCAGAATCTGCGAGAACGACCCCTATTTGTGCTCTGTCCATTGGTGTCAGGCTGTTTACATCTTTTCCAAATACCTGAACTGTTCCGTCATCAACGCTGATTAAGCCAAGTATGGATTTAAAAGCGGTACTTTTTCCAGCGCCATTTCTTCCAATTAAGCCAGTAATTTGTCCCGCAGGTACTTCCAGAGAACACTCCAAACAAAATTTGTCATATTGTTTCTTTACCCTATCAAGTTTAATCATTTCAATCCTCCACGCTGCCTTTGCGTTTTCAATTTTTATTTCTTAACTTTCTTCTAATACGATTTCGAATAACTCACGAATTTCACTATTTTCCAATCCGCAGCTTCTTGCCTTTCTAATCGCCTGCTCAAACTCTGATTCCACTTCCTTTTTCTTCTCCTCAAGCATCTGTACCTGATTGGCACACGCCACAAAGCTTCCTTTGCCATGCACAGTTGTGACAAATCCCTCTTGTTCAAGTTGGTCGTATGCCTTTTTTACAGTCAATGCACTTATTTTTAAATCTTTGGCTAATGTCCTTACAGATGGAAGCATTGCTTGCTCTAGCAGCTCTCCATGTATAATTTTATCTTTTATCTGGCTCACCACCTGATCATAGATAGGCTGCATTGAAGTGTGATTTATTATTAAATTCATAGTTGTTGTCAACATCCTCTTTCAATTTATTCCTTCCTGTCAGAGCAGTTTTTGCTGCGATGACCACGTTGGAATTCCCAAATATACATATATGTATCATTTTTGTTCGCGAAACATATCAAAAGCGCCCTTCTGATACAAACAGTATATAACAGTATTCAACTGTTGTCAACTGTTTTATACTGTTTATTTTAATTCCTACAGAGATTTTGATTCTTTTCCAGTCCTTTTTATGGTACAATATTAGACAAAAGAATATAATAAGAACTCGTTTTTTGTATGTGTTTGAAATATTGAAGGGGGTTATCGACTATGGATCTGATGGCAAACAACAATCTGGGACGGGAACTGGTACACCTGCGTGCAGATATCAGAAAAATCATATTTCATGTGGGAATTCGAATCCTATTTACAGCATTGATTATCTTTACAATTCTTATAGAATATTTTTTGTCGGAGCCTTCTAGTAATCATGTGGCTAAAATACTTTCTTGAGATATTTGTGTGCATCATTTTAGGGTAAAGCGTCGCTTTACCCTAAAATTACCTTACAACGTTTTTTGTAACATGCAATTCCAAATCGGTATATGGTTTTGATGCCGTCATCAATCAATGCTTCCTCATATTTTTTATCTTGTATCTGCATTAATGCTTCCTGACATGCTAAGTCAAAGTTCGCATTCTCTGCGTATTTTAGCTCAATAATGATTCCAATTTCTTTTTCTTGCACTTCCACACGAATATCACAGTAGCCTTCACCTGATTCCACATTGGATTGTACTATCCAGTCATCCATATTCCCAAAAAGTCCCAATAAAATTCCATGATAGAAATTTTCTTTCATTTCCTTTTTCACAAAAGTGTCTCGAATACTGATTGTCTTTCTCAGATACGCATTGAAGTATGCTTCTATTTTTTCAATATCCTTTTCCTCAAACGCCCTGCAAAATGCCTCTATTTTTTCGGTGTCCTTTCTAGTCTCTTCTTTGAACCATTTGCGTATCTGCTGTACAAATATCCAGTGTATTTCTCTATTGGGAATGACAAGCTTTGTCAAGTCCCCCTCCTGTTCCCCACGTTGTGTCAGATAACCTGTTGTAAAGAGCAGACTCCATAAATTATCAATATCCGAATCCAAATCTCTGTAAGTCAATTCCTGATGAATGACCTTTTTTACACTGCCGCCCTCAATTAGTTGTTCGATCTCATTTCTTGTGGCCGCATCTGCTTTGGACAGAAACTTTCTGATAATATCGTTGCTGCTTGTATTTACCCAATAATTTTGAGGCGTTGTCACAGTATCATCACGCAGATCACCACAATAATTGATGACATCCCAAGGACAATAGATATCTAATTTACCAAAGCGATAGCCGTCATACCATTCTTTTACTGCATCGTATTGTTGTGTAAATCCATAATATTCCAGCATGTTTCTGACTTCTGTATCCGTAAAACCAAAACGTTCATGATAACGTACACTTTTGACTGTATACACATTAAAATTGTTGAGTCCCGTAAAAATACTTTCTTTGCAGATTCTAAGGCAGCCTGTCAGGACCGCAAAATATAAACTATTGTTTGTTTTTAGAGCCTGGCCAAACAAACTGCGCATAAGACTTACCATGTCATCGTAATATCCCGACTGATATGCTTTATCAAGCGGCACATCATATTCATCAATAAGAATAATGGTATTTTTTCCATAATGTTTTTGCAAAAAAATCGACAACAGATAAAGACTGTCTTTCAAAAATTTATCTGACATCAAAAATTCGCCCTTATCATTTATCGCTACAAGGTTCTGATATCGTTTGTGTTCGATATCTGTCAGACCATCACTTTGCAAAAGAAATTCAAATCGCAGTGCTTCTTCTGCAAGTATTCCCTTTAGCATTTCTTTTGCCTCTTCAAAAGTTCTTCCCTCTACGTTCTTTAAACTGATACTGATAACAGGGAATTTTGCCATATATTGTTCACAAAGTTCCTTTTCTTTGGAAATTTCAAGTCCTTCAAAAAGGGAACTGTCACTTCCTATTTCAAAAAAATACTGCAGCATACTAATGTTCAATGTTTTTCCAAAACGCCTTGGACGCGTAAAGAGATTCACTTTTGCTATATTTTCTAAAAGCTCTCGAATAAGACCTGTTTTGTCTACATAATAATAGTCCATTGTACGCATTTCCTTGAAGTTTTCAATTCCCATTGGAAGTTTTGTTTTGATTGCCATATTAATCCCTCATTGCCGCCTTTGGTGGCTCAAATAGATATGATATTTAAACAATATTTTTCTTAGGAATCACACGACTCTAAATAATCTATATATTCTGTTCCATGGCACCCTGCATCCATCAAAAGAAATGTTTCGATCAATTCCTCTGTTTCAATTTCACATTCGCCATCAAACGGAATCACATATAGCTCTGCATTGCCCTGTTTTTCCCAAAAGCCCTCTTTTCGCAGTTCACCCAGCGCCTCAGCCATCCATAAACGAATTTCGCTGCATTCTTCATCAAAAGCATCCTCAAAATCACTCGAATTATCATTGTACCATGCGACGGCTTCATCTCCTAATGCCTTCTGATAATCTAATTCTGAAGGAGAGCTAAGTACTGTACATTCATATAGGCTGTTTTGCGTCAAATAATCCTGTAATTTTTCAAAAAGTTCCGATTTTGTCTCAACAGGGTCCCATTCCGACCACACGCCAAAGCGATAATCGCTTTCTTCATCCTCTTCACAGTCCTTTATTTGTTCCTGATATTGTTCTTCTGTATTCAAATAGAAATAGCTTACAAAGCTATCCTTATATACGGACTGCACCACATCACCAATTTCAATAGAAATGCCATAAATCGTCTGATCTGCATACATTTTTTTCAGCTTAGGATAAAAATCCTTGACTGCCTCCCGAAACAATGCACAGAACTGTTCCCTGTCGAGTCTGCTTTGCATATCCTCCTTTTGGTATCGCTCCATTAAATATGCTGCCATCTGTTCTTTTGTTGTCATCTTGAACCTCCTTCTATTATAAAACTACTTTTGTAGTCTCTTTGTACCTGATAAAAAATCAAAACACCATATCTTTATATGTAATTTCCTATGATATAAAGTAGCTGTCGCACTTCGTGCGACAGCTATTTTAAAATCTTGTTTATCGATCATACTCCAAATATGCACCTTTCATCGGGCTGACTGCCAGCTCGCTGAACAGACGCAGCACGCCTTTTTGATATTTTGGCGCACGCGGCTTCCAGTTCTTTCTTCTCTCTTCCAAAACTGCTGCCACCTCTTCCATTGACTTTTGCTCGCCAGCAATTCCAATGATATTGAGTTTTCGCTCCATCACATCAATCTCAATCAAATCTCCTTCTTCTACCAAAGCGATAGGGCCTCCATCAACTGCCTCCGGGCTGCAATGTCCGATAACCGGCCCTGTCGATGCCCCAGAAAACCGTCCGTCTGTAATCAGTGCTATACTACGGCCCAGCTCCTTATCGGAACTGATTGCCTCAGAAGTATAGAACATTTCCGGCATTCCGCTGCCTTTTGGTCCCTCATAGCGGATAAATACCGCATCACCTTTCTGAACCTGATGTTTCAATACTGCATCTAAACACGCTTCCTCACTGTCAAATGGTCTGGCGCGAAGCACCGCCTTAAACATTTCTTTGGGACATGCGGTATGTTTGATTACAGCGCCTTCTGGAGCTAGATTTCCTTTGAGAATCGCAATGCTTCCATCTGTTCCGATTGCCTTATCATATGGACGGATAATATCTTCTCTCGTTACATTGACTTGATAACGGCTGTTAAAATCCTGAAGCCATTTTTCACAGCGTTCATAGAATCCGTTTTCCTTCAATTCTTTCAAATTTTCACCCAATGTCTTGCCAGTCACAGTCATAACATCTAAATGCAGATGATCTTTGATCTCTTCCATAATCGCCGGAACACCGCCTGCATAATAGAATACCTCTGCCGGCCAGCGTCCTGCTGGACGAACATCCAATAGATAGCGCGCGCCTCTGTGAAGCCGGTCAAATGTATCGCCTGTAATTTCTATTCCAAACTCATGTGCAATTGCCGGAATATGAAGCAGACAGTTTGTGCTTCCTGAAACTGCAGCATGAACCAGAATCGCATTCTCAAAACTATCCATTGTCACAATATCCGTCGGGCGCATATTCGGCATAGTCGCAAGTTTCACCGCCTGTTCTCCCGCTTGGCGGGCAAACTCCAAAAGATCGGGACTGGTTGCAGGCATCAAAGCGCTTCCTGGCAGCGCGAGACCCAATGCTTCTGCCATTATCTGCATTGTAGAAGCAGTCCCGATAAAGGAACATGCACCACAGCTTGGGCAGGCATTGCATTTTGCCCAATTGAGCTTCTCTTCATCGATCTCTCCTCTTTGGTATTTCGCACTGTACATGCCAAGCTGTTCGAGCGTCAACATTTCCGGACCTGCATTCATTGTACCGCCAGGTACGACGACAGATGGAATATTAACACGCGCCAATCCCATTAAATTTGCAGGCATTCCTTTGTCACAGCTTGCAAGGTACACGCCTGCATCAAATGGCGTTGCATTTGCATGAATTTCAATCATGTTTGCAATCATTTCCCTGCTTGCCAGGCTATAGTTAATACCATCTGTTCCCTGACTTTCCCCATCACAGATATCGGTTGCAAAATATCTTGCTCCATGTCCTCCTGCTGCGTCAATTCCCTTACGCACTTCCTCTACCAGTATATCCAAATGTCCGCTGCCCGGATGGCTGTCGCCAAAAGTACTCTCAATAATAACCTGAATTTTTCCTAAGTCTTCCGGCTTCCAGCCCGTTCCGATACGAAGCGGATCCAACTCTGGTGCCAGTTCTCTCATTTTTTGACTCACTAATTCCATATAAGCCCTTCCTTTCCTTCGGCGGCGTCTTATAGCGCCCTAAATTTTATTTACTGCGACAATTTATACAAAGAAAGAAATAATTAATGCTACAACAAATCCTGTTCCACCAACTAAGGTTTCCATAATGGTCCATGTCTTTAAAGTTGTTTTCTCGTCTAATCCAACCAGTGACTTAACAAGCCAGAAACCAGAGTCATTAAAGTGTGAACATACCGTTGAACCACCTGCTACTGCTGCAGTGACACAGGCAAGATACAATGGTGAAAGCTCAGAAATACCTGGCATTGCAGCAATAATACCTGCTGCCATTGTCATTGCTACGGTTGCAGAACCCACGCAGATACGAACAAGTGCTGCTACCAAAAATGCTACCAATACCAACGGAAGATTTGCAGATGCAACCGCATTACCAATCACTTCACCAAGTCCGGAATACTGAAGCATATAGCGAAGGACACCACCACATGCTGTTACCAAAAGAATCAAACCAGTTGGCTCCAAGGACTTTGTCATAATTTTCTCCAGTTCCGGCAGTGTATAGCCATGCTTCGTTCCCAGCAAAAACATTGCTACTAATGTTGCAATCAAAAGCGCAACAAACGGCTGTCCAAGGAATGTCAGAATCGGTTCAACACCTGACAAAGCCGGAATGACGCTTGCCAATGATTTCAATACAATCAAAATCAATGGAATTAAAATGATGCCTACTACCGTGCCGAAACTTGGCAGTTTTGATTCATCAAAATCTTCCTGATTTGCCACATGCTCCGGAATTGCTACATTGTATTTTTTGCCGCAGACAGCACCCCAAATAGGACCTGCTACGATCATAGCGAAAATACCGCAGAAAACACCGACCAGGATAACCCAGCCAAGGTCTACACCCAACATCGTAGCTACCAATACAGGGCCTGGTGTTGGCGGGATAAATGCGTGTCCAACTGCCAAACCTGCAAGCAGCGGAATCACATAAAACAGTGACGATCTCTTTGTTCTCTTTGCAAGAGAAAATGCCAGTGGAATCAAAATGATCAAACCAGCATCAAAGAATACGGGCATAGCGATTACCAAACCGGTAATGCCAAGCGCCCATGCAGCTTTTTGATCTCCAAATTTGTTTACCATCGTGACTGCAAGTGTCTGCGCACCACCGGAAGCTTCCAGAATCGCGCCGAACATCGAACCAAGACCTACTAACAACGCAATGCCCTTTAGCGTATTTCCAATACCATCATCTACCGCTGTGACAATGTCCGAAAACGGCATACCTGCTATCATGCCAATCGTAACCGCACCAATCAGAATGGACAGCATCGCATGAATCTTAAACTTGATAATCAATAACAGCAAAAGCGCCAGACCTATAATTGCTGCAATGATAAGCCGGGTGGGATTAAGTACTACAGCAGAATCCATATCAAATCCTCCTTTACCTTTCATGTAGAACTGTGCAAAGCAACAGCTTATTTGTCCGGAAAATAATCTGTTTCATTCTGCACAAATTCATCTTAAATAATTAAAGTGTTTCAAAAAGTTTTGTTTTCGACATCAGACGTCTTATGTCTTGTTATATTTATGATACATGTTCTATATCAAATAGTCAATATGTCTGACATATTTTCCAACTTTTCTCTCTTTTCCATAAAAAAAGATAAAATTTTGATTCAATTTCACTGTGCTTTTGTCAATAATTACTATATTATTTCCACTCGGAGGAAATTTATTCTTGGTTATTTTTTTCCATTAATTTCATCAGCATCTGGCGGTTATAAGTCAGGTGCATAATCATCGCGCATCTGGCGCCAACTGAATCCCCCTTCAAAATAGCTTCTGTAATCGCGCGATGTGTTTCGATTGTCTCTTCTATCAGTTTCCGATGTGTCAAATTGACAAACGTGACAATCGCTGTCTGGATAATCGGCTGCAACAGTGTAACCACCCGGTTTCTGCTGCATTTTGCAATACATGTATGAAATTCCACGTCTTTTTTGGCATGGTTTTTTCCTGCGCGGTATATCTGTTCCACCTCGTCACAGAGCTGTCTTAACTCTTCCTTTTCTTCTGGCGTCGCATAATCACTTGCCAGGGCGGCAATTTCCGGTTCGAGCATCAAACGAACCTCAAACAATTCCAATGCAAGCTTGTATTTGTCTGAAAATTTTGACAGTCCCAAGGGATCGTCCTCAATCGTGCGCTTGCTGACTACATATGTTCCAGAACCTCTGCGCACTTCGAGTATACCCTTCGTCACTAAGCTTCTGACCGTTTCGCGGACGGTGCTTCTGCCTACCCCAAATTTTTCTGCCAGTTCAAATTCATTTGGAAGCTTTTCCCCAATACAAACGCTTTCCTGCAGGATATACTCCATCAATTCCTCCTCAACTTGTGAGGCAAGCAGTTTTCTGTTTATTTTTTCTATCTCACTCATAACCTGTTCTCCATTCACAGAATATCCCCAAAAATATAAATAAAACGCTCTTTTTGCGCTGTTCCAATCCCACTTTCTTTTTGCCTTCCATCTGGATGAAATCCATTTTTTATATAAAAAGCTTTTGCCCTGTCATTCTGGCTGAGAACCCAAAGTGAGATTCCGTGAAACCCTCTTGTCTTAATTTCTGTTTTTATCCAGTTCATCGCACGTGTTCCCAATCCTTTTCCCACAAAATCAGGGTCAAAATACAAACCCGATAACTCATATACCGTGTCTGGCAAATCGCTTTCATTTTGAGGATTGATTGTTATAATTCCTATTGCCTGGTGGTCTAAAGTGATTATATAGTGAACATCTTGATTCTCTGCAAGCAGCTTTTTCCACATAGCAGGCCGGCGTGCATTATGCTCTTTGATAATGTCCAACGGCACATAATCTTTATAAGCAAAATCCCAGGAACATATATGAATCCTTGCACATTGTTGTGCATCTTCTGGCATGGCTGCTCTTATCTCAAAGCACATTTGTTTCGCTTCCTTTCAATTCTTTCTGATATCATAGCCCTTATATATTCAAAGTAACATAAATTCGTATGATTTTCAATGTAATACAACTTATAATTTACCTCTTCCATAACAGTGCAGCTTGCGGCTTCCTGTTACCTTATTCCCATTATTCTTTAACCTGTTTTTTTATGAATTTCAATTCCTCCTTGTTTTTTTATGTATATAATGCGATGATAAAATTATAAAACAGAAAGCGAGGACATCCCAATGACATCAGTTAAAGAAAAAATTTACACAATCGATGCCATCTATGCCCTGCCAGACGGAGAGAGGGCAGAGCTGATTGACGGACGCATCTATATGATGGCGCCGCCAAATACCATGCATCAGAATCTTGTCAGTGAATTTACTATCACAATAGGAAATTATATTCGCTCAAAAGGTGGAAACTGCAAGGTATTTCCAGCCCCATTTGCAGTTTTCTTAAATAATGATAACCAGAACTATGTCGAACCTGACATTTCTGTGATATGTGATAAAAACAAATTAGATGAAAAGGGATGCAACGGTGCACCCGACTGGATTATCGAAATCGTTTCTCCCAGCACAAGCCGGATTGACTATGGGGTTAAACTGTTCAAATACCGCACTGCAGGTGTTCGTGAATATTGGATTGTAAATCCTATGAAAAAAACAGTTACCGTATTCGACCTAGAAAATGAAGAGAAATCAAACCAATACGATTTTGACGAAACCATTTCTTCCTGCATTTTTGAAGACCTAAAAATCAACATCTCTGGCCTGCTTTCATAAGCAGGCGGGCTGCAGTGCATCTTCACCCTAACTCAATTTCTTAAGAAAATCATAATATTATTTTTAAATATTCTGAAAGTCAATGACGTATGGAATATTTTGTGATAAACTATTTCTGATTTCGAAATATAGAAAGGAAATAGCTATGGAAAAGAAAATAAAAATAGACAATAAACTACGAAAACCGCTGTTTTTTATCATTTTATGCTGTTGTTTGTTTTGGTACAGCACAAGTATACAGGCGTATGCAGAGGAATCTCCGTTTTCTATCAAAGCAGAACTTTTGCCTTCTGACAACGATGTATATGATATTCAGGTGACTGTTGAAAATCTGGGAACAGACTGGGAAGGCATTGTACGATTGAGGCTTGGAACAACATATGGTGAATTAAATGGCTGTGCCTTTGATACCGTTTTGGCGCTGCCGCAGGGAAGCAAAAAACAATTTTCGGTTAAAATTCCCACAATCAGCGTTGGATCGACGAACGGAACGATCTTTGTCAACCTCGTAGATAAAAATGATGACATCATTGCGCAAAAGGAATTTACACGTCTTTTGTTTCATGGTACAGATGCTTTACTAATGGGAATATTAAGTGATAACTATGATTCGCTCACGTATATGGACATGGGCGGAGAACCCTATCAATACAATAATAACGAATTTCCTATAAAACTAGTTAACTTAAACCAGGACTCGCTGGATAGTTCGCTGGTTTCCCTGACTTTTCTAGTCATTGACAGCTACAATACCAGCATTTTGACAGAGGAAAAAATAAAGGAAATTGAACTTTGGACAGAAAACGGCGGAATGTTAATTGTTGGTACAGGAAACCGTGTACAAGATACCCTGAGCGGACTTGATTTTCTTGGAATAACATGTACGGAAGTGCTTTCTCCTGGAGATTCGATTTCTCATGAATCAGCGTACTTTGACACATCCCAGATTTATTGGGCTGAGCTAGACGATATCTATGATACCTACTCCTTCAAAAATAACAACTTTTCCATTGTATGTTCCCGCGGAGATGGTTCGGTGGGTATTGTTCCCTATTCTTTTTCCGAATTAGGCAGTTTGGGTGCAATGACAGATTCCAGCCCTCTTGTGAATGACCTTTTGAATGATATTGGACATTATGCCAATTCCCGTTATGGCGGAACATCGGTGCAGAATTCCGATTATGGATACAATTTATCCCGTTTTTTTCGTATCTGGGGAAATGGTGAAGACAAACTGCATTTTGGCACACTCAAAGCAATTGTTATTCTATATGTAATTTTTGTAGGTCCCATACTATATTTGATATTAAAGTTCCTGAAAAAACGAGATTTTTACTGGATAGCTGTACCCCTGTCAACACTTTTGGGAGTCCTTCTGATTTATCTAAGCGGAAGGGGATTTGAAGTTATCAATACCAATGTTTATTCTGTCACAGTAGAAGATCTCTCCCATCGTGAAAAACCTGTAACATACCTGCACTCTTATGATTCCAGCCACAAAGAATGGAGCCTGCGTCTCTCACAAAACTGTGCGTATGCTGGTCCTAGTTTAAACACATACTTTGACACTACAAAAAATGACAAGTATACCTCACGTATCAAAAAGGAAGGCGAACGGTTTTATTTTGGCCTTCGGCCATCCATCAGCTTTGAAGATGGCTATTTTACAGTAGGAAACAGTAAAAATTTTGAAGACGGAAGTATTATAAGCAATATTGAAGCATATGGGCAAAACGGCATTCGTGGAACCATCACCAATCAAACCAGCAAGGATTTTGCATATTTTGCAGTCATTATGGGGGATCGGCTGCGTGTTTACAAAAACCTTCCGTCTGGAGAATGCTGTGACCTGTCATCCCAGGCTCCTGTCTTTACAAACACTACAAACCGATATGGTTATATTATAATAGAATCCTATTTGTATGATTTTCTAAGAGAGTCATATAATGAAAAAAAATCAGGCAGCATGGACTTAGAGGCTGCATTGGGTATGGGAATCTGTACCGCATATTATTATCATGAAAATATCGGCGCCACACTTGTCGTCGGCGTTACACAGGATTGGGAAAATATTGTGGACGATAACTGCAGCGAGGTATCTTACGGCTGTGTATACACGGTTCAAAAATAATTCTGGAAACGGAGAAATACAATGTTATATATCAATAATCTAACAAAAAATTATGGCACGTTCCGAGCAGTCAATCAACTGACACTGCACATCCCGGAAGGAGATTTGTTTGGCTTTGTTGGACCGAATGGTGCTGGAAAAACAACGACGATCCGCATTGTGTGCGGTCTGCTCAAAGCAAGCGGCGGTTCTGTGCGAATCGGAAATACTTCTGCGGCTGTGGGAAGCAAAGAAATGAAGCGCCTCATTGGATATGTCCCGGATTTCTTTGGGGTGTATGACAATCTGAAAGTGCGGGAATATATGGATTTTTATGGATCTATGTATGGCATGTACAGCCGTGATATTGCCAAATTAACAGATGATTTGCTGGAATTGGTAAATCTGTCAGACAAACGGGAATTTTATGTTGATACGCTCTCGCGCGGTATGAAACAGCGTTTATGTGTGGCAAGAGCGCTGCTCCACAATCCCAAACTGTTAATTTTGGACGAACCCAGCTCCGGTTTGGACCCTAGAGCAAGGGTGGAAATGAAAGAACTTTTGAAAAATCTGCATTCTATGGGCAAAACCATTGTTATCAGCTCCCATATTCTTTCGGAGCTCTCAGAAATGTGTAATAGTATTGGAATTATGAACCATGGACATCTCATTACCGCGGGACGTATTGAGGATATTATGCAGCAGATTTCCGGCGGAAACCGAATTCATATCCAGGCGAGTGCAAATATTGAAACCGCAATACGGATATTGAAGGAACATGCAGGCGTTCTCGTCGAATCTGTCCGTGAGAATGAAATTGTCATTTCGAGAAATGGTACCGATGAGGAGCTGAGTGCACTCATTGGAGAATTGATTCAAAATCAGGTCATTTTAACCGGTTTTTATCGGGAAGAAGGCAGTTTGGAATCCCTGTTTATGCAGTTAACCGGAGGAGGTACACAATGAAAATACGATGGAATCCTATTGTCAAAAAAGATTTGCAGGTAACCGCCCGCAGTATGCGCTTTAGCTGGGGCGTTTTTGCCTATGAAGGCGTGCTGATGCTCGCTTTTTTGCTGGCCTTGGCAATTATTCAAGGAAATGTCAGAAGTTTCTACGGCAACGGAAATATCTATAATTACCTTATCTATCTGTTTCCAGTGCTTGCTGTATCACAGGTACTCATTGTTGCATTGATTATGCCTATTATGACGGCTTCTGCTATTTCCGGAGAAAAAGAACGTCAGACATTTGATATTATGCTGACCACGTGCATGTCTCCCCTCTCTATCGTACTGGGAAAAGTAGCCTCGTCAGTGCTGCGCATTTTGTTTTTTGTTGTGGCAGGAATGCCTATTATGGCATTATCCTTTGTCGTTGGCGGCCTTGGCTGGGACAATCTGTTTTATTTTGTACTTACGATTATTCTCTTATCCATTCTTTCTGGTAGTATTGGAATTTTTTGCTCTTCTTTATGCAAAAGGTCTATCACAGCAGTTGTACTGTCTTTTGCATTTTATTTTGTCATTTATTTTTTGACCATGGTTCCAATGATTTTAAATCTGCTCTGGACAAAAGGAGAGCACGCCGGAGAATCAATGCTGTTGCTTCTTTTCAATCCCGGTGTATTTTTTGAAGAATTTTTTATGCAGATTATGACAGGGGAATCGCTTTTTGGCACCAAAGGTTCCATGTTTTCCAAAGATGAGGTCGGATTTATTACCTATCAATTATCACAGGGAAAAACCTGGATGTTTCTTTCCGCAATATGCATCCTGCTGCTGTCCTTCTTGTTTATTCTGATCGCCGCGTGGAGAGTCAATCCTATAAACAGTTCCTCTGTCAAGAAAAAAACGCCCCGCCCCCCAAAGGCACCTGTGAAAGAAGGATAATCTATGGATCAAAACATATTGATAAAAATTATAAAGCGGTGCAGACGCAAACTCAATCTTGCAGAATTTCTAAAAAAACTGCTGTCTGCGCTCTGCATTGGCACTGGTGTGGCAATCCTTTTCCAGGCAGCAGCATTTTTGATACCGCTTTACTATGTCAATCTATATTGTGGATTTGCACTGCTGCTTGCCGTGCTGTCTGCGCTTGCTGTGGCAATCATAAAACGCATCTCCATGCAGCAGGCGGCATTGACAATCGATCGGTTTGGTTTTGAAGAGCGGATTGTGACCGCCTATGAGCATCTGTCCAAAGATAGCCCTTTGATCGCACTGCAGAGGGCAGATGCAGTGAACCAGCTTTCATTGCATCAGGACAGAATTCGGATTCCGATCCTGCCTTCGTGGAAAAAAATAATTCCAGTACCAATCTTGATTGCCGCTTTGTTTGCGCTTGCCCTGATACCCTCTGAGACAAAAAAACAGGCACAGGAGCTGCACAACCTCAAAGAAGAAGTCTCAGAAAAAGAAGAAGAAATTGAGGAGCTTGTAGAAGCGCTTACACAACTTGAGCAAGAATCTCTCACGCCAGAACAACAAGCCGAACTACAGGAAATGATAGAAGGTCTGCAGTCCTCTCTTGCTGATTACCAGCAGGTCACAACTGCCCAAATGCTGGCTGCCGCCTCCGAAAAGCTTGACTATCGGTACGAAAATATGAGCAGTCAAATTGACAGCCTTGCACAGAGCCTGCAAAATGGAGCTGCTGTTTCGCCTGTCACGGCTCAGTCACTGCAGGCAATGGCAGAAAAGCTTCAAAATATGAGTGGGAGCGAGCTTGCAAAAGGAAATGGTTCTCAAAATGGTCAGGGCAATGGGCAAGGAAACGGAAATGGTCAGGGCAATGGGCAAGGAAACGGAAATGGTCAGGGCAATGGGCAAGGGAACGGAAATGGTCAGGGACAAGGGAATGGACAAGGAAACGGTTCTGGTCAGGGACAAGGGAATGGACAGGGCAATGGACAAGGAAATGGACAAGGTCGGGGAACCGGCAGCAGCAATACCCAGCATGATTATGTCAGTGTACCAAATGCGATTGCAGACAGTGGAAATCTCACAGGAAACGCCGTTAATCATGAGTCTTCCGAATATTTTCGTGCCCAGAACGGATTGAGTTGGGAAGGAGAACATGTTTCTCATGAATCGGTGATTGGCAGTTATGAGCAAAACGCCTATGAAGGAATTTCCCAAGGACGATATCCTAGTGGAATGGAAGACATTATAAAAGACTATTTTTCAAGCTTTAACGAACGTCGTTAGCAGTATGATTATCGAATAAAAGCGTGCAAAATTGCACAGAAATGAGGAAATTATGGAAAACATGCAAAACAGTGCGGGAATTGATCCTTCATCTGTAGCACAGCAGATTGCTGCGTGTGAAATGGAAATTCAAAAGGGAATGATTGGACAGCGTGAAATTATCCGCCAGGTTATGCTGGCGATGCTTACTGGAGGCAATGTTCTTTTGGAAGGTATGCCCGGACTTGGAAAAACAAGGTTAGTCAGCACAATTGGCAAAGTTTTTGATTTGCCCTTCAAAAGAATTCAGTTTACGCCGGACTTGATGCCAAGTGATGTAACAGGTACTAATATTATTATCAAAAATGAAAAAGGAAGTTCTTTTTCTTTTGAGCGAGGCCCGATTTTTGCCAATTTGATTCTGGCAGATGAAATCAACCGTGCCACGCCAAAAACACAGTCAGCACTATTGGAAGCAATGCAGGAACACACAGTAACTGTCGGCAATGACAGCCATATCCTTGCAGAACCTTTTTTTGTGCTTGCGACACAAAATCCAATCGAAAACGAAGGCACCTATCCGCTTCCAGAAGCGCAGTTGGATCGCTTTATGTTCAAGATATTGGTACATTTTCCGTCAAAAGAAGAACTAAAAGACATCGTTGCGCTGACCGAGGGAATCCAGGAACCTGTTATCCAAAAAAAGATGGACGGTGAAGGGCTGATGGCGGCACGCGCGCTTGTGAATCAGATACCCATCGCAGATGCGGTCCTTGATTATCTGCTGGAAATCGTTATGGAAACACATGCACCCAATCCATATATTCGGGAAGGCGCAAGCCCAAGAGCCGCGCAGTCTCTGATTCGTGCTGCCAGGGCAAAAGCATTCTTGGAAGGACGCTTTAATGTTTCCTTTCAAGATGTGGAAGAAATGGCTTATCCTGTGCTCAGACACCGTATCATTTCCAGTTTTGATGCAATCAGTGAAGGGCTTAGCGAAGATCATATCATCAGGGAAATCCTGCTTAAAAAGAAAAGTACCCTCATACAGGGAGGTTGAGCATGACAATTGACGCTGCATTTTTCGATAAATTATCGCGGCTTCGCCTTGCGATGGGACATAAGGCTTCCATGAATCTGACTGGAAACCGAAAGTCTGTGCAAAAAGGGTCATCCATGGAGTTCTCAGATTTTCGAGAATATATGCCAGGCGACGATATCCGGCGCATCGACTGGAACGCCTATGGACGCCTAGACCGCTTCTATGTCAAGGAATATATGGAAGAAAAGGAAGCCGTTGTCTCTATATTGATTGACACGAGCGCTTCTATGGATTATGGAGCAAACAAAAAAAGCGATCTCGCCTGTCTGCTTGCCGCTGCATTTGCTTATCTTGGAATCAATAATATGGATCGGGTGTGGCTCTATGACATGCAAAAAATGCAGTCGCCATTTTCGGCAAGCGGCGGAAAACGCGCATTATCCCAAATCACTACATGGCTGGAACAGCTTTCCTTTGATGGTATTGTAGCGATTGATGAAGTCATCAGACAACTTCCTGCAAAAGGTCCAGGCATTACAATTCTTATCAGTGATTTCCTGCAGGAATCTTTGCTGGACCACACACAGGAAACACTTGGAAAACTGCTGCGTTTTCTGGATTATAGGAAGCAAAAAGCGATTCTTTTGCAGGTATTGGCTGCAGAAGAACTTTCTGTAGAGCTTACTGGAACACGAAACCTGATCGATATGGAAAATCAAAGTACGCTGCGCCTTACATTAGATACCAAAAGCATACAAGCATATGAGAAAGCTCTACAGGAATTTTTGACCCAGATTGGCAGCATCAGTGCCAAAACAGGTGCATTCCACGCAGTATGCAGTACAAAAACAGATATTTATCAATTGATTTTTCAGGATTTAAAGGGGTTATATGATATTTGAAAGCCTATGGCCGCTGTTCTTTCTGGCAGCGGTTCCGATTATCATTATTTTATATTTATTAAAACCAAAAGGAGTCGATTATCGAATCTCTTCCAATCTTCTCTGGCAAAATCTGCTCAAAAATGAACAGTCCCGCACCTTTTTTGAAAAGTTTGTACACAACATTTTAATGTATCTGCAAATTTTGATAATTGCGCTTCTTGTTATCGCGCTGATGTCTCCATTGATTCAAAGAAACGGGCACAGCGGCGGCAGAAAGATTCTGTTATTGGATACCAGTGCAAGTATGCAGCACATCGGCGCTGACGGCAAAAGCCGGCTTGCGCAGTCAGTTGAGCAGGCGTGCAGCTTTGTCGAGACCGCAGAAAATACCCAGTTTTCTATTGTGACCACCGACGCCGCTGGTACGAAGCTATTGGCAGTAGATACTTCTGACAAAAACAGCCTGCTGCAAATGCTGCGCAGTATTACATGCAGCGACAGCGGCGGTTCATTGGTACAGGCACAGAGCGTTCTTGATACCTTGATGGAAGATACTTCACATCGCACAGCAGATTTGATAGTTTACACAGACGGAAGCGGAGCTTCTGCGTTTGAGGAACTACGCGGTGCAGCACAAAAGGAACTTTATGTGGCAGGCAGCCCAGTTTCCAATGCCGCCAATGAATATACCGCGTTTACCAAAAGAGACGATGGTTCTTTTGATGTGATGGTAAGTGTGACAAATTACAGTGATACCGAAGCCTCTTTTGATGTCAGTTTATATGACAGCGACAATAAACTTCTTGCACTACAGCAAATGCACCTTGCACCTTCCGCCAATTCTATGTGTCTGTTTGAACAGATAAATTGGAATGGAGAAACACTTCTCTCCCGCCTTGGCGGCATCACTTTTGCAGACGGCGCAGCCGACAGCCTAGAAAGCGACAATACCTCATGGGCTGTCAAAAACAAACAGAACCTTATGAACGGACTGCTTATCGGCGATGGCAATACCTTTTTTGAAAAGGCTTATCATGCGGTTACTGGTTCAAGCATTACCAAATCACAGACTGATGCTCCGGCAGAAGATACAACCCTCAATACATTGATGCAAACTCCAATGAAGGAGAGCGGCTACAACGTTATTATTTATGATGCAGGCGAAATGCCGCAAAACTCTGAGATAAACCATCTGATTTTTGGCAATGCAGGACTTGAAACAACTGAAACCTTAAAAAACGTTGTGTTGGACATGACAGACTGTGATCTTACTTCTGGTTTATCTGGGTTTCAAATTGGAGTAAACACTGCCTATTGTTTTACACTTCCAAAATGGGCTAAAAGTTTTTTGGAATATGACGGAAAGTGTGTCGGCTATTATGGAGAACAAAATGGCAGAAAAGAAATTGTCGTAGGATTTGATATTCGAGAATCCGACTTCCCACTGCGGGCCGAATTTCCTATTTTTCTAGCAAACGCCATGATTTATTTATCCGATACCTCATGGCTGACCTCAAATGTTTACTATGCAGGTGAGGAAGTTGCCCTACAGCCCTGGGCAGAACTGGATAATACACCATTTGAGAGCCACCCAACCAAGGCTGGATTATATCATCTTGGAAATGAAACTTATCAGGAAAATTATGTAGTGCGCTTTCAGACTTCCACAGAATCTGACGGCAGACAAACAGCCGAATCTGTGAACAATTCCGACAATCTGGAGATACAAAAGGTGAAGCAGACCATTCGAAATCTTTTTTTGCTGCTAGTACTTATCTTTATGGTCGTTGAGTGGATTGTTTATGTCCGGCAAATGCGCTACCAGGGAAAGTTTTATCTGATTTTGAGAGGAACCTTGCTATTATGCGTACTTCTTGCAATTTTGGGTATACGAATTCACAAAGGAAGCAACCAGATTGCCACTGTTTTTTTAGTGGATCTCTCCAACAGCAATGAAGAGCATTTAGAAGAAGCCGAAAAATATTTGCAGGAAACTATCAGCAAAATGCCATCTGGAAATGTATACGGCATTGTTACATTTGGAAAAAATACACTGGTAGAACAGTTTTTGACCTCCGAGAAGCATTATGGCGGACTGATGACACTACCGGAAAAGGCAGCAACCAATTTTGAAGATGCCATGTCCAAAGCACTCACACTGATTCCCGGAGAATACAGCAAACGTTTGGTTGTCCTCACAGACGGACGCGAAACCAGAGGCGATATTCACAATATGGCACAGGCGCTAACTGCCAGCCGGGCGGAATTTCTGACACTGCTTTATGAAAATGAAGAAACGCCTGATGCTTATATTGATAATGTCTCTCTTCCATCGTATCTGCATCCTGGCGATAAATATTCGATTACGGTTTTGGTAGAAAGCAATTTTGATACCGACGCAGTTATCGCACTGTATCGCGGAAGCAGCCAAACCGCCGCAAACAAGGTTCATCTCAACAAGGGAAGCAACCGTTTTGTATTTAGCGCGCAGATTGATGCAGATTTCGATAATGGCGCTACGGAAAATCTGCGTGTACAAGTGCAGGCCGAAGGAGATACCTGTCCGGAAAATGATTTCTTTAGTGCTTACTCTGTAGTGGAGTCGCCTCCTAAGATTCTTGTTATTTCAGGCAAAAATGCGGATACGTCAAACCTTGCAGCCATACTTACTGCCGCCGGATGTGATTATAGTGTCGTTTCCACGCTCAACACACCAGACAATATCCAATCTATGCTAGAATACAAATCTATCATTATGGTTGATACCTATATTGATGACCTTCCTTTTGGCTTTCTGCAGAATTTAGAGACTTATGTGAAAGATTATGGATGCGGCTTTGTCTGCTGCGGCGGCGAAGACAGCTTTGCTTTGGGCGGCTACAGAGACACCGTCTTAGAAACTGTGCTTCCTGTTGATATGCAGCTTCGCAGTGTAAATGAAATGCCTTCAATGGCTATGGTTATGGTTATCGATCATTCTGGCAGCATGATGGATACCAGTATTTCTAGTGCTACCAATTTAGATATTGCCATCAAAGCTGCTACCGTCGCAGTCGATAATTTACAGGATACAGATTTTGTAGGCGTGCTGACTTTTGATGACAAATATAGCTGGCAAGTAGAACTTCAGCAGGCAAATAACAAATCAACCATCAAAGACAGTATTAAGCAAATCAATTCAGGAGGCGGCACCACAATCAAGCCTGCGCTTCAGGAAGCCTGCGATGTACTGTCAAAAAGCGAAGCATCTATCAAACATGTCGTGCTGCTTACAGACGGCATGGGCGAAACTACCAATTTCGCAGATGTTATAAATGGATATTTAAGCAATGATATTACCCTCTCTACTGTAGCGGTCGGAACTGGATCGGACACAAAACTATTGGAACAACTAGCGGACAACTGCGGCGGAAGGTACTATTATTCGGACATCACAAGCGATATACCCAAAATTTTTGCCCAGGAAGTCTTTTTGGGAGGCGACAGTTTTATCCAAAATGGTGTATTTTCACTGGCAGTACAAAAAGGACATGAACTGACCGGAAATCTATTTCCTAATGGTTGGCCTGTCCTTTACGGCTATATTTCCGCAACCCCCAAAACAGCTTCCAGCCCAATTATTGTATCCAGTGAAAAAAATGATCCAATTCTGACAGTATGGCAGTATGGACTTGGTCGAACTGTAGCTTGGAACAGTGATGTCACAGGCAAGTGGAGCGGTGCTTTTGCCGGACAGGAGGACTATGTACAATTATGGAAGCGCATTGTTGATTATTCGACTGGAAACGCCAACATAGGAGAAGACAGCGTAAATGTTGTAACAGCAGGGGAACGGACGGAAGTGGCCTATCAGACAAATGAGTATGGCAGCCAAACAGAAATCTTGGTGACAATGATAGACCCAGAGGGAAACACAACAGAAGAAAAACTGCATGCATCCGCACCTGGAAAATATACAGCAGAGCTATCCACGCCCCAAACAGGGCTATATCATTTCAATATACGACGCAATGAGGACGGTGAAATTCGAAACTATCTGACAACCGCAGCCGCTGTACAGTTTTCAGATGAATATAAATTTGATGTAAGCACCGCTTCTTATTTGGACTTTGTGAATCAATATGGGCGAACCATCACCGATCAGGACTCTGTATGGACGCGAATTTCCACTGGCGCAAAAGAAAGTTATCCCTTGACAAATTGGCTGATTGCCTTTGCTGTCTGCCTGTTTGTGGCAGATGTGGCAATGCGGCGGTTTCAATATGTACCAAAGCTGAACGTTCTCAAGCCAAAAAAACAGAAAAAAGCGGTTTCTACCCCAGCACCAAACACGCCTGAAGAAGTCCTTACAGAACCAGAGCATACCGCAGAAGACACTGTTGCATCCCAAACGCATTCTAAGCCCAAAAACATGAAAAAACCGAAGCCGCCAAAGAAATCAAAGCAGACACAACAAGTACTAGATACTTCCCAACTCTTAAAGAAAAAAGATGATCGCAACCTAGGTGGCGAGGATTAATATGGCAGAAAAAAGCAGAGGAAATAATATCCTCTGCTTTAAATTTGTCAGAATATTCAGAAAAAACTATACATAATAACTGAAAGAATCTAGTAAGAACGACAGTATTGAAAAAATATCAAAAAATGGGTTGAAAAGCCTGAAAATAAGTGTTAAGATACAATTACAACAAAGGAAAGCCAAAGGAAAAACAAAAAGCTTTAAAGAAACAAATGGTAAAAAGCTTTGAACCGCATTTGTTACACAACAGATGCAAGCTTCGGATAACAGCAAACAATCTCAATAGAGCAGATGTTTCGGAAAGGAGAGGATTCCATTGGCAAATGTAAAAACCTAACCCCAATAAAGTAAAAAACACTTAACAGATATGAAAAAGAGTATGCTGGTAACAAAATACTTGTACAGCAAATATAAGGTTAAGAAATTGTTTTTACAGTATATGTGGGAAAGGAACCAAAACAGTAACTAGTAAATTTGGAGTGTGGCATGAAAGGGTGCCAAGAAAGAGGAGAAAATTGAATATAGAAATAAATTAAAGCGGTCGTTGTATCATTCTAAGAAAGGAAAAAAGAAGATATAACGGCCGCTGATATTGTTTATTTTTCTTTGATTTACAGCAAATATTTATTCGAAAATTCGGACATGCTCTTTGGATAAAGATTCAATTATCTGACTTAGCACATGGAAATCAGAAAGCAAATCTTTTGAAAACAGCTCTGCTCTTTCATAGATCTGCTGCAGTTCTCCAACCCGGTTAGACCGAACCGCAGATATCATTTCTGTTCCAAAAGCATGAAACGTTTTATGTTTGTCGCCAATTCTTTTCCAAATTTCCAGTACCTGTGAATTTAGCGGTTTAAAAGTATAATAAAAATGTCCAAATCCGCATCTGGTACAATCTGTCTGAAGCACTTTTAGTTCTTTGGTTTGTGCAATTTCTTTCAGGATATTGAGCCAATTTTTATGCGCCTCAATTGCCCCCGTCAGACAATTTAACAAAACTTGATTATCCAGCATATAAAATGCATCCTGCGCCATAGAACCCATTATTTTGGTAGATTCGTCCAAATGTTTTTCGATGGTCTTGGACGGTTCTACCAAGTCTGCAATCGCTTGACTCGAAAGCGCTAGGGAATCAGAATTTTCCTTCAGACTTTGGCATTGCTCATTTACATATTTCATCTGGTGATCCAGTTCATTCATAGAACTGCTGATTTCCTCACTCACCGCCGCCAGGGAAGAAACAGAATCTGTAATATGATTCATTCCAGAACGGTTATTTCCAGTTAGTTTCCACACATTCTGAATATTACTATTAATATGTTCCAGTTCTGATACTGTAATATCGACGCTCTCCGAACTTTTTTGGGAAGCCTCTTGTATGCTGGCCAAAAAAGCATCCATTCTCCCAGTTAGTGATTTTGTTTCGTTTGCAAGCTCACGGATTTCCTCCGCAACCACAGTAAACCCTCTGCCTGCATCTCCTGCACGGGCAGCCTCGATAGATGCATTTAGCGCCAAAAGATTCGTTTGGGAAGAAATCGAATTAATCGCTCTGACAGCCTCATTCACATCTTGAATCACAGCAATCAGCCCTTGAATATCTGCCTTCATATCCTTTGCATTTGAAATAGCGGATGTGGACAGCTCAGTAATCGTCGTTAATTCTTTTTCGCTATTATGAATATCTTCCATTATTTGGGAGGATTGGTTTGAAACCTCGATAATCGCTGCTGTCAGACTTTCATGTGCTCTTGAAACCTCCGAAGCAATCGTTCCTGTTGATCCTGCCGATTTGCTGATCGTATCCACAGAAGCAGAAATAGATGTATTGACCTGTTCAACTGTTGCAGCATTTGTCTCTAAAGTCAAGTCCATCGCACTCATATGTATCAAAGCGTCCATCGTTTTTTTAACAGCCTGCTCAAATTCCTTTCTCCCGCTGATAAGTCGTTTATGAATATTGTTCAACTCTCCATTTGTAGGTTGATACTGCATTTCTACAAGTCTGGAAATCGATTCAATCGCAACATTCGAATCCCTCTTTCTCATTCTCATAGTTATTTGTCCTTTCATTATTTTACTTTATTTTTGCTCCCTGCTGCCAGAATGCATCTTTTTTCGGCATTCTTCACAAATATAATTAATCTTTAAATCATAAGAAAGCATTGGCACACCTAATTGTTTTTGGATACTCTCTGTCAAATCCTGCAGTGTGATATCTGTTAATTTTCCACATTTTCTGCATACTAAATGATCATGCTGTATCATTTTGTCATAACAATCTGGGTGTCCCTCAACAGATACTTTTCGAATCAGCCCCTCTTTATACAAAAATGATAAATTGTTGTAAACAGTAGCAAGAACTACCTTTTTATTTTTTTCTTTGAGAAGCAGATAAATCTGTTCTGCTGTCAAATGATTTACTGAGTCGTTAATAATTTCCAAAATGTATTTCGCATTTTTTGTCACATTCATCCTCCATGTCAGAGCAGTTTGCTGCGGTCTAGGCATGTTTGAGGCTCTGGCTCAAACTGCCAATTGAAAACTAAGTACAGTCCACACAAGTAAAGTTTAGAGTTTTTAGAATTAAAATAATTCTAGCATCTTAACAAAAATTGTCAATACCGTTTCAAAAAACGGTGGAAAAAATTGTAACAGTTCATGAAATAACGTTGAGGTTGAAGTGTATCAAGTCATCGCGCAGCGATTTAAAATAAAGAGAATACATAACAATTGTTTAGCTTTTATTAATTTGATAAACTCAATCTGTGCATTCGCAATTTCCTATAAAGTAAAAAAAACGAGCAGGGAAGGCTATGCTTCCCTACTCAGCGCGCTCAATCAGCCAAAATTAATATGTTGTTGATTTTTTAATATGCTTTCATAAGTTGTACAATTTTTCTGCCTGCTTTGTATAGTGGTCCTTCAAGGTGCCTGGCAGAATTTTTTAATTCTTCGCGGATAGCAAGATGTTGTGGACAATGTGTTTCACATAAACCGCACTGTACGCAGTTTGAGGCGGCAGAAGAAGTTTTGCGCATTGCAGTACACATAAAATATTCTGTAAAAGCAGCGGCCTTTCCTTCAGAATACAACCTGTTATATGCTGCAAAAGTACCTGGAATATCAACATTCTTGGGACAAGGCATACAATAGGAACAGCCCGTACATCCTACTTTCATTTTCGCATTGATTGCTTTTACTACTTTTTGAAGCATTGCTTCTTCTTTTGGACCAAATTCACCGACAGAGACACTAGAAGCAGTCTTGACGTTATCCTTTACCATTTCAACAGAATTCATGCCGGATAATACACAAGTTACCTCCGGCTGATTCCAAAGCCAGCGAAGTGCCCACTGTGCTGGAGTATGTTTTACAGGGTAATGAGCGAAAATCCTCTTGGCCTTTTCTGGGAGACGGTTAACAAGCTTACCGCCGCGCAGCGGCTCCATGATAATAACAGGAAGACCTTTTTTATTTGCATAATGAAGACCTTTTCGCCCAGCCTGTGAATGTTCATCCATATAATTGTATTGTATTTGGCAAAAATCCCAGTCGTATGCGTCCACCAGCTGACAAAACATGTCAGAATTTCCATGATAAGAAAAACCAATCTGGTGAATTTCACCACTTTTCTTTTTTTGTTCCAACCATTCAACAATTCCAAGTTCTTTTAGACGCTGCCACGTTTTGACATCTGTGAGCATATGCATCAGATAATAGTCAATATAGTTTGTTTGTAGACGCTTTTTCTGTTCTTCAAAGCACTTTTCCATGCCTTCTGTGCTCTTTATCAAATAATGTGGTAATTTTGTTGCAATATAGACTTTTTCCCGAATATGATGATGGGAAAGAATTTTTCCCAATGCAGCTTCGCTTCCTGGATACACATAAGCAGTGTCAAAGTAATTAACACCATTTCGAAATGCCGTCATAATTTCTCTGTTTGTTTTTTTGAGATCAATTCTGCCAGCTTTTTTTGAAAAACGCATACATCCATAGCCAAGAATAGAAATATCGTTTCCATATTTGTCTTTTCTATAATTCATTGAAAACCTCCCTGCGATTGCAAAAAAACTGCTCATTTTAAATAAACCAAAGGTATTTATAGTATAACAAAGATATTTTATGATATCTATTCTATTTTTCCAAAAACACTTGACATTCCTTACTGGACTTATACTATAATAATTCTATAAGCTTATTACAGAAAGAAGGCATTTGAATGGAAGAAGACCTGTTTTTATCGGATTTGACTGGAATATGCCGTGCAGCATTTGGCGCATCTTGGACGGGCAAAAGTGATGATAATATTGAAAGATTGAGGCAAATATCCTGGATTCCAAAAGAATTATTAACACTTTATGAAACAATTGGCAAAGAATCCAATCTGTTGTTTGACTATTACAAAGGGGGATTTTATCCGGCAGCCAAAATAGAAATGGAACCTAGAGGAGATTGTAAAAATGCAAGGTGGAAGCCATATCTGATTTATTATCAATCTGCGAAAGATGCGTATTGGGGTCGCTATTCTTACTCAGACAGCCATCCGCCAAAAAATAATGGTATTTTTGTATGGCACAATAGCATTGATGGCTGGAAACAGGCTTATGGCTATGAGTCTACACATACATTAGGCACTGTTTTGTTATATCAGGTGGCAGAACAATTAATAGCGCAGATGGATCATTGTATATGGGTAAAAGTTTCCTTGGCAAAAAGTCAGGAAGACTGGCCATATCTTACGGCTGCCAAGCGTCTTGGCATGACACCATTCAAAAGTATTTCTTATTTTCATTATGCATATGCATATGATATAGAACGACAGCTTCTTATGATATATGATGATGATAGTTCCAAACGTTGTCTGGTGTATGGCTCCTCTTTATCAGAATTAGAAAAATTAGGACAAGAATTCTCAATTGAATGGCAGCAGCGTGATGGCAAAATGATTTTGAATCCCAAAACATTTATCCAAAGTACTCCGCCGTCTTCATATGAAGAGAAACTGGATATGATGTCTGCAACTTTGTTGGGAAAACGCTCCATGGCATTACCACTGTCAGAAATCGAGAAAGCGGAAAAACGGCTTGAAACGGTTTTTCCAGATGCACTAAAGGCATTTTATCTGCGGTTTGGAAAAGGCGGAAAGCTGTTTTGCAAAGAGTCCTTAAATTTAATTTATACTCCCAAGGAATTAGAATATTCCTCCGATTCCAAGCATATTATATTGGCACAAGAGAATCAGGGATTATGGCAATGGTGTCTTCATAAAGAAACTGGGCAAATCGATCTGGATTTGGGCGATGGAAACTGGGACGATTGGGAAATGGACTTAGAAGATACATTATTGTGGTTGTTGGCGATGCAGGCTACTGGATTTTTTCCACATGGCGGCGAATGTCTTCTGGAGCAGGACGAAGAGGATATTGAACTGATATCTCATTTTTTCCATTTCCTCACCAAAGAGAAATTTGATGTGTTCGTCAATCCAGAACGCAGGATAATCGGATGTCGGGATGTGGACGGTTTATATATTATGGCAAGCAAAGAAAGTGAAATAGTGAGGTTAGAAGAAGTAGCCAATATAGAAGTGAGCGTATTTTAAAGAAGACAAAAACAGATAGAAGAAATTTTTATGTAGATTTCAAGTCGATTTACATTAGCAAAAGAACTTGCTTCAATTACCCTAGAGAATTTAAAGACGGATACTGAAAAATATCTCTAAAATAGACCTCAAATCCAATGTGTTTGACAACATAATACAAAAATCAATATCACACACAACACAAGGGTAGTTAGGAACTGTTAAGAAATAAATCTTTACATTTGACTTGTCTGAGTCCGCAAATGCCGCGTTGTCATCAGTCGTCGATGCCCGCATCGACTCCATCTTCCGCCTTGCCTTTGTGAACTCATCCTGCTTCAAAGTGTAAAGTTATTTCTTAACAGTTCCTTAGCACCTCAAAGTTTTTACTGTGGATTTTGGCAATAAAACGCCTCAATCGCCTGTCCAATAAAATTTGTTGCTCCTTTTCCGTAAATACTGTCCTGTGATTTTTGTATCAGTTCATTTGTCTGATATGCCGCGGCAAGTTCCAGCATCAATTTCGAAGCGTCTTCTATCTGATACATTTGTTTTGATACAAAGTCATATTCACCAATCAGTTCTCGTACTTCTAGTTTATTGACATCCATTCCCATTTTGTCGGCAAGCTTTTGCATAATGGTTCCGATTCGTTTTTGAAACGAAAAAACCAGTTCTGGATTATGGGGATTTTTTGACGATTCTATTGCCTTTTCTTTGCCCCCATACCACTCCACAATCTTTGCAAAACTCTTTTGTGCCTCAGCAGTAGACGCATTATGCAGAAATTGCTTTTTCCATTCTTCTATGCTTCCATAGCGCTCAATAAATACAGCTTTTTGCTCTTCATTTGCATTGTTATAAGTAGCATTCCACAATTCTTCAATCTCATTTTTATCAAATACTTCAAAATCCATCTTGTTGTCTCCTTTCAAAATGTCATCAATACTTGCAATCAGACGGTCTATTCTTGCCTTTTTCTTTATAAGCATTCGTCTCTGCATCTGTAATAGTTCATTTTTATCAAGCGCTGGATTTTCTATGGCAGCTTTGATTTCTTTCAAAGGAATATCAAATTCACGAAAAAACAGTATCTGCTGTAATCGTTCCAGGGCTTTATCGTCATAAAGCCGGTATCCTGCCTCACTTTTATCCGTTGGGCAAAACAACCCGATTTCATCATAATAGTGAAGTGTGCGCACGCTGATACCTGTCCTGTCAGATAGTTCCTTTACTGTCATCATCATTTCCATCCTCCCTGCTCTTGATAAACTCAGTGTAATCTATCACGTTCCGTCAGGGTCAACAACTTTTTTATCTGGATTAAAATATTTTTAAAGTTACATCAAATAAATGAAAATTTAATTTAGAGCATGATACTACTAACGCACCATGCTCTAATTCGTTTCAATCTATATGTATATTGATCGGTAAACCTACTCTCATAAAATATCTGGCAAATGCCTGCGATAAATGTTCCCGATAAGGAGGGCACAATCAAAGTCTTCTACCATTCGTAAAAGCAAAGTTTTTTGCCAATTTTACCAGAATACTAAAAATATCTTTAAAATTAATAATAAAATAATCCTGTGAAAATGATTCTGTTTTATATTGATTTATGATATGATACGCATTTTGTTGCCCTTTAATAATACTTTCAATATTCTTTTTAATCTCTTTATTGCTTTTTTGCATGGCAATCATTTGACTTTCAAAATCATGTTTTGATGTTATACTACATAAAATAATATTATCTATCTTTTGATTTTCAATATCACATGCCTGCGTCATTATAATTCCATCAATTGTTTCAATTTCTGCCTCAATTGTTTGATTTGGTTCAATACCAGTAAATTTTTTTATTATTGGTACTGGGCAACCTTTAATAATATCCCCTTGTGTTATATCATCCTTACTATCAATCACTTCATACCATGGATAATCTATCATAATTCTTAACACTCCCACTAACCATATTAGAAGATAATGATACTGCACTGTAAATGGTTAACATACTTAATCCTAATCCAGACATTTTATTCATAATATATGCCTCCTTTCTTTGTTCTACGCTTCCAAATGCTGCAAAGTTCTTTCAATTAAATCAAATATTTTGTTTAGCTCACAATCAAATTCACTCATTGATGTATTGGTGCCATTGTCTAAAAAAGCAAATCTATTATTGACATCTAAAGAGACGCTCACACCCTCTTGAATCAGTTTGCTATTTAAAAAACTCATTAGTGTAGGAACATTAATTCCATTATTTTGATACTCTTTAAATGTGCTAATCTGCTGATTAATGAAGAACTTATCTTCCTCTACAGATGTTATTCTTTGCATCACTTCATATAAATTGCTTCTGTCCGTAAAACTGTCACCTAATAATTTATTAATATATTTGAATGGATTATCTCTTCCGATATCCAAATGAATATTATAGGTTAATCCAAAAAAATAATATTCATCTATTCCAATATTAAGTAATACTTGTTTCAATAATTGAACCCGCTTTTGAATATATGACTTAGTATGTTCATAGTGCTCCACAAAATCACCATCAAATCCTACAGTAAAATCAGCCGAGATCTGGGAAAAATTAATTTGGCTATGTCCTCCATTGTATATTCGAAAAAACTTTTCACTGTTATTATAGCCCAAGAATACTTATTTCACAATATAGTTAGAATCAATTCTACTAACTTCATTCAGGTTCGTATTTTTTTCACCTTCCGCGCTGGCAATTCTTCAAACATTTCTGCCACCATTTTTTGTAATTGCTCCCGATCCTCAAGGATTGTCACGGGAAGCATTGGTTTTGCTCCTGCATAAGGCGCTTCGGGCTGACTGTCTTTCATATAATTCTGACTTGCCTTTGTGATTTTCACCATAAATCCATTTTCATAAATTCCGCCAAAAATCTTTTCTTTGTAATAAAATACATACCCGCCCATCATAGGAATATTTCGAACATTTCCTAAATCCGACAATTGATCCATAATGTAACTTACAAGTTCTTTGTTATTTGCCATAGGAAACACCAACCTTTCTTTCAAAAATGTACACATCATATTTTTTCAGAAGCGTATTTTCTGACACAATTTCCCCCGATAATAAATCCTGGCATTGATAAAACAGGGCTGGTATCGGCTGTTGCACTTCACTAAAATTCATCACAAAATAAATTTTGCTGTCTTGTGTTTTTCGGCAGACAATTTCGAGTCCGTCCCCGTCTGAAACAATACTCTCGACCGCTGCGCTGTTAACAACTATGTTTAGTATTTCATAAAGCCCCTGCTTTTCAATATGTGTTCCTACATAATAAACATGACCTTTTCCAAAGCGATTGTGCGTTACGGCTGGCATTCCTTCATAAAAATCTGTTCCATATGTTCCGAGACATTCTGCACCTTCTAAATGCATTAAATCACACACAAGCCCACAAGAATACGTCTTTTGTGATGTCATAACGACCTCATTAAACTGCTCTGGAGCTAAGGCGTCGATTTCTTCAACCCATACACCAGCCAATTTTCTCAAAGGTCCTGGATATCCGCCCAGATGAACATTGTCCGACTCTCCGACAATACCACTCATATATGTTAATACCAGTGTCCCTCCATTTTTTACAAATTCCTCAAGCGCTTCTGCCATTCCTTCCTTTACCATATATAGTACAGGTGCAACAATTAATTGATAACTGCTGAAATCCGCATCAACCGGAATGAGATTCACTGCAATATTTTTGTCATAAAAGTATTCATAATATGCATGTATATGCTTCACATACGTCAGATCAACGGAGGGTCCGCTTGTATACTCTAGCGCCCAATAATTATCCCAGTCAAATACAATGCCCGTTTTTGCCTCATTGACACTGCCTGGCAGAATATCACCCAGTCGTTCCAATTCTTCCCCAAGCTGTTGAACTTCACGAAATACACGCGTGTTTTCTGTTCCAGCATGTGCAATCACTGCACCATGAAACTTTTCACAAGCTCCCACGCTTCTGCGCAGTTGAAAAAACTGAATCGTATCCGCGCCATGTGCAATTGTCTGATAACTTTGTGCCCGCATCTGCCCAGGACGCTTAAGAGAATTATATGGCTGCCAGTTCTGCTGGCTGGGCGTCTGTTCCATAAGCATAAATGGCGCATTTTTCAGCCCTCTCATCAAATCGTGACACATGGCGCTCTCACTCCAGGGCGTGTTATAGCTTGGATAGTTATCCCATGAAATGATGTCCATTTCCTTTGCCCATTTAAAGTAGTCAAGTCCTTTATATGTTCCCATCAAATTTGTTGTAATTGGTGTCTCTTTGTCAAATTCCCGGATGGCATCACGTTCATTCTTATAATTTGACAGCATTCCATCAGAGTTAAAACGTCTGTAATCAATAGAAATACCCGCAAATGCGGTCCGGTCATTTCCAAATCCCTCACTCAATACATTTGGAAGTACAATCTCGTCCCAATCGTAAACAGTATGCCCCCAAAATTCCATATTCCACGCTTTGTTTAATGCACCTATCGTTTTATATTTCTCTTTCAGCCAGACGCGAAATGCTTTTTCACAATTTTCACAATAACAGTCCCCACCATACTCATTGCTAATGTGCCAGCATTTCACATGAGGATTGCTTCCATAACGCTGTGCTAGTTTTCCAGCAAGAGCGGCGGAAAATTTTTGAAATACAGGCGAATTTGGACATGCATTGTGCCGCTGTCCAAACTTATGATGACGCCCTTCATAATCTGTCCGGGCTACTTCTGGGTATTTTGCTACCATCCATGCCGGAAGTGCTCCTGTAGATGTTGCCAGTACAATCTCATAATTTTCTTCACTGAGCATTGCAATAATCTCATCTAATTGCGAAAAGTCATATAGATCTTCTGAGGGCTGTAATTTTGCCCATGAAAATACATTGATAGTTGCACTGTTAATATGGGCATTTTTGAAGATTCTCATATCTTCTTTCCAGATTTCTTTGGGCCACTGATTGGGGTTATAATCCCCTCCATATAATATTCCGCGAAATTTTTTCATATCCTTTGTGATACTCCTTTCTGGCTTGTAAACAGATACCATTCAAATAAAGTACAAACGCTTCTGATTTTCCGAACTTCGAAATCATTTTAACATTGCAAAAAGCATCTGTAAATAAAAGGTTTCTCCCTTTTCAAAAAAGAGTTTTCTATATATTAACCGGCAGCTTATAAATAACAATATTACGATATAGTAATACTTAACTGTTACGCTCATTCTTTTTTGTGCATCTAAGAATTGATTTCTAGTAAAAAATTGATTATAATAATTGTTTGGAAAAGATGGACATGATTTTCTAAACCATGAAGAAATGAGGATATACTCTTGAATCATAAAATTTTTAAAAACGGCTTTCGAGATGGAATTGCGGTTGGACTTGGTTATTTTGCGGTTTCATTTACGTTTGGCATGGCATCT
Source organism: uncultured Lachnospiraceae bacterium (assembly GCA_910586585.1). Classification (GTDB taxonomy): domain Bacteria; phylum Bacillota; class Clostridia; order Lachnospirales; family Lachnospiraceae; genus COE1. The sequence goes on from CAJUKA010000010.1 coordinate 44,173, forward strand.
GCTGCCAATGGATTAAGTGTTTGGCAGGCAGTTCTTATTTCCCTCACAAATGTAACATCTGCCGGGCAATTTTCTGGGCTTGAAATTATTGCCGCAAGCGGAACTTATGTCGAGATAGCCTTGACACAGCTTATTATCAATCTGCGCTACTGCCTGATGTCATTTTCTCTATCACAGAAATTAGATCGTTCTGCACCAAGCTGGCATCGGTATTTTATGGCATACAGTGTAACAGATGAAATCTTTGCATTAGATGCAAGCCAAAACGGACCTTTATCTCCAGTTTATCATTATGGCATAACAAGCGTTGCTGTTCCTGGGTGGGTTTTGGGAACATTAGTGGGTGCGATATCTGGAAACATTCTTCCAGCTTTTGTGATTAGCGCCCTGGGCGTTGCCATTTATGGAATGTTTCTAGCAATCATTATCCCAACTGCCAAAAAAGACCATGCAGTTTTGCTTGTTGTTTTGTCAGCTATGGGACTTAGTTTTTTATTTGCAGTGCTTCCAGGATTAAAGAAAATTACCCCGGGCTTTGTCATTATTCTCACGACTGTCATCGTAGCCGGGGTTGCGGCAAAGCTAAAACCAACCGAAGATACTGCAATGCAATAAAAACGATTACGGAACTTCTTTACAGCTGCGGAACTTCTAATAGGAGAATCAAAAGATGACACATAATATTTATTTATATATTTTTACAATGGCAGGCGTAACCTACCTTATCCGGATGCTTCCTTTGGTACTTGCCAAAAAAGAAATTACCAATACATACATCAAATCGTTTCTTTATTATGTTCCATATGCCTGTCTTGCGGCAATGACTTTTCCCGCAATTCTACATGCAACAGATAGTATCTATTCTGCACTTTGTGGTTTTGCAGTTGCCATCATTGCAGCTTACAAAGAAAAAAGCCTGCTGACAGTTGCTCTGCTTGCCTGTGCTGCTGTATTTATTGTAGAACGAATCTGCTAAAAACTAAATCTTATTTCTAGAAATCCTTGCTTTTTCTTCGAATATGTTCTATACCCGCAATTATCTATTTACAAAAAAATTGAGCGCCAACACGCTCAATTTTTTTGTAAAAACAACTGTACTATTTATTATACTTCATACAATTCCCTACGCGATATTTTCCATGTATTTTTCTACAGAAGCAAGCTTCACACAGAGAACAAACACCTCACATGCCTGCTTTAATTCTTCTGGTGTCGGATAAGTTGGTGCAATGCGAATACTGGTATCTTTGGGATCTTTTTTGTATGGATATGTGGAACCGGCAGGGGTCATCACAACGCCTGCTTCTTTGCAGAGTTCTACAACGCGCTTTGCACAGCCCTCAATTGTATCGAATGCAATGAAGTATCCGCCAAGCGGCTTTACCCATTTTCCAATTTCAAGTCCGCCAAGTTCTGATTCAAGACAGTCAAGAACCGCTTCAAACTTTGGTCTTAAAATTGCTGCATGTTTTTCCATATGTGCATGTACCCCTGCTGCATCTTTGAAAAAGAGTACATGACGCATCTGATTGAGCTTATCATATCCAATGGTTTCTTTTGTGACAGTCTTTCTTATATCAGAAAGATTTTCAGGAGATGCAATCAGCGCAGCTACGCCAGAACCTGGAAAAGTTACCTTTGATGTCGAACAAAGCTGATAATAAATATTGGGATTTCCAGCCTTTTCACATTCTTCTACAATATTTAGCATCGGAACCTTATTATCAACATATAAATGATGAACCGCATAGGCATTATCCCAGAAAATCCTAAAATCAGGCGCCGCTGGCTTTAAGTTTGCAAATCTTCTAACCACTTCATCAGAATATACGATTCCCGCAGGATTTGTGTATTTTGGGACGTTCCAGATTCCCTTAACTGTAGGATCGTTATTTACATACTGCTCAACCATATCCATATCAGGTCCATTCTCATCCATTGGAATATTGATCATTTCAATGCCTAAACTCTCTGTGATGGCAAAATGTCTGTCATATCCTGGCACAGGACAGAGGAACTTTACCTTATCCAGCTTGCACCATGGCGTATTGCCGCAGATACCATGCAGCATTGCATTGGAAACCAAATCATACATAATATTTAAGCTGGAATTTCCATATACCATAACATGGTCAGCAGGACACTCCATTATTTCTGCAAACAGTTCTTTGGCTTCTGTAACACCGTCAAACAACCCATAGCTTCTGATATCTATATTGTCTACTCCTTTAAATGATGACTTGCTTGACAATACATCAAACATTGATACAGACAAATCCAACTGATCAATTCCCGGCTTACCACGTGACATATCAAGCTGAATACCAGCTTCCTTCAATTTTTGATATTGTGCCTGAAGTTCTGTCTGAACTGCCTGTAGCTCTTCCTTGCTTAAATCCTTGTACGCTTTCATTTTCCATATCCTCCATCATTGATATGCAGCCAACGCCCATTCTTTATCTGCATATTTTATATAAATTTCATTTTTACCATTCATTAATATATAACACATGCTCTGTATCTGTCAATATCTTGTATTCAATGCACATAAGAAAAAAATAAGAATCTGATGATTTTTTATGGATTGAGAATATAACTCAGGCATGAAGGGGGTTTTTGCATAGTAAAACATTGTATACTGCCCTGAATGGCTGCTATGGATAACTTTTTTGATAAAGATTTGATTTTTTGGCATCTTAACCTATAGTATCAAAAACACATTTGCCGATATTCTATAAAGAATAAATGTGGCAATGTACGTTTGCAATATCCGACACAAAAAGATTTTGAGCGCACACTGCACAGAAATGAGGAAAAAATGAGAATAGCCGTCTGTGATGACAAGAAAGAGGACAGAAATCAGTTAAAATCATTATTGGAAATGTATCATCAAACGTTTGAAATCAAGGAATATGATGATAGTACAGCGCTGTGCACAGACAGCAGTTTTCTGCAAACATGCAAAATACTTTTTCTTGATATCAATATGCATGGAATGAGCGGCTTAGAAGCTGCCAGACAGATCAAGTCAGAATATCCGACGATCCACATTATTTTAGTAACTGCCTATATGAACTATGCTTTGGATGGATATAAAGTGAAAGCAAGCCGCTTTCTCCTAAAAGACGACTTAGATCAGACTTTTGAAGAGTGTATGGATGATATTTTGAAGGAAATACAACAGGAAGAGCGCGTTGTGACCTATGATTTTGTGGAAGGAAGCGCGCAGCTTCGAGTAGATGATATCATTTATATTGAAACAAACCGGCACAAAAACATTTTTTATACGCAAAGTCAAACTTTAAGCATTTACAGAAAAATGGACGATTTGGAAAATGAACTGAAAAATATGGGATTCGTGCGCGTGCACAAAAGTTTCCTGATCAATATGAAGTATATCAAAAAAATTAGCAGCTATCGAATGACTTTGACGACTGGAAAAGAAATCTCTGTGCCAAAATCCAGATACCCAGAAGTAAAACAACAGTATACATTGTTTAAAGGAACACAATAACATGAAAAGCTGGATACTTTCTTTTTTTATTATGGCAATTGAATCATGGGGAAGTCTGTACTTTTTTGATACATTTATGGAGCAACGAAAAAAATGCTTGTTTCAGAAATGCAGATATCTAGTCTTTTATTTGATGATTTTGTTTATGGTTCTAGTCAGTGACCGATTGCAGTTTGGCATGAGGAAACTATTTCTGATAACGCCTGCCTATACAATTTTTTGTTTGATATTTTATCGAACACACTTAAAACAGAGTATTTTCTTTTCTGCATTGAATTACAGCCTACTTTTTTTGCTGGACTTTTTTATATTACAGATTGGAAATATCTGGGTGAACAGTAATTTTATGCAGGAAGCTATGCACACATGGAAGCATCTGTTTTCCATGTTATTTGCCAAAATGGTTTGGCTGTGTATGCTCTTTGTTCTGCGCAAATTATGGAAGGGAAAGAACGAATACAATGGACTTTCCGGCAAAGAATGGATAAAATTAAGCATAATGCCGCTATTTACCATGGCAACATTGCTGCTGATGGTTTTTTATGATAGTGCTGACCAAAAAATACAGGCAATTTATCTTTTTGTTTCATTTGGTTTGATTATCTCGAATTTCATTGTAGTTGAGCTGATGCAAAGTATTATTGAAAAAGAAAAATTGCTGCAGAAAGGTGCTTTAGCAAGCCAAAAGAATGAAAACCAGCTTGCTTACTATCGAGATATGCAGGTAATTTATGAACGTCAGGGAAGGAAAATGCATGACTATAAAAACCAGCTTCAGACAATCCAGATATTGTTGAAAAAAGATAATATACAGACGGCTGTTGCACTTGCCGAACAACTCACAGAGAGCATATCGGTAGAAATGTCCGCAGTTAATACAAATCATCCCATTGTAAATGCAGTGTTAAATCAAAAGTTTCATGCTGCCAGGGAACAGGGTATTTCTATGATATTCAAAATAGACGATATGCATTGTCTGCGGCTGAATGAAGAAGAAATTGTTGTTTTGCTGTCAAATTTGTTAGATAACGCAATTTGTGCCTGCAGAAAAGTTTTACAGGAAGGAAAAAGAGCGGTCATTCACATCAAATTGATTCAAGATGATGAAAAAGTAATTATTTCTGTAAAAAATCCAATTGCGGAGAAAATACAGATTGTTGATAATATGATTTTGGATTCTGAGGGAAAAAAACAAGGAATCGGACTTATCAATGTAAAGACCGTGACAGAAAAATATGCAGGTAGTTTTGCAATTTCTTGTGATGAAGAATCATTCCATGCAGTAGCAATCGTGTAATTATGGTTATTTGGTGCAGAAAATAGTCATTTGGTGCAATCACTATTTATTCGAAAGGCTAATCTGTCGATATAAAACACAAATTCATCTATTAGAAAGGATAAAGTTAGAAAATGAATAAAAGACTAATACTTGCATTTACTTGTATCCTATTGTTTGGTGGAATATTATTTATATTTTTTTCTGGCAGAAAACCCTTTAAGAATCTGGAACCTTCTGAAGTACTGTCAGCAACAGTTCAATTAACTCCCCCTGAAAAAACGATTCAAATCACAAAAACAGAAGACTTGACAAAGATATTAAACGCAGTTGTTCTTTACAAAAAAGATAATTCATATACAAAATATTCCGGACAGGCTGTTACATTTGCGTTAACAATGGCAGATGGTACACAGACAGAAATTATGGCATACAATCCATTTCTTGTGATTGACGGCGTAGGTTATCGAACAAAATATGAACCTTGCGAGGCACTCAACAATTATGCAAACAAGCTGCTGCATGAAAATGATTCTTTGGTTATTCTGCAGAATCCGCCAGCATTATCAATAGTCAGTGATGAAACAAATCACGAAACATTATTGGGAGCGTACGCATGGCAATGTCAAAATATAGATGGCAGTTCCACAAATAAAGATGCTGACAGTGCACACCCTTTACACTGTAAAGATTTGCTGCCCCCACTTGAAACAACAACCGATCGTGCCATTCTACGCTTCAAGGAAGAACCCGATGAAATTCTGAGTGTCTGCTGCTGGAGCGACAAAGACTGGTCCAATACATCTGCCCAAAGTGAGCAAGTAACAGTCAATGGAAATGAATTAACGCTTAAGGCTGGAGGATATATCTATGAAGTTCAGGCCAAATGGAATACGGAAAAAAGTGGTTTTGGCGGAACAGCAAATTATTCTTTCTATATCAAAGTACTGGAATGATCCAGAGTGTGTTTAAAAAAATTTATATAATACAGATTTGTAGTGCATATATATCAATCGAGTAGAGAAGGTTTATCTTTCCCTACCCATGCACTGTAAATATATATCACAATACGCTTCAAAAAGCGAAATAAAAAACCAGGAGGTACAAATTTATGAGTATTTATGGAGTCGGGGCATCGCACTCCCCAATGGCTGGGTATGAAACCAGAAAAACACAAAAACCTGCACGTTTCCAAGATTCTCCAAACCAAATGAACAATACCGTTCAGACAACACAGATGGCAAGTGGAACATTTGAGCTACACATTTCAAATGAAACAGATGGTGAGTCAATTGGCGCAATATGCGGCTCCGATCATTCTATGACCGTTTATAAGCCAAAAGATTTCAACCCGGCAAATCCTGTATACAAAGTAAAAGTTTGGGATCAAGACGGAAATGTAACAGAACGTATGGTTGATATATCAAAAGTTGATCCCAAAAACAGTGATTATATTGATATGTTTGCATATTCCAGTCACTTATCAGCAAGCGGCGAATACCCAAGTGCATTGTCGAACTTTACGAGTGGAGCAAGCAACCAGCATGGTCCTGATAGCAGGAGTTATGATGATTTGTTTAAAAACACAGACTGGATCAGCGCTTTAAGAGACGCAATGCAGACACAATATGATGCGCATAATATAGAAGGATATTGGCAATATAAACGTTTTTTGGATTTTTTGGAGAAATAAGCTGCTCGGACTGATGTGAGAAAGCAGCGACAGTTCTGACTGACAGAAGAACTGCCACTTTGATATTTTGGTAAAAAACAAGCCATACACTAATATTCTATCCCCATTCGTAAATTTTGAAAGGAGTAACATTATCAAAATGAATATTGATGGAATTGCATCAGGATACTCAGTATCAGGGTATGAAACAAAAAAAACACAACAAAGCGCGAATAAAAGCAATTTTGCAGAAACATTAAATCATGCATCAAATATGCAGCCACATACATCGATTGTCTATCTGAAAACAGATGATATGCTGTATTCAGGGGGGAATGGAACAGGGTTATCTTTTTATATCAAATATGCAGAAAACACAACAGAAGAAGATCCGATTGTCGTTGCAAAAGGCGTTGATGAAAACGGAAATGAATTTGAGCAAACCATACATATTAACAATATTAATCCAAAATCTGCAACAATCGTGGAAATGAGAGCTTTAGAAGCATATACAGGTGTTGAAAAACAGTGCGGGTTTACCTCACTCCCATTTGGAACAGGATTGATGGGACTACATGACAGAAAAAATTTTATGGATGTTTTTCAAAATGCAATTGATGATATGAAGTTATTGAATCAAAAAGCTGCTGTGGCATATTATCAGTACAGTATGCAGACTTATTGGGATTTTATGAAATAGGAACAATCTGTTCTTACTTCACAAAAAAGAAAAGGATATGAAATATGGTACAAAGAATATGCTGCGGCAGCGTAAACTGCTACATTGTTTCCTATGGAAAAAATGCAGTGCTGGTGGATACAGGGCGGGAACGGTATCGGCAGAAAATATGGAGCGCCTGCAAGCCCTATGACGTGCGTCTTCTGATGCTGACACATGGCCATGTTGATCATGTTCAAAATGCTGCATATTTATCCAATGTTTTTGGATGTCCTGTCGGTATGAATCGTGCGGACATCCCTTTATTAAAAGACAATATGCTTCAGTCTTTATCAGCACATGATTTGTTAGGAAGAGTGGTTTTGGCGGCTTCCGAAAAGAGCTTTTACAAAGATAAAATTCCTGCTTTTGTTCCGGAGGTTTCTCTCAATGATGGTTATTCACTTGATATTTTTGGAATTCCTGCAAAGGTAATCAGCCTTCCCGGACATACACAAGGTTCTATCGGGCTTGATGTTATGGAAAAGGACCTGATTGTAGGAGATGCGCTGATGAACATGTTTTATCCAACTGTTTCAATGCTATACAATGATAAAACTGCTATGTTGGAAAGCGTAGACAAAATTAGCCAGTTAGGAGATCGGAAACTATATTTTGGTCATGGAAAACCTGTAAAAAACAGAAATTGGACAGTAATAAAGTAGGGGAACTGTTCCCCTACTTATCATCAAGCGGCTTAAAATCAGAAGCTGGATGCTTGCACCATGGGCAGATAAAATCATCGGGAAGAACTTCTCCTTCGTAAATATATCCGCATACAATACAAATAAATCCTTTCTTCTTTTCTGCTGCTTTTGGTGCTGTTTTGATATTGTTCTGATAATAACTGTAAGTTACAGAATTATCATTTGAAAGCACTTCACCATCTGTCACATCTGCAAGGAATAACGTATGTGTACCAAGATCTGTTGCAGAAACCACCTTTGCAGACAAAAATGCATTTGTTTCCTCTGCAATATAAATTACTCCATTTTCTGATCGTTTGTAAGTAATTGCTTCTGTTTTGTCTGTGTCGGCGCCGCTTTGAAATCCCCAATGCTTATACGTGTCAAATTTCGAATTCTCTGTTAAAATTGACACATTAAAAACACCTGTCCGCACAATCATGTCATGGGTATAGTTTTTCTTGTTAACGACTGCCACAATACGGTTTGGCTCTGTTGTCACCTGCGAAACAGTATTGACAATACAGCCATTATCCTTGTCACCTTCCCTCGCTGTCAATATAAACAAGCCATATGTCAAGTGATACATTACTTTGTTGTCCATAAAAACCTCCATTCTTACCAAAATCTGCGAATTTGGGCGTAAGCACAAATTTGCCGTGTGAAAAATTTATTTTTCACACTACCCTCCATCATTAGGTTATGCACTCTCAGTATTTTTGGCATCTATTTTGTTGAGAGTACATATGTTAGTATTTCAAGATATCAAACGCCGCATTCATACTTGTGAATATAATCTTCTGATAACGACAATAACTGATTTCCACAGTCACAGCACAAAAATTCTTAACAGTTCCTTAGAACGTATATTTGTTATTTATACTGTTAGATTTATTCTACCATAACTCTGAACTTTTTTTCAATTTTTTTTTCAACAAATAATTAAATCGTATAACTGGCAAAAATGTTACTTTTTATTCCCCTCTGGATAATTATTGCGGTACAATAAAGCCAGCAGCAAATCAGTGTTTATAAAACTGAAAAAGCAAAACTTGTTAATGAAAAAAACTTTGATAATCCTGAAATATACAGGATTATCAAAGCTTTTATCTTGAATCGCAGCTATTGTATATAAGCTGTTTTTAAGAGATTTCTCAGCATTTGGAAAAATTGTCCATCCAACACTTTCTCTTAGCCTGCAATAATCTTCATAAACCAAAGTATTTTCTATGTATTCCGTATTCTCAAACTCCAATTTATCTCAAATGCACCTACTCTTCTTTTATCATAAGCGTTCTTTGCTATTTTGTTTATATTCTGCACGCCTTATTGTCCTGCTTCATCAGGCAATATCTGTTCCCATGCATCGTCAGCCAGATTGTACTGATATAATTTCATTCCGTCTTTCGATACTGCATAAGAACCAATCAACCGTCCTGACATTTCACCGTTTATATCCTCTTCATCAGAATATCTCAATTCAAACGCATAGCACCTGGTATCTTCAATTTCTATTTCTTTCTTATCTTCCCACGCCAGACTCTTTCCATCATCTGTCTGCATATCAGAGCTCATGATACCCATACGAACCATCTGATCTGTCAGATCTTCTACTATACTTTCCTCAGACTCTTTCGCCGAATCTTTGGAAATTCCACATCCGACTAGGGCAAAGATAAAAATAAACATCATAAACAAAATATATTTTTTCAATGCATACCATCCTTTTATACGGCTTACTGCCCGCCCTTCTTTTTCTTTGCAGCAAATACAATTCCGGCTACCGCAAGCGCAGCCACCACCACACCGATTATAATACCAGTGCTGTTCCCTGATGAAGCTGATGCTGCGTCATTTGACTCTGCGGAAGCGCTCTGTGTCTCAGCAGTTTCTCCCTGAGCAGCGTTATCTGCATCCGCAGCCGACGGTGCACTGTCTGATTTTACCAGAACCAGAGCCGATATAGGCTCCACAGATGCTTTTCCGTCCGTGATTGTCGCAAGCACTTCTGTACCTGCTTTCTCTCCGTTCACATACACATCCCATGCGCCTTCTGGTAGCGGAATTTCCTCAATCTGGTTATTGGGATTGAATATGATAAAGAGTCCGTCAGAGGTCTCCCCGTTCACGCCGCCGTTGATCGAAAGTGCCACGACATTTGCTGGCAGTCCATCCACAGGCGTGACATTTTGCTTCACATCCTCGGCATTGGTCAGACGCAGTGCAGCATGTTCCTTGCGGAATGCGATCAACCCCTTATAATACGCATAGACATTCTGGTACTCTTCCTCCTCCAGCGTTGCCCATTTCAGGCTGTTAACGGAATCCGGCGACTTGTAGCTGTTTTCGTCAAAAGTGCCGCCCCCCTTCAGTTTTGAGCGGAGCATCTCCTCCCCTGCCTGCATGAAAGGAATACCCTCGGAAGTCAGATAAACTGCTGCCGCAAGGTTGTTCATACGGATTCTGTCCGCCCTGGAAGAATTGAGTGTTGAACGTGAGATGCGGTCCATCATTGTCAAGTTGTCATGACAGGATGCATAGTTTATTGTTTGCGCAGGAGTCGTGCACCAGTCTGTAAGTCCCATAAAACACTGCTCAATAGTCTCCTCAAGCCCTTCTGCGCCCGATATATACCCTACGGAAGTATCAAATACACTGCCCTTGAGCGCATCCCGAATTGTATCGCTGAAATATGCAAATCCTGGTGTCTCTGTGGAGTTTAACTGCGTCGCCATCTTGACGCCCTCCTTGGTCACCATCGTGTCCATTGTCCATCCTTCCCCATAGAAGATGACATTGGGATGATCCTTGTGCACCTCCTCCACAATCTGGTTAATTGTCTCAGTGTCAATAAGGCCCACCAGGTCAAAGCGGAAACCGTCAATATGGTACTCGTCCGCCCAGTACTTAACGGAATCCACAATATATTTTCTGACCATGGATCGCTCCGAAGCAGTATCGTTTCCACACCCGGAGCCATTAGAATATGCACCATTTTCATCTATACGCGAAAAATACCCTGGAACAGTTATATTAAAACAAAAATCTCCTGCGCTTTGAACATGATTGTAAACCACGTCCATAATTACACTGATACCATTGTCATGGAGTGACTTTACCATCTGCTTCATTTCCTTGACACGGACTTCCCCGTTATAAGGGTTTGTAGAATAAGAACCTTCTGGCACATTGTAGTTGACTGGATCATACCCCCAGTTAAACTGCGCTTTGTCCAGATTTTCCTCATCTACAGAGCCGTAATCATAAATTGGAAGCAGATGCAGGTGCGTCACACCCAAATCCTTGATGTGATCTAGTCCTGTTGGAATGCCGCCTGGTGTAGTAGTTCCTGTTTCTGTCAAACCAAGGAACTTTCCTACATTTTTGATGCCTGCACTCTCATCTGAGGACAAATCCCGCACATGCAGCTCATAGATGATAGCATCATTGTAGGACTGCCCTGCGTTCGGGTCTGCATCACTGTCCCATCCCTCCGGGTTTGTAGAAGCAAGGTCAATGACCATGGCACGTTTACCATTCACGCCCGTTGTTCTGGCATACGGGTCGCAGGCTTCCTTCTCCTCACCACGGACGCGCACTGTATAGGTGTAGTAAGTTCCGTTCAGATCGCCTTCTTTTTCGGCAACCCATGTACCATTCACATCTTTTTCCATCTGCAGCTGCTCCTGCAGGTCGTCCTCTCCTGCTGTGCCCCCTGCATACAGGTTAACAGCCATAGATTCCGCCGTCGGCGCCCACACGCGGAACACTGTCTTGTCTTTGCTCCATGTAGCACCAAGGTCATCTCCTGTGTATGTAAATTCCTTTTCAAAATCCTCTGTGGAATAAATATTTGGCATCACGACCTTGTACTCATTGCCGTCAAATGTGATGCTGTACTCTTTATTGAGATCCAGAGGTTCCGCCAGCGTCAGCACATATCCTATCTGATCGTCCTCCTTTGTCTCTGCCGCTTCTGTTATCGCAACTTCTCCGTCCGCACCCTTGATGCGAAACGCACTCTGCGGATCACTCTCAACTGGCCCAGTCATCAGCGCTGTGACAGCATGCGTTTCCTCATTGTACCGCGCCTTGGAAAGCTTGATTCCTATTACTGCATCATCGCCGTATTCCTTCGTGAATCCTTCCACACCGGACTCCACATAGATATGCACTGTCCCTGAAACCATCTCTGCCACATCAATAAACTGGTCTTTGTCCACATCCTTTGCCCAGTCCGCAGTGCGTACAATAAAGCCCATTGAAGTAATTCCGGGCGGCACGATCTTCGTTGCCACCATCTCTCCATTTTCTTCGGCAAACGCATAGCCGTTGCCTTCTCCGCCGATTTCCCAAATCCATACATCCCAGCCATCATAATTTCCGTCTTCCCTGTTGTAATGCAGTTTCAGCACAAGTTCCTCCGCCGCCCTAACCATTGGAATGTCCGATATGCAGCTAACCACTGACACAAAAAGGATCACCGCTGCCATCAAGACCGCATGGATGCGCCCTTTCCCTCGCTTTTTTGTTGTTTCTCTCATATTAACCTCCTTTTCTTCCTAATTTCTTTTAACGATTCCTTATTTCTATCAATTCTGAATCTGGTATTGTCCCATTATCCCTCCTTCCTGCAATCGAGTAGGGAAGAACCATCTTCTCCTACTCGCTGCATCAGGCATCCGTCAGCCAACCGGTTTATCGGTTGGCTGACACTTTTCCTCTGGACACCCGTATGCATAAAATATTGCAAAACACCGTATCAACGCCCGTGTTATGCTGCTGCCGACATTATACCATGTATCTCCAAAATAGAAAATACCTTCCCGAAATTTTCCGAAATTTTGTGGCAGCGTAACAGTTCAGTCTGTAAAATATCTATTGCGGATGGCAGGCAAATATTTTATAATGAGAATATTAATATAATTTATGGAGGTTCACAAAATGGCTAAAAATAAAAGATTTAAAAAAATTTATTCACAAGGAACAGTAAGTACTATGGAAATTTGGATAGATAAAGAAACAGGTGTGAATTATGTATTTCATGCAAGCGGCTATTCTGGAGGAATGACACCATTGTTAGACAGAGAAGGAAAGCCCGTTATTTCTCCGATTGTAAACAAATAACTTAAGTAATTCTATTGAAAGAAGGATAATTATGCAGTTTTCATGGTTAGAGGGCATTAGTAAGAAATGGAAAGAGATTCTTGTGATTGGCAGAACTTTTGAACATGACGGGAAAAAATATCATATGATTGGAATGACAATGGAAGAAAATGCAACGCTTTATATTATAGAGCCATATGAAGAACAAAAAAGCCGTAATCCGAAAAAGAAGTATACACAACGAATGATTTTAAAAGCGCAGGAACCAATGGACATAAGTTATTTGCATTGCAGAGAATTTAAGATTGGAAATAAAAAATTGTGTACGCAGGGTGGATGCGGCGGACCGCTAATGTCTGAAAATTATGAAGAAATTAAGCTGTTTCTTGATATGATGGATGCAGGATGGAAAATCCCGGAGTGGCTTAAGAATGAAGATTGGGATAGACTACAATTGGTTTCTTTAGAAATTGCGAATCTAAAGCGCCTTCCAAAATATTCTTCTGATATGCCGATTATGATAAAGCACGATTCGGTTCCCAAGAAGTATTTATTAAATAGGGCAAAATCTATTTCTTTAGAAATCGGAAAGTCTATTTCTTTTCAATTTACGGCCCATGATGGTGAAAAAGTACAGTGTTACATAAATAATGTCTTGTTGATTGATGTATGGGAAGATGCCAAGAAGCAGTTCGACGATAGTAAATATCGAGAACACTTTACAGAGGAACAGTTACAGGAAATCAAAAACAATTATTATGAAGCACTTCGTCAGAACTGCCCAAAGGGCATGTGCTATATTGGTATTGAATATGAATGCAGCAAGAATATCTCTTTGCACTTTTATGCAAAAGATTTTTTGGAATCTTATCCGGAAACCCACAGCGGAAGCGCGATGTTTTTGATGATGCGATATAAACCGGATAAAAAGACAGGGACGCATGGCCTTCCGTTAAAGGGGTATGCCATTGATACTCCGTTTTCACCTGACACAACTACAATTCCAGCAGAATTGCTATTTTACATGGAGATAACAGAGGCATGGGAAGAATATATATAGATGGACTTGTCATAAAATAATTGTATTCCTTTCCTTGAGGAGACTTGCGAAATGAAACGAGTAATAAGATTCATTCAATTCATAGCGATTGCTGCTGCTCTTCTAACTGCAATTGTATTAGGGATTGAAATTTTTACACGTATGAATTCAGATTATATCATAACAGAAGCATATATCATTGGAAGCTGTTTAGCGGTAAATGTAGCATGTGCAATTTATAGACTTTTTTCCTGTAAATGTCCACACTGCAGAAAAATAAAACTTACAAATGGGAAATATTGCCCATATTGCGGAAAAGAGGTTGGATTGTTCCAATGAATAAAGAGAGAGGTGTAGCGATTTGCATTACGAAATATTAAAACTGCGAGAACATTCAGAACTAATAGAGCAATCCGCAGAATGGTTTCATACAAAATGGAATATACCACTTGAAGCATATCTTGATAGTATAAACAAATGTGTAGAAAACAGTGCAGCAATTCCACAATGGTATGTCGCAATGAACCATGAAAATATAATTGGCGGGCTTGGTGTGATTGAGAATGATTTTCATGACAGAAAAGATTTGTCGCCAAATGTTTGTGCTGTCTATGTCGAGGAAGCCTGCCGCTGCCAGAAAATTGCCGGACAATTGCTCAATGTTGTCTGTACTGATATGAATGCCATGGGAATTGATACATTATATTTAGTAACCGATCATACCTCATTTTATGAACGTTATGGTTGGGAATTTCTATGTATGGTACAAGGAGATGGAGAACCAGAACCGTCGAGAATGTATATTCACAAAATGTTATCAGAACAGTAATTCAGAACAATTTCAGTTTTATATCGTTTGACGCAGAATATTTTTCAAACGCGCTATTGCATCAATGGTGCTCAGAATTTATGGAGGATTTCTCATAATGGGAAATGTAATACGGTTTGACGAAAATACACCAATTGATGAATGGATATGCATGTCTAATTTAACAACTGATGTTTTTATAAATGTACTTTCACTAAGCGGCTCTGCATTGGCAGTAACCGTTGAAGAAAAGCAGCTCGTTGTGTGGTTGTCAGAAAAAGACCAAAAATTTGTTGGTCTTGGAACTGTTGGCTTTGATATTGTCGAGATGCCTTGGAAAAAGGAAACATTCTCAAACGATAAAAAATTTCTAATAAATGTCATCAAGTCTGCTGAACATAAACTTGGTTGGGAAAAGCTTAATTATATTCCTGATTTTATTTTACCCGATTTACAAAAATTCAAAGAATATATTGAAAGAATGACAGAAAACGATGTTGATAACAATGCGATTCGTGAATGGCTTGATGCGTCAGAACGTACAGATCCTATCAATTGTGGATTTCCACGCTGTAAAAAACATAATACACTGCTTACCATTTTTGGCTGTCAAATATGCAGTTGTGAAACTTAAGGAGCAAAATAAATGTCATTACAAAATAAAAACATCATGCCGCCTCTTTGGCTGGCATACCCAGAAATTGACCGATATTCCATCGGCTGGCGCATGGGATATGGAGAATCCTATCGGTACAAATTTGGAGATTGGTGGAATACCCTTTCAAAAGAGGAACAAGCAGAATATCAAACACTATTCCCAGAACCTGTCACATGGAAAGGCTGGTGGAAAGAAGAATATACCTTTGAAGTATTTGAACATAACGAATTTTGCATACCTATATGGCAGTCTTCAGGGTTGCCCAAATACACAAGAACCCAGCTTCAACAGGATATTGCAGATGGCAAAAATCATGAGTTCTGCCTTTTTTGGGGACATCGACCCTCAAAAGACGGTGCTATCACCAAAAGCTGTCTGAGTCAATGGTGGATGGGAGAATTCTGGTCAATTCCACACAAATATTGTTGCATGGAGCAATTTATGATGGAACAGAAAGCCCAATTATTTGGAGATGAAAAAATACGACAACAGATTTTGGAAAGTAAACAGCAAAATGAAATAAAAAAACTTGGACGAAAAGTGCAAAACTTCAACCAGTCTCTATGGGATCAAGCGAAATATTTGATTGTATTGAACGGAAACTGGTGCAAATTCAGCCAAGACAAGCATTTAAAAAACTTTTTATTATCGACAGGAGACGCTGTATTGGTAGAGGCAAGCCCTTATGATGCAGTCTGGGGAATTCAGCTTTCTGCCGACGCTCCAGACGCTTCAAATCCAATGAACTGGCAAGGAGAAAATCTTTTGGGATTTGCATTAATGGAAGTGCGGGACGAACTGCGGCGCGTAACCCAAAATGAATCTTTGTGCGATTGGAGCATGGTAGAAGAGTAAATAAACAAAACGATTAAGCGAGCGCCTAGGCGCTCGCTTAAATTTATTCCAGCAAAAAAGCTACTATTTATTCGTACACATAATCTTTGAAATAATCTGTTTCATCTTGACAGTCAAGCCACAATTCAAACCACCCTAAAAAATCTTGCCGTTCACAACATGGCTGAACACCTACATCTGTAAAATTCCAAACTTCACCTCTACATTTTCCAGATACAATCAAATTGTAACTCATTCCGCAGCCTAAATTTATCAATTCAATTTCTCCTTGATAAACTTTTGTCTCCATTTCTTCATTAATAATATCTTCTTCTCGGTCATCTTCTTCCCAAAGCCAGAACTCCTCCAACATAAAAGGCCAGGAAAGGTCTTTTTGTTCAATATCCTCTAATCGTTTGAGGCAACAGCCATCAATCATGCTGTCACAACCGTTTCCAACATTCTTTAAAAACAGACGGTATGCTTCTGGAAGCCGAATTTTACAACGATTCTCAAATGCTGCAATTGCTTCTTCCGAAACACATTCCCCCATTTTGATATTGTTTTCATCTAGTTTGTTTCGTATACGATTAATTACTTCTTTATAATCCTCTGGTTCATAAATTGACATATTTTTCCTCCTACTAGGACATTGGCATCCCGCACAATAATGCTCTTATTTTTTTATTTTATCACAAATTCCTATATTTGAAAATAGACCCACAAATATTCTTTGCACATTACAGACAACTACGTTACAATTCACACTTACGCCAGATTTCTCATATACTTACAACGATTTCGGTGTGAATTGCAACAATTGATGCACACAAAATGCTAAAAAGCACGCATTTTGGCACTTGCTCCGACGCCATGCAGCAAGTGCATGGCGCGGGTGTGAAAAGTAACACAACTACTTTAAAATCAAATCAATAGAACAATCGGCAATTTGCGTCAGAGCCTCAAATATAGCTTGACCGCAGTAAACTGTTCTAATATGGAGGTTTGTGTGAAAGATTCAGAAAATTATATCAATGACGGAGATATGTATTTGGAAGAATGCCAATATCATAAAGCGCTTCAGGCATATGAGAATGCGGAAAAATATATCACCAATGCCAAGGAGCTTGCCAAATTATATATTAAAACAGGTGTCTGTTATTTGGAAATTTTTGAATATGCGGGAACTGGTTTCGATGATGCGAGTATTTACTTTGAACTGGCTTACAAAACAGCCCCCAAATGTCTGCAGCAGCAAAGCATATCCCAGCCGATATTTTCTTATTATGCGGAAACTGCTATGAGCATTTAAATGATTGGAAAAAAGCGGAGGATATTTATACACATGGATTGCTACTATATAAAACAGGATATGAACAAAATCAGTTCTATCAGGCGTTGCTTCTGCTCTATCTTAGAATACAGGATTTCGAAAAAATAAGAATATCTACGCGGAGAATTTGCTAATGCAAATTTTCCTTGCACATATGGAAATGGCATACGATGAAAAAAATCAAGCGAAAATAGACCAATATGCAGCACTTTTTATAGAACAAGTCAAAAAATTGCATCACACCAAAGAGGAGACGGAGGCATTAGCGTGTTATGCACAAAATGATAGAAATAAAGAAATCCTCTATCGATATTATAGCTGCCTAAATGACTCGGAAAACGCAGAATTCTATTATGACAGCTTATACAATACACCGTTTGTTATCTGCAAATATTTAATAGAGAACCATTTGGTACATCTCTGACAAAATGGCAGATTTTTGTCAGCGTGTATAAAAAGGAACTTCAGAAAATGATTGAGCGCGTCAGCGCTCAATTTTTTTAGCATAAAATCCACAGGATCTCCACGTTATCCACAAAATGTGGGTAACTTGTGGATATCTCCGAAAAAGACTGTTGAAAACTTGTAGAAAACTTTTTTCTATTCTTCCACAATACAAAAAATTCCAATGTGGATCACGTCTATAAGTATTCACATTTTTATCCACATTCTTGTGGATTACTTGTTTAAAAGCCAAAAAAAATCCAATTTTCCACAGTTTGCTAATTAAGTTATCCACATTATAAACAATTTTTTGGGGATTTCTCCACTTTTTCAAAATATTTATTCACATTTATTTGATTTTTTCCCTTATTTAGGTTACTATTAATATGTATAAGTTTGTAAAGACGATCCCTATTGCAGGTTTTAAACAATTCAGAGGTATAGAATGAACGAGATAAAGGACAGATGGAATGAAATAAAGGAAGTTATCAGGCAGGAATACGATCTGACAGCCGTCTCTTTTAATACATGGGTTGCGCCGTTACAATTTTATCAGGTCGAAAACGATATTGTATCGATCCTGATACCGGCAGAACAGGCTCATTTGTTGAAATACATTCACAATAAATATTATGTTTGCTTTAAAGTTACTATCTCTGAGCTTATGGAACATGAGTATGATGTAACGTTTGTAGCCGAAACTGATATTGTGGACTCAAAAAAAACCGGTTCGAAAGATTCCCCAAAATCAAAAAAAAATACAAACAAAGTCAATTATGAGAGCGCAAATTTAAACAACAAATATAAATTTGATACGTTTGTCGTTGGAAGCAACAATAAATTTGCCCACTCTGCAGCGCTTGCAGTTGCAGAATCTCCGGGAGAAGCCTATAACCCGCTTTATCTATATGGAGGAGCAGGACTTGGCAAAACACACTTGATGCATTCTATCGGTCATTTTGTATTGGAACAAAACCGAAATATGAAAGTTTTGTATGTAACCTCAGAACAGTTTACCAATGAGGTGATCGAATCTATTCGAAGCGGTAATGCTGCCGCAATGACAAAGCTGCGGGATAAATATAGAACCGTTGATGTTCTTTTGATTGACGATGTACAGTTTATTATAGGAAAAGAATCTACACAGGAAGAATTTTTCCACACTTTTAATGTACTTCATTCCGCAGGAAAACAGATTATTCTGTCCTCTGATAAACCGCCAAAAGAAATGGAAACACTCGAAGAACGTTTCCGTTCCCGTTTTGAATGGGGGCTTATCGCTGATATTCAGCCTCCTGATTATGAAACGCGTATGGCGATTCTTAGAAAAAATGCAGAGGCTTATGACAAAGAAATTGATGATGAAATCATTCAATATATTGCTACCAATATAAAATCAAATATTCGTGAGTTGGAAGGTGCGCTCAATAAAGTCATGGCAAACGCACGACTAAACAAACAGGAACTCACATTAGCCTTGGCCGAAGATGCACTCAAAGACATTATTTATCCAGACCAGATACGAGAAGTCACTCCAACCTTAATCATCGACATTGTTTCTGAGCATTTCAATGTTACAAAGGAAGACATTACCTCAAAGAAACGTAATTCCGAATATGTGCTGCCGCGCCAGATTATTATGTATTTATGCCGTACTATGACAGGAACACCCTTGCAGACAATTGCCTCACTTTTGAGCAAAAAAGACCATACCACCGTTATTCATGGTGTGGAAAAAATTGAGGAAAAAATCAAAACAGATGAGGATTTAAAAAATAAAATAGAAATTATTAAGAAAAAAATATCACCTTCCTAATTTTGGGCTGTGAATGAATCTGAATAACTTAAGATTCATTATGAAAGTTATCCACAACGTCATATAGACCATTTTTGTACGATTTCTAAGGAAAAACCGGCCTATTCACATTTCCACGGCTATTACTACTAATATTACGAATTATTAAATTATATTATATATATTTTCGCAGCGTACCTAAAATTGTTTAAAATTTTTACAGCGAAGGGAGTTATCCACATGAAAATAATATGTTCTAAATTAAATCTATTGAATGGCGTCAATATTGTTTCTAAGGCTGTACCAAGCAAAACTACCATGTCCATTCTTGAGTGTATTCTTATAAACACAACAAAAGGACAAATTACACTGACTGCTAATGATATGGAACTTGGAATCGAAACAATCATTGACGGTGAGATTATAGAAAAAGGAATTATTGCATTAGATGCAAAATTATTCTTAGAAATGGTAAGAAAACTTCCAGACAATGATGTAACAATTGAAACGGATGCTACCTATAAACTGACAATTACCTGTGAAAAGGCAAAATTCAATATTATGGGAAAATCAGGTGAGGATTTTTCAAATCTGCCTCAAATTGAGCGATCGGAATCCATCTGTATTTCACAGTTTACGCTAAAAGAATCTATTCGACAGACAATTTTTTCAATTGCTGACAATTTTTCAAATAAAATTCTGACAGGAGAACTTTTTGATATTCATGAAGATATTTTGAGAATGGTTTCATCAGACGGACTTCGTATCTCACTTCGAAGAATCAATCTCAAAAATTCTTACCCTGCAAAAAAAGTGATTGTTCCAGGCAAAACGCTGAACGAAGTGAGCAAAATTCTGCCTGGCGATACCGATAAAGATGTCAATATCTTTTTTACAGACAAACATATTTTGTTTGAATTTGACGATACCACAGTTGTATCGAGGTTAATAGAAGGCGATTATCTAAAGATTGACAATATCCTGTCTGCCGATTATGAGACAAAAGTAAAAATTAACAAAAAAGAGTTTCAAAGCTGTATCGACCGTTCTACCCTTTTGATTAAAGAAGGCGACAAGAAACCTATTATTTTGAATATTTTAGATGATATGATGGAATTGAAAATGAATTCTGTCACAGGAAGCCTTGACGAAGAAATTGATATTTCCAAAATAGGAAAGGATCTGATGATTGGATTTGATCCTAAATTTTTGATTGACGCATTGAAAGTAATTGATGACGAAGAAGTAGAAATCAGACTTTTAAATTCTAAGGCGCCTTGTTTCATTAAAGATGACGAAGAAAACTATACGTATTTGATTCTTCCTGTGACATTCAGGAATAATTAATTTTGAAAAATTTTGAGCGGAGAATACTATGAAAGAAATAACAATCAAAGATGAGTTTATAAAACTTGGCCAGGCGCTAAAGCTTGCGGGGTTGGTAGATTCCGGAGTTGATGCCAAAATTGTAATCCAGGATGGGCTGGTCAAAGTAAATGGACAGGTGGAAACAAGACGGGGGAAAAAACTTTTCAATCAGGATGAAGTATGTTTTGAAGGCAATTCTTTTATGATTAGAACTGCAAGCTTGAAAGAATGAGAATGAAAGAATGGTTATTAAATCGCTTGAACTTGAAAATTTTAGAAATTATGAGACGCTCTTGATAAATTTTGACAGCGGAACCAATATACTCTATGGTGACAATGCCCAAGGAAAAACAAATATTCTTGAAGCAATCTTTGTATCGGCAACAACAAAATCCCATAAAGGAAGTAAAGACAGGGATATTGTAAATTTTGCTTTTGATGAGGCACATATTCGTACTTATGTATTAAAAGATGGTTTGGAAAACCGTGTTGATATGCATCTTAGAAAAAACAAATCAAAAGGAATTGCCATCAATGGGCAAAAGATAAAAAAAGCCGCAGATTTGCTGGGGTTGTTAAATGTCGTCTTTTTTTCGCCAGAAGATTTGTCGATTATAAAAAATGGGCCGTCAGAAAGGCGCCGTTTTGTTGACATGGAATTATGCCAGCTTGATAGTGTTTACCTTTACAATTTGAATCATTATAATAAGATTATTAATCAGAGAAACAAACTTTTAAAAGAATTGAGTGTTCATCCGGAGCTAAAAGATACGCTTTCTATATGGGATAATCAGCTTGTGTCATATGGCAGCAGGATTATTGAAAGAAGATCTGATTTTGTCAATCAGTTAAATGAAATTATATTTGATATTCATGCAAAACTTTCTGGAGGAAAAGAAAAGATTCAGATTGTTTATGAACCTGACAGTTTGATTGAGGAATTTGAACAAAAATTATCAGACAGTTTAGAAAAAGATATTCGTCTGAAACAAACTTCAAAAGGTCCTCACAGAGATGATTTTTCTTTTATGATAAATGGTATTGATATCAGAAAGTTTGGTTCTCAGGGGCAGCAGAGAACTGCAGCGCTATCATTAAAATTATCAGAAATAGAGCTTGTGAAAAAGCTGACAAAAGATACTCCTTTGCTGCTGCTTGATGATGTATTGTCAGAGCTTGACAGCAGCAGACAGAATTATCTGTTAAATAGTATTGGCGATATTCAAACAATTATTACTTGTACCGGATTGGAAGAATTTGTCAATAATAGATTTGAAATCAATAAGATTTTTTATGTTTCAAATGCATCATGCAAAGAAAACGAGTCAAAACTGAAACATTAAATTAATTACCGCAGGTGTTTTTGACAAATGCGGCAGAACTGAAAATCAGGAATGGGAGGAAATATATGAGTACTGAGTATGGAGCTGACCAAATTCAGATATTAGAAGGTCTTGAGGCTGTTAGAAAGCGACCTGGCATGTATATCGGCAGCACTTCTTCAAGAGGTCTGCATCATTTGGTTTATGAAATTGTTGATAATTCAGTCGATGAGGCATTAGCAGGGTATTGTGATACCATAGACGTCACCATCAATCCTGACAATTCTGTAACAGTCATAGACAATGGACGTGGGATTCCTGTAGGAATCAATCACAAGGCAGGGAAACCTGCGGTTGAGGTAGTATTTACAATTCTTCATGCCGGCGGTAAATTTGGCGGCGGGGGATACAAGGTATCAGGCGGTCTGCATGGAGTAGGCGCGTCTGTTGTGAATGCGCTTTCTAATTGGCTTGAGGTAGAAATTTGCAGTGAGGGAAAAATTTATAAACAGCGGTATGAAAGAGGGCATGTCTGCTACCCATTAAAGGTAATTGGAACGTGCGATCCTGAAATGACTGGTTCTAAAATTTCATTTATGCCAGATGACACTATTTTTGAAGAAACGATATTTGATTATGATGTGCTGAAACAGCGATTGCGGGAAATGGCGTTTCTGACAAAAAATCTCACAATTATACTTCGCGATTTGCGCAACGAAGAACAAATTGTTGAAAAGAAATTTTGCTATGAAGGCGGAATCAAAGAATTTGTTGTATATTTAAACCGCAGTAAGACAGCGCTTTATGATGATATCATGTACTTTGAAGGAAAAAAAGACAATGTGTATGTAGAAGTTGCAATGCAGCACAATGATTCCTATACAGAAAGTGCATACAGTTTTGTAAACAATATTAATACGCCAGAAGGCGGAACACATCTTGCAGGATTTAGAAATGCAATTACCAAAACATTTAACGATTATGCAAGAGGCGCAAAATTATTAAAGGACAATGAAGCAAATTTGAGCGGCGATGATATCAGAGAAGGACTTACAGCAATTGTTTCTATCAAGATAGAAGATCCTCAGTTTGAAGGACAGACAAAACAAAAACTTGGAAACAGCGAAGCAAGAGGCGCTGTTGACAGCATTGTGAGTGAACAGCTTACGTATTATTTAGAGCAGAACCCTGCCATTGCAAAACAGATATGCGAAAAATCTATTCTTGCACAAAGAGCAAGGGAAGCTGCCAGAAAAGCAAGAGATTTAACCAGAAGAAAGACTGCGCTTGATGGTATGACGCTGCCAGGCAAGCTTGCAGATTGTTCAGATAAAGACCCTAAAAACTGTGAAATTTTTATTGTGGAGGGTGATTCTGCCGGAGGCAGTGCAAAAACAGCTAGAAGCCGTGCAACACAAGCAATTCTTCCGCTTCGAGGCAAGATATTGAATGTGGAGAAGGCAAGACTTGACAAAATTTATGGAAATGCAGAAATTAAAGCTATGATTACTGCATTTGGAACAGGAATTCATGAGGATTTTGATATCACAAAGCTGCGCTATAACAAGATTATCATCATGACCGATGCAGACGTTGACGGAGCGCATATTGCTACGTTGATGCTCACATTCCTTTATCGGTTTATGCCCGAATTAATCAAACAGGGGCATGTATATCTGGCACAGCCTCCTTTGTTTAAATTGGAGAAAAATAAGAAGGTTTGGTATGCCTATACAGATGAGGAGCTTGCAAAGATACTAGATGAGGTAGGACGCGATCAGAATAACAAAATACAGCGTTATAAAGGACTTGGTGAGATGGACGCAGAGCAGCTTTGGGATACGACAATGGACCCTCAAAAGCGTGTTCTTTTGAAGGTTTCTATGAATGAAGAGGCAGAATCTGAAATAGACCTTACCTTTACAACGCTTATGGGTGATAAGGTTGAGCCAAGACGTGAATTTATTGAATTAAATGCGAAGTACGCAAAAAATTTGGATATATAATTTTTAGTAACTGTTGTGAAAAGGTAACAGTTCAGCCTAGGACTTTGCACTACGCTGCAAAGTCCGTAAGAAAACATAGTGGTTGAGATGCATCAAGCCACCACGAAGTGGTTTTGCATGGCTTGATGTCAGTAACAGGAAGCCGAAGGCTGAATTGTTACGTGAAAAGAAACGAGCTTGTTCAGATTGGTAATATTGTGCTGACACCTAATTTGCGGGTTGTTGGTGGTATGGAGGATTATTATGGATGATACAGTATTTGACAAGATACAGGAAGTTGACCTTCAGAAAACTATGGAGGAATCGTACATAGAGTATGCAATGAGTGTCATCGCTTCACGTGCGCTTCCTGATGTCAGAGATGGTCTGAAACCGGTACAAAGAAGGGTGCTATATTCAATGATAGAGTTGAATAATGGCCCTGATAAGCCACATCGAAAATGTGCGCGTATTGTCGGCGATACCATGGGTAAATATCATCCCCATGGGGACAGTTCTATTTATGGCGCTCTGGTGAATATGGCGCAGGAATGGTCTACACGCTATCCTTTAGTTGATGGTCATGGAAACTTTGGTTCTGTGGATGGTGATGGAGCTGCTGCCATGCGTTATACAGAAGCAAGACTTAGCAAAATTTCAATGGAGCTGCTTGCTGATATCAATAAAAATACAGTTGACTTTGTGCCAAACTTTGATGAGACAGAAAAAGAGCCGACAGTACTTCCCAGCCGCTATCCCAATTTGCTAGTAAATGGTACGCAGGGAATTGCAGTAGGGATGGCTACAAATATTCCACCACACAATTTAAAGGAAGTGATTGCTGCGGTTGTCAAAATGATAGATAACCGCGTCAATGAAGACAGAGATACAGAGATTGATGAACTTTTGCCGATTATCAAAGGGCCTGATTTTCCAACAGGCGGAATTATTCTGGGTACGCGCGGCACTGAAGAAGCATATCGCACAGGACGCGGCAAAATTAAAGTCCGCAGTGTGACAAATATTGAGACAATGGCGAATGGCAAAAGCAGAATTATTGTCACAGAGCTTCCATATATGGTCAATAAAGCAAGATTGATTGAAAAAATTGCAGAACTTGTAAAAGAAAAGAGAATTGATGGCATTACAGATCTGAGAGATGAATCTGACAGAGAAGGAATGCGTATCTGTATTGAGCTTCGAAAAGATGTAAATGCGAATGTCATCATGAATCAGCTATATAAACATACACAGCTTCAAGATAGTTTTGGCGTTATTATGCTTGCATTGGTAAACAATCAGCCAAAGGTTATGAATTTGAAGGATATGCTGACTTATTATATACGGCATCAGGAAGATGTTGTCACTAGAAGGACGCAGTATGATTTAAACAAGGCTGAGGAACGCGATCATATTTTGCAGGGCTTATTGATAGCGCTTGACAATATTGATGAAGTTATCCGCATTATCAGAAGCAGTGCAAATACACAGGCTGCAAAAGAAGGGCTGATTCAGCGGTTTGACCTTTCAGAAGTGCAGGCACAAGCAATTGTTGATATGAGACTTCGTGCTCTGACAGGTCTTGAGAGAGAGAAACTTGAGCAGGAGCATGAGGAGCTTTTGAAAAAAATTCAGGAGTATAAAGCAATTTTGGCAGACAAGAAACTGTTACTTGGCGTTATCAGAAATGAAATCATGTTAATTTCTGATAAATATGGTGATGATAGACGTTCAAAATTTGCTTATGATGAATCTGAAATCGGCATGGAAGATTTAATTCCGCGTGGAAATACAGTGATTGCCATGACAAGTTTAGGATACATCAAGCGTATGACAGTGGATAATTTCAAAACCCAGCGCAGAGGCGGCCGCGGAATCAAGGGCATGTCAACAATAGAGGATGATTATATTGAAGATTTGCTGATGACAACAACCCATCATTATTTGATGTTTTTTACCAATTTTGGGCGCGTTTATCAATTAAAGGCTTATGAAATACCAGAAGCGGGCAGAACAGCAAGAGGTACTGCAATTGTCAATCTTTTGCAGTTAAATCCGGGTGAAAAAATATCTGCCATGATTCCTATTAGTGAGTTTGAAGAAGGTAAGCATCTTTTTATGGTGACAAAAAAGGGTATTGCAAAAAAGACTCCAATTATGGAATATTCAAATGTTCGAAAAAATGGGCTTGCTGCAATTTCATTACGTGATGATGATGAACTTATCGAGGTAAAAACGACAGATGAAAATTCTGAAATTTTCCTAATTACAAAGTACGGAATGTGTATTCGTTTTAAAGAAACTGATGTACGATCTATGGGTCGGGTTGCAATGGGTGTCATTGGCATGAATCTTGACGATGGTGATGAAATTGTTGGAATGCAGTTAAATACCCAAGGAGATGCGCTGCTGATTGTTTCTGAGATGGGAATGGGCAAACGAACAAGCCTGGATGAATTTACTGTGCAAAAGCGCGGCGGAAAAGGTGTTAAAAGTTATCGTATTACAGAAAAAACAGGAAATGTTGTCGGTGTCAAAGCTGTCAAAGATGACAATGAGCTTATGATGATCACAACAGAGGGCGTTATTATCCAGATTCCTGTTTGTGATATTTCTGTTTATGGCAGAAATACCTCTGGTGTGAAGTTGATTAATCTGGATGATGAGTCTGTGAGGGTAGCAAAGATTGCCAAGGTTAGAGAAAGGCTTTCCGATGGAACACAGGAGATAGAGGAAGAAGAATTGTCAGAAGACATCATAGAAGAAAGTGCTACTGATAATCAGGAAGATACCAATATATCTCAATAAAAGCAAAATAAAACCAATCGTTGGGTAAGATTAACAAATGTGCAGTACCAAACGATTTCCATACCCGTTCGCATCCTTATTTGAGCGGGTATGGATGAACTGTTACATTATTTGAAATATTTTTACAGAGTTGTTCAACTTTTTTGATACAGATAGCTTCTTCCCTTTTTTCCAATGCGTTCTACAATTTGGATTTCGGATAGTATATTTAACAGGGTGGAAGCAGTTTTCTGTGAAATTTTAGCTGCTTTTCTCAAATCACCAGAAGTAAAGGATTCAGGAAGTATGTCTGGCAGAAATTTATTATAATCAGACAGCGTGTCTATTCGTATCTCGTCAAAGATTCCAACAGGAATACCATCCATGCGGGAAGAACCTTTCTTTTTGTTCTTGCTCCATCCATTTAAGTATCTTGTCTCCTCGACATCAATCAGACTAATAATAAAATGCAGTTTTGGGTTATTGATAAACATTTTGATACGATATAATTCTGGTACGATCTGGTAGAGTGTGCCTGTTTTTGGAGATTTGCGTTTTGGTGAAAGCTCACCTGTTTCCATATCAAGCCAAGACAACCATTTGGTATGTGCAACAGGATAAATAATTGTGACATCATATTCCTGCAAAAAATAAGAAAGCTTTTCTCTCATTTTATTAAAATTGCGTGTCTGCACTTCAAACAATTCGCCATCAATACAAATATCCGCTACAAAGGGACCAATTTTTACTTCATGATAATCAGGGTTGGGAGCATAATAATATTTCAAAACACTATGTATTGTTTTTTCCTGAAGTGTCCCAATTCCATTTTGTCCTTGCAGTGCACCAATCATCTGATAACAAGCTTCAGAAAAAAGAGTTTGATCAATTGTATTTTTCATCTCATACATTCCTCTTGAGAAAGATATTTTATGAATTTGTGTGTATTTGATAAAGGTTTGTATATTTATATTAGTGTATCAGATAATAGTAAAGATTAAAATGTCATATTGCCAAACAAATGTAGTTTTTAATATTCTTTCTTGAAAATATGTAAAATCGTGGTAAAATATAGTAATTATATTAAAAGCGTATGGAATGTATTGTTGATATGATGAAGGGACATGAAATAAAATGGGCATAGTACGAAGCAAATATTATGGAATTATACGTGGATTCACAGTAGGAATTGCATTTTTTTTACAAATTGGCATCATTATTTTTCTTGCAGTGTATCTGATGCGATATTCTATTTATGCTTATTTTGTTTTGGAACTTGTAAGCGTAATTACAGTATTTACTCTTGTCAATAATGCCGAATCTTATAAATTAAGCTGGATTATTATTATCCTTGTCTTGCCTGTTGCAGGGCTTTTTCTATATTTTATGTGGGGAAGAAAAAGAGTAAATTCCCGCTATTTCAGACGGCTGAGAGAACTAGATAATCAGATGATGCAAAGCCTAAAGCAAGATGAAAGTGTTGTTCATGATTTGGAAAGACAGCACCCAAATAAAGTGCAGATTAGCAGATACTTGCGAAAAGAGGGATTTCCAATATATAACAATACCAAAGCTACTTATTATAAAGTTGGTGAAGATGTTTTATCTGCAATGCTGGAAGATATTAAGAATGCCAAAAAGTTTGTTTTTATGGAATACTTTATTGTATCAGATGGAAAAGTTTGGAGTGATATTTTAGAGGAACTAACCAAAAAAGCAAAAGAAGGCGTCGAAATAAAACTTTTGTTTGATGATTTTGGTACGCTTAGAATTAATACACATGCATTTCGGGAAGATATCAAAAATCGCGGAATTCATATGTGTATTTTTAATCCGATTCACCGTGACATGGCACGCATGTCATTCAATTATCGAAATCATAAAAAAATTACAGTCATTGATGGAAATATTGCTTACACAGGCGGTTTTAACCTTGCAGATGAATATGCAAATTATATTCAACGCTTCGGGCATTGGAAAGATTCCGGTGTTCGTCTTTATGGAGAGGGAGCATATAGTTTCACTTGTTTTTTTCTGGATATGTGGCGTGTTGGCCAAGAGACAGAAATTTGCAATGAAGATTATAAACCAGATGTCTCTGTCACGGAATCGGGATATGTACAGCCATTTATGGGGGGACCGCACAGAAATCCCCACAATCCTACAGAAGGCGTTTATACGAGAATGATTAACAAAGCAAGAGATTATATATATATCACCACGCCATATCTTGTGCTCGATCAAAGTATGCGTGATGATCTCACAAGCGCTGCACAGAGCGGCGTTGATGTCCGGATTATTGTTCCAAGAGTCTATGACAAATGGTATGTTTATAT
Organism: uncultured Lachnospiraceae bacterium; assembly: GCA_910586585.1. GTDB lineage: Bacteria > Bacillota > Clostridia > Lachnospirales > Lachnospiraceae > COE1. The sequence goes on from CAJUKA010000010.1 coordinate 73,854, forward strand.
GGTGAATGTATCCAATTATGGCAATCTTATGGAAGCAGGTGTGCATATTTATGAATACAAACCAGGTTTTATTCATGCAAAAAATGTCATATCAGATGATGAATGTGCAATCTGCGGGACAATTAATACTGATTATAGAAGTTTCTATCTTCACTATGAATGCGGTGTTTTTTTGAGTGAAATGGACGCGATAAAAGATATGAAAGAAGATTTTTTAAAAACGCTTATACAATGTGAAGAAATGAGTTTGGAAAAATGGGTAAAGAGACCTATTGGAAATAAAATAATGCAGTCCGCATTAAAAATATTGTCACCGTTATTGTAAAAAATTGAGCGCCAGCGCGCTCAATCTGCAAAAAGCTTTGCTTATATAAAAAAGTATTCTAAAAACCGGAACGTTTGCTCCGGTTTTCATAAAGAATACTTTTTTGATTATCCGATAACTTTTTTCACTGCTTCAATGACTCGTTCGGCTTGGAAGGGCTTTACAATAAAATCTTTGGCGCCCGACTGAATTGCTTCAATAACCATTGCCTGCTGCCCCATTGCAGAACACATAATGACGGTTGCGTTGGGATCAATCGTTCTAATTGCCTTTAATGCTTGTATACCGTCTACTTCTGGCATCGTAATATCCATAAGAACAAGGTCAGGTTTTGTCTCATTATATTTATCTACAGCTACTTTTCCATTTTCTGCTTCACCGGCGATTGAATAACCGTTTTTTGTCAAAATGTCCTTTATCATCATTCTCATAAAAGCAGCATCATCGACAATTAATACATTCTTTGCCATTTCAGTTCCTCCTCTGGAATAAATTATAAATAGAGTGTGCTAAATCAAAAGGATATAATTGCATAATTGTACTATCTATGAGCTTTCCGATCCTCATCCAAAAATTGATTTTAACAAAAAGTTCATCGGAGATATCATCTGGAAATACATAGTTTTCAACAACAACCTGCTGTACGGTAGGAGGCGAGATATCAATTTTTTTATCAAACATCTTGCTCATTGCAGTAGCAGAACTTGCTGTCATCTGATTCATGGCTTCAGAAATAGCACTGATATGTAAAGGGGTGATATCGCTTTGTGAATACTCCCCTGTCCCATCATTACCCATCATAAGATCAGTGATAATTTTAGCATCCTTGTCCTTGAGAATAAGCATATTGTTACCAGAGAGACCCTGAGTATATTGCACTCTGACAAGAATACAAGAATTTTTATAATCTTTTAAAATTTCATCTTTGTGAACGAGAGATACATCCGGCGTTGTAATTTTGATTGGCTGCCCTAACATTTTATTCATGCTTGTAGCGGATGAGCCTATGGAAATATTAGAGATTTCACCAATTACATCTGCCTCATCTTTTGAGAAAAAATCCATATACAAACTCCTTTTTAAGCGTTGTAATGTTTCTATTCTTTATTTTACAAAATTTTTTTAGTTTTGTCTATAATTGAGTCATAATAAAATTAATTTTACGCAACAATTCAATTTGTGTTATAATAAAAAAAAACGAGAAAATAAAAGAATGAGGAACAAATATGAATGAAATTTTACGAGCGCTTCATTTAAGAAAATCTGTTCGTGTTTTTACGGAAAGAGAAATTGAAAGAGAAGATAAGGAACGTATTTTGAATGCATCATTGCAGGCGCCATCTGCCGGCTGTCAGATACTTTATACGATTCTTGATATTACCGATCAGGATAAAAAAGAAAGATTGGCAGAACTCTGCGATCATCAGCCATTTATTGCAAAGGCAAAAATGGTGTTGATTTTCTGTGCGGATTGTAAGAAATGGCTGTCTTTTTATGAAGAAGCAGGACTATCTCCCAGAAAGCCTGGTACAGGTGATTTACTTTTGGCTGTTGAAGATGCACTCATTGCAGCACAAAATGCAGTCACAGCGGCAGAGAGCCTGGGAATCGGTTCTTGTTATATCGGAGATGTGATGGAACATGCAGAAGAGATGAGGCAGCTCTTAAAACTGCCGCAATATGTATATCCTGCATGTATGCTGGTATTTGGATATGCCACAGAACAGCAGAAAGAGCGTGAAAAACCAGAACGGTTTTCTCTTTCTGATATTGTGTGCGAGAATACCTACCAAAGTAAAAATAGTGAGCAGATTCGTGCAATGTTTGCAAAAAGCACAGGTACAAAAACATATGATGACTGGATGGAAGCATTTTGGAAAAGGAAATATGAGTCTGACTTTTCAAAAGAGATGAACCGTTCCATGGAGGTATACTTGAAGGATTTTGAATAAATACCATAAGGTATTTGCAATAATATGCAAAATGTAGTATAAATAACAGTAACACAAGAAGCACCTGCATGACATTTATGCGGAAAAAAATTTTTTCAGAGAAAGGTAAGGTTTTGAAAATGGGAGAGAATGAACTTTTCAACGTACTCAAAGAACATGGACAGGAGCATATTTTTGAGGCATACAAAAAATTAGATAATGCAGGTAAAGAAAAGCTGACAGCGCAAATAGAACGAATTGACTGGTCTATTGTATCCATAGCAGGCCAGAAAGACCATACACAAAAAAGAGGAAAACTTGAGCCATTGTCAGCATTGGAAGTAGATGTAATTCAAGCAAATAAAGAAAAATATGAAAAGCAGGGATTGGAAGCTATCAAAGCAGGAAAAGTCGGCGCTGTACTTTTAGCAGGCGGACAGGGAACGAGACTTGGTTCAGATGGACCAAAGGGAAAATACAATATTGGTATCACAAAAGATATGTTTATTTTTGAACGCTTGATTCGAAATCTGCTGGATGTCACAGATAAAGCAGGGTGCTTTGTGCCCTTGTATGTGATGACAAGTGACAAAAATAATGATGAAACGATTGCCTTTTTTGAGGAAAAAGCATATTTTGGATATCCGAAAGATTTTGTGAAATTTTTTAAACAGGAGATGGCGCCTTCTGTTGATTTTGATGGAAAGCTTTATATGGAATCTGAAAATTCGTTGTCTCTTTCTCCAAATGGAAACGGCGGCTGGTTTTATTCGATGTCTGTGACAGGCGTGTTAAAGGATGTCAAGGCAAGAGGGGTTGAATGGCTCAATATTTTTGCAGTGGACAATGTACTTCAACGAATTGCAGACCCTGTTTTTGTAGGAGCAACGCTTGATTCTGGTTGTGTGAGTGGTGCAAAGGTGGTTCGAAAAGCAGATCCACAGGAGAAGATAGGCGTTTTGTGTTTAGAGGATGGCAAGCCTTCAATTGTTGAGTATTATGAAATGACAGAAGAAATTATCAATTCCAAGGATGAAAATGGACAACTTTTGTATAATTTTGGTGTAATCTTAAATTATTTATTCCGAGTAGATAAGCTTGAAGAAATTTTGAGTACAAAGATGCCAGTACATGTTGTTGAGAAAAAGATTCCTTATATCAATGAAAATGGCGAATATATCAAGCCGGAGACACCAAATGGATATAAATTTGAACTTTTGGTTCTGGATATGATTCATTTGCTGGATAACTGCCTGTCATTTGAAATTGTTAGAGATTATGAATTTGCACCAATTAAAAACAAAACAGGAGTAGATTCTGTGGAGAGCGCACAAGCACTTTTGAAAAAGAATGGCGTAGAATTATGATAAAAAATGTGATATTTGATATAGGAAATGTACTTGTTGACTTTAGATGGCGTGATCTTATGGAGGATTTGAAGCTTTCAAAAGAGGTAAAAGAAGAATTTCAGCATACTGTATTTGGCAGTAAATGGTGGGGGGAACTCGATCATGGTATATACGAAGAATCTGAAATTGTTGAGAAATTCCGCGAAGAAAACAAAAATTATTTAGAAGAGTTTAACTTGGTTTGGGACAATCGGGATAAGCTTGTAGAACCATATGCCTATTGTGTGACATGGATAGAACATCTTAAAGCATGTGGCCTTAATGTTTATTTGTTGTCCAATTATCCAAGAGATGTATTTGCGCTCCATGCAAATGCCGGAAGTTTTCCATTTCTTGATAAGGTTGATGGAAAGGTTGTTTCAGGATTTGTCAAAATGGTTAAGCCAAATGCTGATATTTATGAGCATCTTATGAAAGAATATCAATTGGAAGCTTCAGAATGCGTATTTATTGATGACAGAGAAGAAAATATTGAAACAGCAAGAATGCTTGGCATGAAAGGAATTGTATTCAAAACATATGAGCAGGCAGATGCTGATCTCAATAAGATGCTTGGTGGTTCGTATAATTTTGTCAAATCTGATTTATAATGCATAGTTGAAACGGCGATTTCTGATCGCCGTTTCTATGTATGCAAAAAGTACGATTAAGAAAGGGTTTTGTTATGAGATTTGTAATACAGCGTGTAAAAGAAGCAAGCGTTTCTGTAGATGGAACAATTATAGGACAAATTGGCCATGGTCTTTTGGTCTTTGCAGGCGTTGCGGACAGTGATGATACACAGATAGCAGATAAAATGATTGATAAATTGACAAAACTGCGTATTTTTGACGATGCAGAAGGAAAAACAAATTTATCAATATCGGATGTAAATGGGGAATTTCTAATTATTTCACAGTTTACGCTATATGCGGACTGTCGAAAAGGAAACCGTCCTTCTTTTACATTGGCAGGAAAGCCCGAACAGGCGGAACAATTGTATGAATATATTATCCATGAGATTCAGAAAAAAGGGTTTCAGACCAAGCGGGGATCATTTGGCGCAGATATGAAAGTTTCTCTTTTGAATGATGGACCGTTTACCATCTTGTTAGATTCCGATGAAATTGTGACAAAAAAGCAGTGAAAGGAAAAGAAAAATACGTATGTTTACGGACAGATTTTCAGAATGGTCATGGATAAATATTTTGATAAGAATTGTTATCTCTGCTGTGATTGGCATGATAATAGGAATTGATCGCGGTGTTAAAAGGCGCGGCGGCGGCGCAAGAACTACTATTACGGTATGTCTTGGCGCAACGATGGTAATGTTGATGGAACAGTATCTTGAGGAACTTTATCCAGAACGGTTTGACATTTCAAGAATCGCTGCTCAGGTCATTAGCGGGGTTGGATTTTTGGGCGCTGGTTCCATACTGATATCTGGCCATCAGATAAAAGGTTTGACTTCTGCAGCAAGTATCTGGACATGTGCATGTGTTGGTCTTGCAGTAGGAATCGGGTTTATTGATGGAGCAGTGATACTCACAGTATTTTGGCTTGCCAGTGTACATTTGGTTCCATATGTGGAAGATAGAATCTATAAATATACGCGCTATATGACAATTCTTATTGAGGTCGAGAATGGCAAAGCGATAACGCAGGTGTCAAAGCAGCTCAAAGAGGACCACTGTTTTGTAGATACTTTTTATGTGGACAAGCCAAAAGCAAAAGGGCAGCATTTTCAGATTGTGACAACCTTTCAGATACCAAGGGGAAAAAAGAAAGAAGAGTATTTGAATTCGCTGCAAAGCCTTAAGGGTGTGGAGTCTGCGGATGAAATATAAAATCGTTTTGAGGGGGATGATGATTATGGAAGAAGCAAATCATGGATACTTTGAGGAAGCATTATCCAATTTTACAAAAGATTTTGCCTATGGAGGCGCAATCAGACATTTAGCGGATCATGGATATACAGTGGATAGGATTATAAAAGAATTTCATTATCCAATATCAAGAGAATCCATAGAAAAGATTGTAAACCAACATTTAGCAGAACAAAAGAAAATGAGAGGTTTTTCAGATGGCATTGACACAGCTTCAAAAACTGGAATTGAATAAAAGAGTCGATAAAATATTTTGTGCGCCTTCCAATACACCGATAAAGGGACATCCGCTGGAAATCGCTTTTGTGGCGGACATATCAGGCAATATCCAAGAAATAGACAACTCAATAAAAGATGCGGTAACTGCGCTCAAATCACATGATAAGCTTTTTCAAAATATGCGCAGCAATATGGTTTATTGGGGAAGCAGTATTTCTACAAAAGTAATGCCAATGTCATTTATCCAGATGGGAAAGGCATTTGAAGCTTCTGAGGATAATATTGGTGAAATTGTGGATAAATCACGAAATTTTGATCAGCTTTGTGGATATTTGAAGCTTTATCATGCCAGATGCAGAGCAATTCTGATATTTATTGACTGCACTTATGAGGAATTAGAAAAACAGCAGTATTTTGTTTTGGATACTGCAAAGGCGATAGAAAATCTAAATCCATTTTTGAAATATCGTATTTTGCTGATTACGAAAGATAAAATGGAGCCTGCAAGTGCACTCATGATGAAGCTGATTCGCGGTTCAATATAGAATCAAACAAATAAAATTACTCGTGAATGTATTCTTGCAATATCAGATACAGGGAGATTGCGAGAGTACATAGTATAGTATGGAGGCTAGAAATGGAACAAAATAAGAATAATGAGTATGCAACCAAAACGTTAATCAAACGCTTTCTACCATATTTTAAACCATATTATAAAACATTATATGTGGATTTATTCTGTGCGGCACTCACAACTGTCTGTGAAATTGTGCTGCCATTGATTATTCGGAAAATTACAAATACAGCGCTTGAAGATGTGACGCTATTGACAGTGCGCATGGTAGTAGGTTTAGCGCTGGTGTATTTTGTACTTCGAATTATTGATGCATTGGCAAATTATTATATGGCTGATACAGGCCATATTATGGGCGCCAAAATAGAGACAGATATGCGTCGTGATGCGTATGCGCATTTGCAGCAGTTGTCAAACACATATTTCAATAATACAAAAGTCGGTCAGATTATGGGTAGAATTACAAATGACTTGTTCGAAGTGACAGAATTCGCACATCACTGTCCGGAGGAATTTTTTATTGCGGGAATCAAAATTGTGATTTCCTTTGCGATTTTATCACAGATTCATTTGCTGCTTACTTTAATGATTTTTGTGTTTGTACCAATTATGACAATTGTGTGCAGAATGATTAACAAAAAAATGCGGACTGCATTTAGCAGCCAGAGGAATCAGATAGGCGAGCTGAATGCAAAGATTGAAGACAGCCTTCTTGGACAAAAGGTAGTAAAAGCATTTACAAATGAAGAGCTTGAATCACAAAAATTTGAGGACGGCAATCAGGAATTTCTGAAAATAAAGACATACACCTATAATCTAATGGGTATTTTCAGTACTTCTACTAGAGTTTTTGACGGCTTAATGTATCTAACAATTATTATCGGCGGCGGTTTTTTCCTGATGAATGGAAAAATACTTCCTGGTGATATGGTTGCATATGTGATGTATGTGTCAACGCTGATAGCAACGATTCGTAGAATTATCGAATTTGCAGAACAGTTCCAGCGTGGTATCACAGGAATTGAACGGTTTCTACAGATTATGGATGCAGATATTGAGATTTTTGATGAACAAGATGCCAAGGATCTTGTAGAGCCAAAGGGAGAGATTGTATTTAAGAATGTTAGTTTTGAGTATCCAGATGACCACAATAAGGTATTTTCCAATCTAAACTTACAAATTCATGCAGGGGAAAAACTTGCGATTGTAGGGCCTTCAGGAGGCGGTAAAACAACCCTGTGCAATCTGATTCCAAGATTTTATGATGTATCAGCGGGAGAAATAACATTAGATGGCAAAAATATTAAAAAACTGACATTAAAGAGTCTGCGGCAAAGTATTGGGGTTGTTCAGCAAGACGTGTATCTTTTTTCTGGAACTGTATATGAAAATATTGCTTATGGCAAGCCGGGCGCATCTTATGAGGAAGTGACAGAAGCGGCAAAAAGAGCTGGAGCAGATGAATTTATAAGAGATTTGAAGGATCAATATGATACATACGTCGGAGAACGTGGTGTGAAGCTGTCTGGAGGACAAAAGCAGAGAATTAGTATCGCAAGGGTGTTTCTCAAAAATCCGCCAATTTTGATTCTTGACGAAGCAACTTCAGCGCTTGATAATGAGAGTGAGTATGCAGTGGCAAAATCTTTGAATGAACTGGCAAAGGGACGCACCACGCTGACAATTGCACACAGGCTTTCAAGCATCAGAAATTCAGACAGAATATTGGTTTTGACAGATGAGGGAATTGTGGAGGAAGGAAACCACGAAGAACTCATGGAACTTGGCGGAATTTATCATCATTTTTATCAAATGGCAAATGAAATCAAGTAGAAAAAAGATAGAAAAGAGAAGGATTATGGCAGATTTAGAAAAAAAGACAGATGAAAAATTAAATATGGAAACAACAGAATCAGACCAGCAAACGCAAGAGGAAGATATCATTGATGTTCCTTCGGAAGATGCATTTGATATCACCAAGAGATTTAAACATACGCAAACACAGGCACAGCAGCCAAAAAAGAAGGAACTTGTGGGTGTCACAGACAAGAAAGTTGAAACAAAACGTTTGATAATATTTTTGGTATTATGTTTTGGTGTGGCATGGGTCATGGAGATTTTTGGGATTATTCCAATGTATCAGAGCGGAAATCCAGATACGGCAAAGGCAGCAGTGGATATGTTGGCACAGGTTATGATAACGCCTGCACTGGCAGCCTTGGTTGCAAGAATTGCCACAAAGGAAGGACTTTTGAAATCTGGTTTTCAGTTTAATCTTGCGGAGCATAAATTTTTATTTTTGTTTGGCTGGTTTGGAATGACCGCTCTTACATTTTTGGGAGCAGCATTGTATTTTCTTATCTTTCGAAATAATTTTGATCCCAATATGACAAATTTTGCAGCAACTTATGCACAAAATGCTGCTACGCAGATAGATACAGTTGATATTGTGGCAGCTTATAAGACCGATTTGCTTATCAAGGTTTTTACTGCAGCAATTCTTGATATCATAAATAGTTTTGGCGAAGAATGGGGATTCCGTGCATATCTTCTTCCTAAATTGTTTCGAAAAATAGGTGCAATTCCTTCTATGATTGTCAGTGGGTTGATATCAGGATTGTGGTATGCACCTTTGGTAGCAATGGGATATTATTATGGGAACAGCAATGCAGGTTTTCCAGTTGTAAATATTCTTGCAATGTGTCTGTTTGGAATGGTAACAGGAATTATTTATTCATTTTTGTGCCTGCGTACAGGCAGTATTTTTCCATCGGTGTTTGCACACAGTGCAGTCAATATTATGATGTCACAGGCAATTTTATTTACTTTTGACGGAGGAAATTATTTTGTAGGACCTTCTCCTACAGGAATTTTGTCGGGACTTCCTTTTATTGCGACAGCAGTAATATGTCTCGTTTATATGGCAAAACATCCAATAAAAGTAAGTACAGAAGAGCATTGATTTCATAAAGAAAAAGTATCATTTAACAAAAAAATCCGTCCCTCAGTCACGAGGGCGGATTTTTTTACTCTATAGGAAATTGCGAACACTGAATCCATTGAAACAAAAAACGAAGTTTTTTGCAGATTGAGCGCGCCGGCGCTCAATCTTTTTTACTCTATAGGAAATTGCGAACACTGAATCCATTGAAACAAAAAACGAAGTTTTTTGCAGATTGAGCGCGCCGGCGCTCAATCTTTTTTATGCACACGGGTGTCCGAGTAGGGGAAGGAAACTTCCCTACTCGATTCAGTCAATTGCCATAGTATTTTTCACCAAAGGAATTTTTTTGTCCGTATACAGAATATGATTAATCAGCCAGCTTAAAAGAAATTCAATCAGATGCTGGAGATATTCTTGTGGTTCTTCTTCAATTTTATCCAGATCAATGTTTTCCATTTTGTCAATAAAAGCTTCATGTGCACGTTTTTGTGCCGGAAGTCCTTCATATTGGATGCTTTCCATATATTCTTCTTCATCGCCAAAATGTTCTTTGGTATAATCTTTTAATTCATTTAAGATATCAATAATTTTGTCGTAGCTCGAAGAGGTGTCATAGGATTTTACCAGTTGATTTGCGTTGTCAACAATACGGAATAGTTCTTTGTGTTCTCTGTCTACAAAATCAATGCCAGTCAGATATTCTTCTGTGAATTCACAGGGATTTTCTTTTATCATCCATTCTTCAAGCGGCGGAAGTTTTCCAATAAGGATATCACTGCTAAGAATATGCCGATAGAGCCATCTAGCCAGAAAAGCGACAAGTTCTGAAAGAACACGCTGCTGGTCTTCCTCCCTGTCAATATTGATAAAATCAAACTCTCGGATTTTTTCACGGAAAAATCCATGTTGTGAACGCTGGAGTATAAGTTCCGGATCACAAATTTGTGTCATATAAGCTTCTTCATGTGAAAAATGTTGTTCTGCATAATCGTCGAGTTCTGCTATAATATCTTTTAATTGCTGATAATAGTCACTGTGGTAATCGGTAGTTACTAGAATATATGCTTTATCTAACAGCCCAAAAAGATACTTATGTTCGTCGTCAATCTGTTCGATTCCAATTTTACAGTCTTCTGTAAAGGTAAACATTATTAAATCATCCTTTCCTATGTATTTGGATTTAAAACCACTATTTAGGTAATGCAAATAGTATAACATATGGAAATAAAAAACAATAGTGTATGTACCTGTTTTTTTACAACTTTGATGCAAATGTGTATTATACTAATTATAAAATAGTTCTATAACGAGAGTACAAGGAGATTTTGGAATACATTTTTTATAAAATGAATCACAAGTGTCAGTACAAGAGAATTTAAAGACATAAAAAAACAGAAATAGGAGAAATCAATGAAAAACAAAAGAAGAAACCATATAAAAGGTATTTTATTATTTGGGGCGGCAGCAGCGCTGCTGCTTTTGACAGGTTGCAGCAAGAACGAGGTAGAGAGTGTTTCGTTTGAACAGTTAGAAAGTTTTCAAGTCGAACATGAGTTCTTACAAAAAGAATCAGAATCTATGATAGACGAAACAATTTCCCCATCTGAAGAGATAGACTTGGATAATGAGGAAAACATAGAGAATACTACAGATATTGATACAGAAACCAAGCCAGAAGAAACAGAACAGATTGAAAAAAAGGAATTGATTCTTGCTTCGGAAGATTGGGGGCTTCATTTTGGTGAGGAAGGCACACAGCCAGTTGGAAATGCTTCGGCAGCAGATCTCAAAGCATATCACTCATATTACGTAGGAGAGGACAGTGAGAAAGTCATTTATCTGACATTTGACTGCGGATATGAAAATGGAAATACGGAACCGATTTTGGACGCATTGAAAAAGCATCAAGTTCCAGCAACTTTTTTTGTGGTAGGACATTTTTTGGAAACGGCACCGGATTTGGTCAAACGTATGGTGGAAGATGGACACACAGTGGGAAATCATACCTATCATCATCCAGATATGGCTTCGATTTCAGCGCTCGATGATTTTCAAAAAGAGCTTGATGATGTATCCGCATGTTTTCATGAGATAACAGGTACAGACCTTGCAATGTATTATCGTCCGCCACAGGGGAAATGCAATGCTGCCAATTTAGAAATGGCAGAGGAATTAGGCTATTCGACAATTTTTTGGAGCCTTGCCTATGTGGATTGGGATACAGAAAAGCAGCCAAGTCATGCAGAAGCCATAAAGAAGCTTACGGCACGAATTCATCCTGGTGCCGTTGTTCTGCTGCACAATACTTCTCAGACAAATGGAGAAATTTTAGATGAGATTCTCACAAAATGGGAAGAGATGGGATATACATTTTTGCCGCTTTCAGATTTGGTAGAATGATATTTCGGTCAAGAGAATCCATACGCAATCTGTCAGAAAAAAGAATACACCGTCGAGCAGGGAAAATAGGAATCGTACCCTGTGTGAATTTGTCGAACGATTTTGCCTCAAAACGTCTTGTGGTGCGGATTGTAAGAGATTATACTGATATCACAGTTATATGATTGTTACAACGATATTGCAAGGAAGGAGACATCATTATGACGAAGGAAATGACAATATTGATACTTACAATTGTTTTTATGGCTATGGGTATTTTATATCAGATTGCTATAGGGGCAATATACCAAAGAATGATTCACCAGGCAGATACACTTTCAGGAATGGATAATAAACTGTTAAATCAATGCAAAGAACGTTTTGTAAACTGTTATAAGCTCAATGGCGGAGTTGCCAACATACCAGTGTTTGTAGACAAATACATCAATCGCATACGTATTTTGGGAATGAGTATCAGTTTTATGAAACATTTATCTGGACAACTGATGTTGGCTGGCGTTTTTGTGGCAGGGTTTGGTGTCTGCAGTGGTATCGTGGAGGGCAGAAAACTGATAGATTTACTTCCATTTTATATTATCAGCTTGTTTGGTATTTATCTGTATCTAAGCGTTATGTCTATTGTGGACATGCCAAACCGCAGAAAAATGCTAAAGACAAATCTGACAGATTATTTGGAAAATACAGTAGCGCAGAGACTTGAGCATGGAATCATGGAAAAAGAAAAACTTTTGTGGGAGCTTGCGCAGGAGAAAAATGCCAAGGCAGAGCGACGCAGCAAGGCGCAGTTGGATTCTATAGAAGAGAACGAAAATGAGGAGCTTTTTGATGATGAAAAATTAGATGGAAAGACGTCGGTTTTTTCACAGGAGGAAGCACATGAGCTGGAAGAACTGCTTCGTTCTATTATAGGAAATAAAGTGTAAAAGTTGAATAGATAATTGATTTATATGGAAAATTTTGTTAATATATAAAATGTAAAGTTTCTGTAAAAGAATGTAAAATTAAGTGAAACGACAATCATAGTAAAGGAGAGAACAAATGAGCAAGGTAACATTTGATTATTCAAAGGCAGCACAGTTTATCAGTGATCATGAAGTAGATTACATGAAAAAGCTGACACTTGATGCAAAGGAGGTACTTGTAAACAAATCCGGTGCAGGCAATGATTTTTTGGGCTGGGTAAATCTGCCTGTTGATTATGACAAAGAAGAATTTGCTAGAATTAAAGAAGCTGCAAAAAGAATCCAAAACGATAGTGAAGTATTATTGGTTATTGGAATTGGCGGATCGTATCTTGGAGCCAGAGCAGCAATCGAATTCCTGCGTCACAGCTTTTATAATATGGTGGACAAGAGTATCCGCAAAACTCCTGAAATTTATTTTGTAGGCAATTCAATCAGTTCTACTTATGTGAAACATTTGATCGATGTTATTGGCGACAGAGATTTCTCTATCAATATGATAAGCAAGTCAGGCACAACGACAGAGCCTGCAATTGCATTCCGTGTATTCAAGGAAATGATGGAAAAGAAATACGGAAAAGAAGGCGCAGCAAAGAGAATCTATGCGACAACAGATAAAGCAAAAGGGTCTTTAAAGAATCTTGCGACAGAAGAAGGCTATGAAACATTTGTTGTTCCTGATGATGTAGGAGGGCGTTTCTCTGTTCTGACAGCAGTTGGCTTGCTTCCTATCGCAGTGAGCGGTGCGGATATTGACAAGCTGATGGAAGGTGCAGCAAGCGGCAGAAAGAGCGCACTAGAGCTTCCATATGAAGAAAATGATTCTATGAAGTATGCAGCAGTTAGAAACATTCTTTTGAGAAAAGGAAAAGCAATTGAAATTCTGTGCAATTATGAGCCAAGTGTTCATTATGTTTCTGAGTGGTGGAAACAGCTTTTTGGAGAATCAGAGGGCAAAGATCAAAAGGGATTATATCCTTCAAGCGTAGATTTTACGACAGATTTGCATTCTATGGGACAGTTTATTCAGGATGGTTCCAGAATTATGTTTGAAACAGTGCTCAATATCGAGAAGTCAAGAGAAGAAATTTTGATTGGTACAGAGCCTGTAGATTTAGACGGACTTAATTATCTTGCAGGAAAGTCCGTAGACTTTGTAAATAAGAGCGCTATGAATGGTACAATTCTTGCACATACAGATGGACAAGTTCCAAATGTGATGGTAAATGTACCAGAAGTAAATGAATTCTATTTGGGAGAATTATTCTATTTCTTTGAGTTTGCATGTGGTTTGAGCGGATATTTACTTGGTGTAAATCCATTTAATCAGCCAGGTGTAGAAAGCTACAAGAAAAATATGTTTGCACTTCTTGGGAAACCAGGTTATGAAGAAGCAAGAGAAGCGCTTTTGAAGAGATTATAATAATATCAAATAATATTTTGGGCGGCCGCATTAAGAAAGGTATCTTGCGGCAGCCCCTTTTTAATGCACAGGGGCACGTAAGGAAATTAGCAGCTTTGCTGCACGTGCCCCGCGCGGCGAGTAGTGGAGAAGGTCGTTCCCCGACGTTCAAAATCTTTTGTCCTCATTTTTACCCTATTTTTCGTTGATTTTATATGCTTTTGCGCGTCTTTTTCCTCTGATTTTTCTGTCTGCATGATTTTTTAGTACCATTTTAGTACCACTCTTACAGGTTGTATATCTCGCTCAATGCAGTGTCCAGGTAATGAAAGAACAGCCGCCTCGCCCCGTAAAAATTACTGCGGCCAAGTGCAATCCTCTCAATTTTGCCCGCTGCCTGTTTCGCTTCTAGGGTTTATGAACTCCTTACTGCCCACACCAAGACACGCTTCGTCTGCTGCCGCTATTTGGTCTAATTCTTCTCTTGATAACATAGATACCACCTCGCTTACTGCTGAATGCGCTTCACATACTCCTGAGAAATCTGGCACGGCTCTTCCAGTTCCTCATGGTCGGGGTCATAAAGAGTATCAATGCCCAGAACCACGTTGTCAATTTCCAGCTCCAGCTCAATTAGCATCCCAGAATCTGCTGCATTAATTCCAAAGGATACATTCGCCACTGTATAGCCTTTCATTCTCTCCTCGTCTACCATGTAATAATCACAAAATACTACCTTTGCCATTTTTGTTTTCTCCTTTCTTAGTCCTCAATGATTTCAGTTACATCGACACCAAGAGCCTTTGCAATCTTCTGGCCAACTTCATCAGTGCAGCGTTTGCCGCCTTTAATGTAGTTAATTGTGGCTCTCGATACGCCGGACAATTCTGCAAGCCGCTTCTGCGTCATGTCACGTTTTTCAAGCTCTGTTATGAGTTTGATTCTGTCGATTCTTATTATTTCCATATGTTTTACCTCCTTTATAAATCTTTTGATTGATTATATTCAATCATTTGACTTGTATCAATGCTTTTTTGTAAAATTATTATTAATCTTTTGATTGATTTATTTTTCACTGTATGATATTCTTAAATTTATAAAGTAGAAAATGAGGAATAAATTTATGTCTAATATAGGAGAAAACATTAAAAGAATCCGTAAACAAAAAAAACATTCCCAAAAACAATTAGCTGAAAAGTTAAGAACAACTCCTCAAAATCTTGCACAATATGAAAACGGGAAGCGGATTCCCAAAATTGAAACACTCCAAAAGATAGCAAATGCTCTTGATGTACCTCTTTATGAATTAAGGGGTTTTGATGGAAGTATTCGGGTTAATCCGAACCCTGAAAGAGAAAGATTAGATACAGAAGCAGAAAAACTCATCAAGCGACAGGCATCAGGCGAAAGCCTTACGAAGGAAGAACAAAAAAAAATCGCTGACTATATAGAACGTACAAAAGAAAGTTTTTCTCGCCTTCATGAATCCGTTAAAAGCATAAAAAATACAATTGAAGAATTGGGAGAAAGTAATCTGCTCTCTGATTATAGAAAATTAAATATATCTGGAAAAGAAGAAGCTAAAAAAAGAGTAAATGAACTAACCGAACTCCCCCGATACACAAAAAAAGATGAGAAAGAAACCAATACAGCGGAATTTTCAAAAGAACTTACCCCCGAAAAGGATTATTTGCTTCCAAATGCAGCACATGAGCGTACGGATATAGAGGTTACAGAAAAAATGAAAAAACATGATGATGCTTTCTTTGATGAACCACTCTAGAACCAACCATACCAACAAGTTGGCACACTTGCAGAGGTTGAAAGCGTACCTTCAGGTACGGGTTGTCCGAGAGTCAGCGCAGGATTGCGCTGAGTACGTCTAATCAGCGGCAGGGATAAAAGCCAAATGTCCTTCACTAAGACCCAAATGGGTCTAACCACGGACAAATGGTTGTGGTCGGCAGTATTCGCCATTCACGGCGAGTAAAGCGGAAAGGCACGAAGTAGAAACTTTCTACAATGCTCAACTGGGTAACTAATCTTCACTTAGTTCTCCGATTTCAAATCGGGGAACTACTGCACCATGACAATATAATATGTTTAACCAGGCAGCCGGGGGACGTGCTCTCACCCAATCCAAGTATCCTGTCGGAGGGTGGTGATTATTATGAGTACATATGAGGAATTTATGGTGCTTTTAACTATAGGACTTCTAATTGTTGCAATTCTGAATTTGAAAAATAAGAAATAGCCGTCCTGCTCCTGGAAAGGTTCTTACTCATAATTGGGTAAGAATCAGTGGCGGCACAAACAAAAAAGAGTGCATATCGTACTCTTTTTTGTTTGCTATGATATTTCTTATTTTTGAGTATTTATGTTATAATTAATAAAAATAAGACATGGAGGTTTTGGTAATGGGGACAGGAAA